>JAHFJJ010000001.1 GCA_023245895.1 Candidatus Doudnabacteria bacterium
GCTAAAATCGGCAAGGTAGCAAATAAAACAACATTGGTAATAAAGGATAAAGTTGATAAAAAAATTATTGAACTTAACCTAAGCCAAGCTTTAAAAAATTACAAAGCGACATTTAAGGATTATTGATTTAAGCGTGGTTAGCCGATTCATCGGCTGTTACAGCAGCCCATAAATGGGCTAACTACAACAACCATCATGGCAAAAACTCTACCCAAAATAATCGTCCTTTCAGGCTACGGCCTTAACTGCGAAGAAGAAACCGCGGCGGCTTTTAATTTGGCCGGGGGGCAGGCGGATATTGTACACATAAATGACCTGATTGATTCCCCTGCAAAATTATCGCGGTATCAAATACTGGCAATCCCCGGCGGGTTTTCTTACGGCGACGACTTAGGCAGCGGCAAAGCGTATGCCAACAAATTAAATAACCATCTTAAAAAACAGCTTTTGGAATTTGCTTCCAAAGATAAACTAATAATTGGCATTTGCAACGGCTTCCAAATTTTAACCAATACCGGTCTCCTTCCCGGCGCCCTGACTTTTAACGACAACAACCGCTACACCGACCGCTGGGTAGACATCCTAGTGTCAAGGGTCACCCTTGACACTAGTCCATGGCTAAAAGATATCAACCATCTTTCATTACCAATTGCCCATGGCGAAGGCAAATTTGTGGCCGCGGATGAAACCCTAAAGGCGATAAAACAACAAAAACAAATCGCGGGTGTATACTATAAAGGCAGTATTTGTAAATACCAAAACCTTGGGGCTAACCCCAACGGCTCAACGCTCGATGTCGCAATCTTAACGTCGGCAAATGGCAAAATCCTGGGCACTATGCCCCATCCCGAACGCGCCATATTCTTTACGCAATCCCCTATGTGGCCGCTTCAAAAAGAAAAATTGATACGAGCGGGGAAGCCTTTGCCAAAATATGGTGAAGGTTTGCAAATATTTAAGAATGCAATTAATTATTTTAAGTAGTAATCCCAAATATACAAATCAACACAAATATACAAATTCGGTTGTATAGATTCGTGGAAATAATTAAGATTTGTATATTTGTCACAATTTGTATATTTGGGAACGCTACATCCATATGGACAACCTAGGCCACAAATGCGGAGTTTTTGGAATCTTTGGCAAAAACCTGGACGTCAGCCGCCTGACGTTTTACGGTTTGTTCGCGCTCCAGCACCGCGGCCAGGAATCCACCGGCATTGCGGTAAGCGACGGCAACCATATTAACGCTTACAAAAATATGGGGCTGGTTACCCAGGTCTATAACGAGGAAACTATCCAAAACCTAAAAGGCCACATTGCCATTGGCCACAACCGCTACTCAACCAGTGAAGGCTCCCACATTAAACACGCCCAGCCCGTAGTCATTAACGACCATATTGCTTTGGCACATAACGGCAACCTGCCTTCGGTAACCGCGCTTAAGGAATTTTTGGAGGCGAAAGATATTTCTACGGACGACTGCAGCGATAGCGAACTAATGGCCAAAGCCCTGGCTTACTATATAGAGCACGGCAATTCCATTAAAGACGCCATGTTAAAAAGCTACCCGCTTTTTACCGGCGCTTTTTGTTTAACTATTTTAACCAAAGACTCCTTAGTTGCCGTGCGCGACACTTATGGCATAAGGCCGCTGTCTATAGGCAAAATAAACGGGGACGCGACGGTTATTGCCTCAGAAACCTGCGCTTTCCATACAGTTGGCGCGGAACTGGTGCGTGAAGTGAAACCCGGAGAAATGGTCATTGTAACCGAAAATGGCATTGAGTCAGTACAAATACAAGAATCACAGACTAAACTGGATATTTTTGAATTTGTTTATTTCGCCCGCCCGGACAGCCAAATTTTGGGCAAGTCCGTCCACGAGGTACGGCACAATTGCGGCATGAAACTGGCGGAAGAATATCCGATTACCGCGGACATTATAGTGCCCGTTCCGGAAACCGCCTACCCGGTGGCCAGCGGCTACTCCAAGGCTTCGGGCATTCCCATGGAAATGGCCCTGGTAAAAAACCGCTACATACACAGAACGTTTATACAACCCGAACAGCACAGCCGCGACCTGGGAGTAAAATTAAAACTCACTCCCCTGCCCGAAGTTTTAAAAGGCAAAAAAATTGTGGTGATGGATGACTCCATTGTCCGCGGCACAACATCCAAGCAACTGGTTAAAATGCTTTTTGATGCCGGCTCTGCCGAAGTGCATTTGTTAATCAGCTCGCCTCCTGTTAAGTTCCCGGACTTTTATGGGATTGATACGCCCAACCAGAAAAATTTAATCGCGGCGCATAAAACGGTTGAACAAATCCGCCAGTACCTGGGGGCGACTTCCTTATACTTCCTGTCTCTCAAAGGTTTAATTGAATCTACAGGACTTCCCGAAGATTTATTCTGCACCTCCTGCTTTAACGGAAAATACCCGCTGGACTTAAAAGAACGCGCCAAGGAAGTCAGTGAGCCGGTTTATGCGGAGGTTAAAACAGAGGGAACGTTGTTTTGATATTAGATATTTTGATATTAAGATATTGTGGAAATTCCAATAATATCTAATATCCAATATCTATTAATATCTTCATATGAAAATTGCAATCCTTATTTCCAACGCCGGAACCGGCACAAATCTCCAAGCTATAATAGAAGGAGTTAATAGCGGTAAAATTAAGGCCGAAATTTGTGCGGTAATTTCAGACAAAGCAGATGCGCCGGCCTTGGAACATGCAAAAAAAAATAACCTGCCTGTTGAAATTTGCGCAAAAAAAGAAGAGCTGTTGCCGCTTTTGGAAAAACTAAACCCCTCCTTAATTTGCCTATGCGGCTGGAAAAAAATTATATTAGACGAAGTGGTTTTAGCTTTTCCCAATAGAATTTTAAATTTGCATCCAGGCCTGGTACCGGACACCACGGACTCCATCGTAAAAAATCCGGACGGTACCAGCGGCCTTTGGAACAAGGGCATGCTGACCACCAAAGCCATTGAAAACTTTTTAAAGCAAGGCCTAACATTTGCCGGCTCTTCCATACATTTTCTAACTTTAAACTTTGACTTCGGCCCTGTCCTTGGCAGGACTTTTGAAAAAATCCAGGCAAACGATACAGTAGATGCTTTATATGCCAGGTTGAAAGCCAAAGAAAACCAGCTGTATGTGGAAGTCCTGCAAAAATTAACCTATTAATAATTCCATAGCACGATTTGAACGGCCGTTCAAATCGTGCTATCAACCAAATGACAAAAACTGTTTTAATTGTTGGCAGCGGTAGCAGGGAAAATGCTTTAGCTTGGAAGCTTAAACAATCTCCAAAAGTTGAAAAAATTTTTATTGCGCCGGGCAATCCAGGCACCGCTAAATTTGGTAAGAATGTAGATATTGCCGCGACCGATGTTTTAGCACTGGCGGATTTCGCGCAAAAAAATAATATTGATTTAACTACTGTAGGGCCCGAAGACCCGTTGGCTTTAGGAGTGGTGGATGAATTCCAAAAACGAAGTTTAAAAATCTGGGGGCCGAGCAAAGCTGCGGCACAAATAGAAAGCTCAAAAGTTTTTTCTAAAGAACTAATGAAGCAGGCGGGTATTCCGACTGCTGAATATCAAACGTTTACCGATTACAATAAGGCGCTGGAATATGTTGAAAGCCATTTCAAGGGTAGCGTGCCGATTCATCGGCGTTCTCAGCCGCCCATAAATGGGCACGCTACAGACACACAACCCATAGTTATTAAAGCCAGCGGCCTGGCTTTAGGCAAAGGCGTTACAATTTGCCAAACTCTGGATGAAGCCAAAGCCGCGCTGAACGACGCGATGGTAAAAAAAATCTTTGGGGAATCCGGCAGCGAGGTGGTCATAGAAGAATTTTTGGAAGGAATGGAGTTTTCCGCCCACGCCTTTTCGGACGGAAAAAACTTCCGTCTCCTTCCCTGCTCCCAAGACCATAAAAGGATTTTTGAAGGCGACCAGGGCCCAAATACCGGAGGCATTGGCACCATTGCTCCACTGCCCTGGATAACGCAGGCACATATGGATACCATTGCCACAACCATTGTCGCCCCCACCCTAAAAGCATTACAGGAACAAGGTTCGCCCTTTGTGGGGTTGCTTTACCCCGGTCTTATAATGACCAAAACCGGTCCAAAGGTTATAGAGTTCAACTGCCGCTTCGGCGGCCCGGAATGCGAAAGCTATATGCGTATATTAAAAACTGACTTACTGGATATTTTGGAAGCCTGCGTTGAAGGAAAATTAAACGAATTAAAAATTGAATGGCATGAGACTTACGCCTGCTGTATTATCTTGTGCAGTAAAGGTTACCCGGACAATTATGAAAAAGGCCTGCCTATTAGCGGCATTGAAGAAGCTGAAAAGCTGGATGACGTTATAGTCTTCCACGCCGGCACTATGATACAGGACAGTATCATAGTGACCAACGGAGGCAGGGTTTTAGGAGTAACGGCGGTTGCCGATGATTTAAAAACAGCCCTTGATAAAGCTTACGCTGCCGTAAAACTAATCCACTTCGACGGCATGCATTACCGCACCGACATAGGCGCCAAATCTCTATCTACTAAAGACTAAGTACTAAAGACTTGTTTATGATAAAACTCGTAGCCTTTGACTGGAACGGCACATTGCTGTCAGATACCCAAACGGTACTAAACGCCGACAATTATGCTTTAAAAACTCTTGGCTACAAACCTGTTAGCCTTTTAAAATTCAGAAAATCTTACGATATTCCGATTATAAATTACTGGACTAACGTGGGCATGGAAAAAAGCTTTTTTAAAAAACACATGTACGAAGTGGAAGATTTATTCCATTCGCACTACGAAAAACATGCTCTACGCTGCCGCACCCGCGGCGGAGCCAGGGAAGTTCTTAACTGGCTCTACGGACAAAAAATCCCGTCTATAATTTACAGCAACCACGTTGCCCAAAGAGTTGAAGATCAGCTGGAGAGGCTTAAAATAAAAAAAATTATTAGCAAAATTTTAGGCAGGTCCGACCTTCAGGAGTCCTTAATCCACTCACGGAGCAAACAGCAAAAACTTCATGACTTTGTTAAAAACCATAAATTCAAGCCTCATGAAGTAATTTCAGTAGGAGACACGCAAGAGGAAATTGAAATCGGCAAGCACTTGGGCTACCATACCGTTGCCATAAGCGGCGGTTACAATAGCACGGCAAGGTTAAAAAAACACCGTCCTGATTTTCTAATCCATAATATGAAAGAGTTAATTACAATAATCAAAAAGCTAAATGGCAAATAAAAATATTGGCATTGTGGGCGGCGGGCAATTGGGCAGGATGCTAACGCAGGCAGCCAAGCCTTTGGGCTTTAAAGTGATTATTTTAGAAACTTCCGCGGACTGCCCGGCCGCTTCAGTTGCCGATGGGCAAATTCTTGGAAGTTTTACCAATGAGGCTAAAATCCGAGAACTTGCGGAAAAGTCCGACTTTTTAACTTTTGAAACCGAATCGGCCAACAGCACAGTCTTGGAAGAGTTGGAAAAAAAAGGCAAAATAATACACCCTTCGCCTAAAACTTTACAAATCATCAAAAACAAATTTGGGCAAAAACAGTTCCTGCGCCAAGCCCATATACCCGTTACAGATTTTGTGGAGGTAAAACTGGCGGACGATATTTTAAAAACCGCTGAAGTTTTTGGCTATCCCCTGGTTTTGAAAGCAAAGTTTGACGCCTACGACGGACGGGGAAACGCGTTAATTAATAATGCCGGCGGTGTTGAACCGGCCTTGCAAAAATTAAATGGCCGCGAGCTTTATGTAGAAAAATTTGTGGATTTTACCAAAGAACTGTCCGTTGTCGCCGCCCGGGATATAGAGGGGAATATTACGGCCTACCCGGTTGCGGAAACTGTACACAAAAACCATATTTGCCATACAGTTACCATGCCTGCAAAAATTCCGGACGCCGCCCAGGCCAGCGCCCATAAACTGGCTATGCAGGTTTTAGAAAACTTAAAAGGCGTGGGCGTATTCTGTATAGAAATGTTTTTAACCCAAAATGACGAAATTTTAGTAAACGAAATCGCGCCCCGGGTACATAACGCGGGACACTTAACTATAGAAGGCTCCAAAACCTCGCAGTTTGAACAACACATAAGGGCTATAACCGGCATGCAATTAGGTCCGGTTGATTTAGCCAGCCCTGCAGCCGTTATGATAAATATTTTAGGCGGACGTGAAGGCGCCGCCAATTTTCCGGCTTTTGACGGTACGCTTAAAGATTTTAGCCGCCAATATTCCTTAGGCACGGGGGAAATAAGCGCGGACTATTTAGACAAAACTTTTATCCATATTTATGGTAAAATACAAACAAAGCCGGAACGTAAAATGGGCCACATTACGGTTTTAGGCAATAACACAAAAGATTTGCTACAAACAGCGGAAAAAATAAGAGCATTAATTAAAATATAACATGAACAAACCCTTGGTTGGAATAATTATGGGCAGCGACAGCGATTTGCCGGTTATGCAGGAAGCGGCAAAAGTTTTAGATGAGCTAAAAATTGCTTACGAGCTAACCGTGGTTTCAGCCCATAGGACCCCGGACCGCATGTACGTTTACGCCGCTAGGGCGAAAAAAAAAGGCATTAAAGTTGTTATTGCCGGTGCCGGCGGCTCCGCCCACTTACCCGGCATGACCGCTTCTATAACTGCTTTACCGGTTATTGGCGTGCCTGTAAAAACTTCCTCTATGGACGGGCTGGATTCCCTGCTTTCCATTGTCCAAATGCCGCCGGGAATCCCCGTGGCCACGGTAGCCGTTAACGGGGCAAGGAATGCCGGACTTTTAGCCGCGGAAATTTTAGCCACGGCCGACAAAAAATTACTTTTAAAGCTGGAAGGGTTTAAAAAAACTTTAAAAAAACAAGTGGAAGCCAAAGCTGTCAAACTGGAAAAACAGGGCTATAAAAAATATTTGGAAGAAAAAAAATAGAGGAACGGACAGCAAACCCGTTCCTCTCCTGCTCTGGCATCTCTTAACTGCCATGCCCATCGGCAACCTTGGCAGTATCCAAGGCAAATTCTTTCCTTTTCAGTTCAGTTTCCTGTGCAAGCTGGCCGCGTAAAAAAACCACCCGCCCGCAGAGCAAACTCAACTCATCTGCCAAGTCGGTTTTACCGTTAAGGAAGCTGACCGCCGATTCTAAACCTGCAACAGCCCCGTTTAAAGCTACTGAGGCATCTGTCCAGGGATCCAGTTCTGTTCTGTACTTCGCCATAAGCAAATCCTCCTTGCCATAAAGACTATCATAAATTTCAAATAAATCAATGCTTAGCCAATACGCCCAAGATGGAGTAAATGTTAAAGAAGAAGCAAAGTTTAGCAGCTTTGCCGGTTCAATATGCAAAGCCAGCTATGGCAACTCGCCGTTTGTGGAAGTCCATGACCTTTCCGGAGGGCACTTCAGGGGCCCCAGGCCCTTTACCTTAAAAAATCTGCCTGAAGGCTGCTATATAGAAGCATCAACAGACGGCATGGGCACCAAAGGCGTACTTGTTGACGCGGCCAAAACCCACCACTTAGCCGCTTACGATATTATTGCCATGACCGCCAGCGACATTACCCGGTTTGGAGGCATTCCGCTGGTGTTTATAAATGTCCTTGACCTTGTCGGCGTAGGACAAGAAGGCGACGCAATCAGCGAAACCTATAAAAACTTATTAAAAGGTTTGGGTGATGTAGTAAAACAGGCAAAAATTGTCGCGCTAAAAGGCGAGACGGCGCAAATGGGAATCTTTATTAATTCCGAAATAGCTGATTCCAAAACTAAATTCAACTGGTCCGGCACAATGATAGGCGCTTACCATCCGGATAAAATGATAACCGGAAAAACTTTACAGGAAGGTCAGGTAATTATCGCCCTTAAGGAAAACGGCTTTAGGTGCAACGGCATAAGCAGCGTGCGCCAAGCTTTAAAAGAAAAATTTGGAAATGAATGGTATAAAAATCCTGAAGCCGCGGAAAGTCTTAAACAAGCCGCCGCTCCTTCCGTGCTTTACGATATGTTAATAAATACTTTGCACGGCTGGTTTAACCCTCATTTTAAAGCCGAAATTACTATCCACTCTGTCATCCACCTTTCCGGCGGCGGCATAAAAGAAAAATTGGCAAAAGACGTTATTTTCCCCCGCGGACTTTCGGCTGAACTTACGGAACTTTGGGAGCCGCCCCAAATAATGAAAGAGTGCGCGGCCTGGCACAATATTAGCGATGAAGAGTTTTATGAAGTCTGGAACGGCGGGCAGGGGATGTTGCTTATTATAGATGAAAAAGATGTCGATTTGTGCTTAAAAAGAGCGGCCGAATTTTCAGTCCAGGCAAAAATTTGTGGTAAAATAACCAAGGAAACAAACCCGCAAGTATTAATATCTTCACAATTCACCAAAGGCAAAAGCATTATTTACGATGGATAAATCTATAATTGAACAAAACATAAATAAGGTCATAGAAAAAACTGATTTCAAAAATTTGGGCGAGCGCCGCCAGGGCAAGGTGCGCGACATTTACACCCAGCCTGACAAAATAATTTTGGTATCAACCGACAGGTATTCTGCTTTTGACAGGAATTTGGCGCTAGTCCCCTTCAAGGGCCAGGTGCTGACCCAAACCAGCAAATGGTGGTTTGAAAAGACGGCTGATATAATCCAAAACCATCTCATTAGTTCGCCGGACCCAAATGTGGTGGTGGTAAAAAAATGCAGCGTGATCCCAATCGAAATGGTTGTAAGGGGCTATATAACCGGCGTGACCGGAACCGCGCTTTGGACGCTTTACCAAAACGGCCAGAGGAATTTTGGGGATTTTGTTTTGCCGGACGGCATGAAAAAAAACCAAAAGTTAGACAAGCCTGTCCTAACCCCTACTACAAAATCCGACGACCACGATGCGCCTCTCACCACCAAAGAAATACTTGAACAGCAAATAGTGCCGAAAGAATTGTGGAAACAACTCGCAGACACCGCTATAAAATTATTCATCCGCGGACAGGAACTGGCCCTTAAACAGGGATTAATTTTGGTAGATACCAAATACGAATTCGGCTTGGACGAAAACGGCAAACTAATGTTGATAGACGAAATCCATACGCCGGATTCTTCCAGGTACTGGCAGGCTGATTCCTATCAAGCCCGCATAGACGCCGGCCAGGAACCGCAGAACTTTGACAAAGAATTCTTGCGCCTGTGGTTTAAAGCCAACTCCAACCCCTACGAAGACAAAGAACTCCCCAAAGCCCCGACGGACATGATTGTCGAGCTCTCCGCCCGATACATCCAAATTTACGAACAAATTACCGGCCAGAAATTCGAGGCGGACTTAAATACCCCTGTTTTGCAAAGGATAGAAAAGAATTTAAAGAACTACCAGCTGTAAATAAGCTCCGGAGTGTAGCGTGCCCATTTATGGGCGATCTAAGATCTAAATATGGATGGAAGAAAAAAAATTAGGCTAAAGAATTATGACTACAAAAGTAACGGCTACTACTTTATTACAGCTGTTTCCAAATTAAGAGAAAATATATTTTTAGGCAAAGAATACTTAGTTGAGGTGGAACTAAAAGACCTGCAAAGTAAAACTCCCGGAGTAAATCTTGATTATTTCGTAATAATGCCGAACCATATTCATGCTATACTAATTTTACAAAATTGCGATTTGCATTTAGGAGAGATAATTAGAAGGCTTAAGGCCAAAGTATCGTATAGCTTCGGACAGAACGTTTGGCAAGCCAATTACTACGAGCATGTAATTAGAAATGAGACAGCACTTACAAAAATTAGAGAATATATCATTAACAATCCGCAAGAGCTTTTATTAAAATTCGATAATTTCTATAAATAACTGGGACGCCGATAAATCGGCACGCTACAGCTCCCCCCTCAAGGGGGAGAACGAAAAGTAAAAGTTAGATAATAATCCCATGCCACTATCATCTATCAGTCCCATTGACGGCCGCTACGCCAAACAAACCAAACCGCTGGTTGAATTTTTCAGCGAACAGGCTTTAATGCGCTACCGCCTTATTGTTGAAGGCGAATATTTAATCGCGCTGTCGGAACTAAAACTCAAGCTTAGGAAATTATCTGACAAAGAAAAAAAACTTATCCGCTCCCTTTATAAATTGCCAACAACCGATGCGCAAATTATTTCTGATATTGAACAGAAAGGCTACAAAAATATCCCGGCAACCAACCACGACGTAAAAGCCGTGGAATACTTTTTAAAGTTAAAGCTGGAAAAAACTTCCCTAAAAAAAGTCTTGGAATGGGTGCATTTTGGCTTAACTTCTTACGATATAAATACTCCCGCCCGCGGCATGATGCTGGGCGATGCTTTGGAAGAAGTAATCTTGCCGAAAATTAATTTGGTAATCCAAAATATTGAATCGTTAGCGAAAAAACATAAAAGCCTGCCCATGCTTTCGCGCACCCACGGCCAGCCTGCCTCCCCCACCACTTTTGGCAAGGAGATGGCTGTTTTTTCCACGAGATTAAAAAAACAATTGGCTGTTCTGAAAAATACAAAAATCTCGGTAAAACTCAGCGGCGCCACCGGCAACTTTAACGCCCATGTGGCGGCTTACCCAAAAGTTGACTGGATAAAATTTGCCAAAAATTTTATTAACAGCGCCAATAAAAACAGAATCCTCAAACTGGAATTAAATTTGCCCACTACCCAAATAGACCCGCATGACAGCGAAGCGGAAATTTTTGACTGTTTGCGCCGTATGAACAGCATTTTAATTGGCTTTAACCAGGACATGTGGCGCTACATTAGCGACGAGTGGGTTGGCCAAAAAGCCGTAAAAGGCGAAGTCGGCTCCTCTGCCATGCCGCATAAAATCAACCCCATAAATTTTGAAAACAGCGAAGGCAACTTAGGCCTGGCCAATGCTTTGTTAAACCATTTTTCGATGAAATTGCCAATCTCGCGACTGCAAAGGGATTTATCAGATTCCACAGTAGAAAGAAACTTTGGTTCAGCCCTGGCTTACAGCCTAATTGCTTACGAAAATTTACTAAAAGGACTGTCCCGAATTGAGGTAAATAAATTTAAGATGGCGCAAGATTTAAAAGCCCATCCCGAAGTCATTGCCGAAGCCATTCAAACAGTCTTGCGCAGGGAAGGCGTAAAAATGCCTTACGAAAAACTTAAAGAACTTACTCGCGGCGAAAAAGTTACGCTCAATGATATGCATAAGTTTGTTGATGGTTTAGATGTAAGCGATAAAGTTAAAAAAGAGCTAAAAAAGTTTACCCCGGAAAATTATACCGGATTAGCAAATAAACTGGCCTTGATGTAGCGTGCCCATTTATGGGCGATCTTAGACGCCGATAAATCGGCACGCTACACGAAACAACCCCGGCAAGCCGGGGTTGTTTTTTTAAATTTGTATTAGTTAGCTTCAGCAGGCTTGTGCTCGCCGTCCCAGGGTTCATCCGCGCTCGGGCCGTAAATGGAAGGCACCAAACCTCCGGCCAAACGGATGTAAACGCTAAACTGGCCGCGGTGGTGAATGGAATCCATCATCATAAAACCAAACACATCCATAGCGCGGATTTTCATTCCCGCAAAATCCACAATTTGGTTGGTTTGCTCTTCGCTCGCCGACTTTATGGCATCCATAGAAGCTTTGTGGTTTTTTTCCAGCAGCGTCAGAATTTCACCCATGGTGGCAGGGACTTTGTTGTCGTAAACCGAAAAATCTATTTTGCCGTTAAGCGCGTCTGTATTCACTCTTTCTTCCAGGGCAAAATTGTACGCCAGCTCGCCCGCGCTTTTGGATTTTTCGTGCGGTTTAAAGCTTAGCTTGTCTGCCGGAAAAGCCTTAAGCACGCGGACTGTAGTCTGGTACTCTCTTTCTTTGACATTTAAAAACATTTCTTTTTCGTTCATAAATCTCCTTTAGTCGCCTATGAGCGATCTAATTAATTTTATCTGGATAGTTATTATATCACAAATTTTCCCTGCTAACTTTAGACAAAATTTGGTAACATTTCACAACCCTGAGTAAAGTCATAAATTTGCCAGTATTTGATGGACACCTTCTCTGAATTTCTTAAAGATTTCCGAGAAGGTGCCCATCTGACTTGGTCCTTTGAACTGTTACAAATTTGCTATTGACAATTGGGCGGGTTATGTGTATTATTTGGATACCTGTGCAACATTTCTAGACAGGATAATGTTCACGTTCCAAAACTCAAAGTGAGGAAAATATGTTGAAGATCAGACTCTTCCTGCCACTGTTGCTCGTCTTGATTATCGGGACGGCAACTTCCGCTTTCGCGAACACGAGCCCCCCTGAAGCGCTGACAGTGGACTCCGCGGCGGTTCTGAACCAACTCCAGGTCAACGGCACGGCGAGTTACGCCGCTGGCATGGAGAATTCCCTTTATATATTTGCTGCTTCGAACAACGGCGCGTCCCCGGGTCACCTTTTGAACCTTACCCTGGCGAACGTCAACGCGAATAGCATGCCCGACATGAACCTGGCCAACGGCGCTTCGCCCGGCTTTAACATCATTACGATGGCGACGAATACGGCTCCACACGACATAGCCCAAAACGTCGCGGCGAATCTGCAAACCCTATCGCGGCACCAAGTGGAGGCCACCTCCTCCGCCACGGTGACGTTCGGCAACATCCAGGGCTAACTGCGTAACGGCCTACGGCCCCTGTGCATGAGCATAGGGGCCGGTTTCTTTTTTTACCACGCCAAATGGCGTGTTTTTTGTTGGGCATGGTATAATGAAAATATCAAATGACACGCCGAAACAAAATAAAACTGGCTATTTTTATTGCCGTTGACGCCTTACTGGTGGGTTTTTCACTCTGGATGATGGCAAGGCCGGAGTTCCACTTTGGCAACTTTGCCGTACTCAACCCTAAGGGCATTATTGCGCTAAAGGAACGCGGGCTAATGTTTACATCTGTTTTGTTGATGCTGTTTGCCGTAGTCCCGGCATATTTTCTTTTATTTTACTTTTCTAAAAAATATAGCGCTAAAAATAATTCCCAAAACAAATATTCGCCAAATTTGGAAAGCAACCTAATTGGCGCGCTTATTTGGGTAGTCCCGAGTGTTGTTATTTTTATTATTGCGGGAATTATTTGGAAAAGTACCCACGACCTTGACCCATACAAACCCATTGAGTCAAACATAAGACCTTTAACAATACAGGTTGTGGCACTAAGATGGAAATGGCTGTTTATTTACCCGGAGCAAAACATTGCGACTGTAAATTTTATTGAGTTCCCAAAAGACACGCCTATTAATTTTGAACTAACTTCAGACGGACCAATGAGTACCTTTTGGATTCCCCAGTTAAGCGGCCAAACCTACGCTATGGCCGCTATGAGCACCAAACTCCACCTAATGGCAAACGACACCGGAGAATTCAACGGCTTGTCTTCGGAAATAAACGGACAGGGATACTCGGGGATGCGTTTTGTGGCTAAGGCTACATCACAAAATGATTTTGAAGCCTGGGTGGAATCCATAAAAAAATCCCCGGATATTCTCAACGAAGACCAATATAACGAACTCGAAAAACCGAGCGAAAATAATCCGCGGGCCTATTATTCAATGGTGGAAGAAAGTTTGTATAATAACATTATGATGAAGTATATGATACCTGATAAAGCCAAATAGATGTCTCTACTTTTTGGAAAACTTACATTAGCCGCCCTGCCCCACGAATGGTTCACCATCGCGGGAACGGTTTCAATGATGTTAGGCGGCCTTGGCGTTGCGCTTTTTTTGACCTACTACAAGCGCTGGAAATGGCTGTGGACAGAATGGCTGACATCTACCGACCCTAAAAGAATTGGCATTATGTATTTTGTGGTGGCTTCTTTAATGCTGGCCAGGGGCGCTCTGGACGCGGGCATGATATGGCTACAGCAGGCGCTTTCAGTGGGCAGCTCCCACGGCTACTTAAGCGCCGACCACTTCCAGCAAATTTTTACGGCCCACGGCGCAATAATGGTCTTTTTTGTTACCATGGGTTTTTTGTCCGGACTAATTAACTACATAATGCCCCTGCAAATTGGCGCGCGCGACGTGGCATCGCCTTTGCTTAACACTTTAAGCTTTTGGCTTTACGTTGCCGGCGCGGTTTTAATAAATTTGTTTTTCGTGTTCGGCGGGGAATTCGCGGCAACCGGATGGCTGTCCATTGCCCCGCTTTCGGGCATTGAGTTTTCCCCCGGCGTAGGCGTGGACTACTGGATATGGAGTTTGCAAATTTCCGGCTTGGGCAGTTTGCTTGCGGGCGTGAACTTTATTGTCACCATTTTAAAAATGCGAGCGCCGGGCATGACTTTAATGCGCATGCCAATGTTCGTTTGGACATCCCTCTCCAGCATGGTGCTGGTAGTTTCTGTTTTTCCAATTTTGGCCATGACTTTAATCCTTTTAACTTTAGACCGCCAATTCGGTACGCATTTTTTTACCTCGGGTTTTGGCGGCAACCCCATGCTTTATACCAACCTTATTTGGTCGTGGGGGCATCCGGAAGTTTATATTTTAATGATACCCGCCTTTGGCGTTTACTCCGAAGTCGTATCTACCTTTAGCCAGAAAAAATTATTCAGCTACAAGTCTTTGGTTGTCGCGGCCATTCTAATTACTTTGCTTTCGGTTTTGGTCTGGCTTCATCACTTCTTTACCATGGGCGCGGGCGCTAATGTTAACGCCTTTTTCGGAATTATGACCGGCGTAATTGCGATTCCAACCGGCGTGCAGGTTTTTACCTGGCTGGCCACAATGTACAAAGGAAAAATTAACTTTAAACAGCCCATGCTCTGGTTTGTTGGCTTTATCTGCACCTTTACCTTGGGCGGAGTGGCCGGAGTCATGCTTGGAATTCCGGGGATTGATTTTCAGGTGCACAACAGCCTGTTTTTGGTTGCCCACTTCCATACCATGGCCATAGGCGGAGCGCTGTTCGGGATTTTTTGCGGCATTACCTACTGGTTCCCCAAAATTACAGGTTTTATGCTAAACGAACGGCTTGGCAAATACGCCTTCTGGTCTTGGATAGTCGGCTTTTTTGTTTCCTTTATGCCGCTCTACATTTTAGGTTTTATGGGCGCGCCCAGGAGGCTTGACCACTACGATGCATCGTTGGGCTGGCAATGGTTGTTTATAGTCGCGGGTTTTGGATTTTTAATTATTTGCTTAGGCGCGGCTTTGCAGGTTTTACAAATTATAGTAAGCGTTATACAAAGAAAAGAAAGTATGGATGTTACCGGAGACCCCTGGAACGGTAGGACTTTGGAGTGGGCAACGTCTTCTCCTCCCCCTGTTTACAATTTTGCAATTATACCCGAAGTTAGGGATCGCGATGCTTTCTGGGATATGAAACAATACGCTGTCATTGCGAGAAGTGCAGCCGACGAAGCAATCTTATCCGAGAGTAGATTGCCGCGCCCCTCGGATGCACTCGGGGCTCGCAATGACACACAAAAAATTACTTACAAAGATATAGTGATGCCAAAAAACACCGCCATTGGCATCTACATTTCCGCCTGCACCTTCTTTTTTGGCTTTGCTTTTGTTTGGCACATTTGGTGGCTGGTTATTGCAAGTGCAATAGGCGCAATCGTATGCTTAATTGTCAGGTCGTTCGATGAAGAAACTGAATATGTTATTACTGCGGTGGAAGTTGAAAAAATAGAAAGCATAAATAAATCTTCTACGTTCCCGATGTAGTTAGCCCATTTATGGGCTGTCTATAACAGCTGATAAATCAGCTAACTACAAAACAACAAACTATGCAAAAACCTGATTTACAAATAACCCAACACAATGACAGCAAAACCATCCTCGGATTTTGGGTCTATTTAATGACGGACTTAATTATGTTCGCTGTGCTGTTCGCGACTTACGCCGCGCTTAAAACCAGCACCTTTGGCGGCCCCGGCCCAAGCGAACTTTTCAGCCTAAACGGAGCTCTTGCTGAAACGTTGATATTACTTACCAGCAGTTTTACCTGCGGACTGGCTATGCTCGCGGCGCATCGCCAAAATAAAAACCAAACCATTATTTGGTTTCTGGTTACACTGGCTCTT
This sequence comes from Candidatus Doudnabacteria bacterium, assembly GCA_023245895.1. Taxonomy (GTDB): domain Bacteria; phylum Patescibacteriota; class Doudnabacteria; order UBA920; family UBA920; genus PALSA-1336. The sequence goes on from JAHFJJ010000001.1 coordinate 16,116, forward strand.
GGCCTAACTTTCCTTGGCCTGGAATTAAAAGAATTTTCACAGCTTATTGCCGAAGGCCATACCTGGCAAAAAAGCGCGTTCTTGTCATCATTCTTTGCGCTCGTCAGCACTCACGGTTTGCATATTGCAATTGGCTCGCTTTGGATAGTTGTCGCCATAAAACAAATTTACTCGCGCGGACTTACACCTTTTATTACTTCCAAACTCACCCGCCTAAGCCTCTTCTGGCACTTTTTGGATATTGTCTGGATTTTTATTTTTACGATTGTTTATTTAATGGCGAAAGTGTAGCGTACCGATTTATCGGCGAACTAAGCAAAACTGCGGAGCCTTCTCCCCTGGCAAGGGGAGATGTCATGAGTGCATCCGAATGACAGAGAGGTCGAAACCGAGGAACACCTCATCTGTCCCTCAGATGCATTCGGGACATCTTCTCCTCAAGGAGAAGAGGGTACACAAGGAATTGCAAACAAAAATATGGCAACATTCAAATCCTACATCACCGGCTTCATATTCTCCATCGCCTTAACCCTAATGGCCTATTTCGCCGTGGCCAACCACGCGCCTAATATACTGCCAATAATCCTAACCCTTGCCATAATCCAACTATTCGTCCAGTTAATATTTTTCCTGCACGTCGGCAAAGGCTCAGACAGAATCTGGAACCTGGTAGTTTTATTTTCCACCGTCGGCATTGTGTTAATTCTGGTCTTAGGCTCAATTTGGATAATGGGGCATTTAAATTACAACATGACGCCCGGACAAGTACAGGAATTTATTTTAAAAGATGAAAGCTTAATGCCGGATATGAAATAACCGCTTATGTGTCATTGCGGGGAGTCCCGCCCTTTTTGCATAAAAGGGCGGGACGACGTGGCAATCCCTTACCTCGGATAAAAAGATTGCTTCGGTGCTACTGGCAATGACAAAAATTGCTTATGTTCAAAACCTACTACAAATTAGCCAAACCCGGAATTATTTACGGCAATGCCATAAATGCGATTGCCGGGTTTTTACTTGCCTCGCAGGACGGTTACGATTTTAGACTGTTAATGATAACCCTAATCGGTATTTCCTTGATAGTCGCCTCGGCCTGCGTTTTCAACAACATTTGGGACGCGGAGATTGACGCCAAAATGGAACGCACCAAAAACCGCGCCATGGCAGTAAAATCCATAACAAAATCCAACGCGGCTGTTTACGGCGGCTTGCTTTTCATGCTGGGAGCAACTATTCTCCACTATCACATAAACGATGCCGCGCTCTTTGCCGCGTCTTTTGGTTTTTTAGTTTATGTATTCCTTTATACCCCGCTCAAACGCCATACAATTTACGCCACGCAAATTGGCGCGGTTGCGGGAGCCATGCCCGCCGTTGCCGGATACACTGCCATAACGAATAATTTTGACCTTGGGGCCGGAATATTGTTTTTAATTATAGCCCTCTGGCAAATGCCCCACTTTTACGCCATAGCCATTTACAGGATGGATGAATACGCCGCGGCCGGTGTCCCCGTCCTTTCGGTTAAAAAAGGCATAAATTTTACCAAAATAAGTACTTTAATTTATTTAATAGCCTTTACTGCTTCTACCAGCTTACTAACGGTATACGGCTTGACCGGCTACCTTTATTTGGCGGTAATGTTGTTATTAGGCTTAATCTGGCTCTACAAAGGCGTAAAAGGACTTTCCGCCAGAGGCGGATCCGCCTTTGGCGGAAAAGTTGCTGACGATATTCTGTGGGCAAAAAAGATGTTCCGGTTATCGCTTATTATAATTTTGGCCTTTTGTGTTATAATTCCTATAGATAAATTTTTCAAATGATTTTAGTCTTCCACATAATAATAGCCTTAATAAGCCTCATGCAAACCGGATATGTATTTTTCCGTCCATCCGACTCCGGCCTTAAAGTTTCTTATGCCTTGGTTATTTTTACCCTAATTAGCGGTTTTGGCTTAGTGCTAAGCAAACCCGCAAACATGACTCAAGCCTGCGTAACCGGTTTGATTTACCTTGGCTTTGTTTCTTTCGGAGTTGTTTCAGCAAGATACAGGCTGGCAAAAGCAAAAATAAATCCATAAATAAAAAAATACCTCCGTCAGTCACGGGGGTATTTTTTTATTGAGCGCTATTTTTTGTTTAAAAATTTGGCCGCTTGATAGGCTAAGAAAAGCGCTACCGGCGCCCCTATCCAGCTCACCCACAAAGGTACTACAAAAGTGGAAATTTTTACCTGCCAACCATTAAGCAGGCGAAGCACATGGACTATGGCGATGACGGTAAAAATAACCGAAATTGTTTGCAAATATATTTTTTGTTTCATTAGTTTATAAGATTAATTTTCCGCCAAAGGCGGATCCGCCTTTGGCGGAAATATTTAATATACTGATTATAACATACTTTACCAAACCTGGCACATTTCCCTGATGCCTGTCAGATACATATTGGCATAAGCCATTAATTTTATATTATTATACCCCTTTATTTCGGATTATTTTCTGCCGTGAGCCTTATTTTACGCGAAATAAGGAAACAAATTAAAATTAAAACCGCGCCGGCTAAGAACGCGTAATTTATGGCAAGCAAAGCAACCGCTCCCCCGGCCAAAGGCCCGACTATCTGCCCAAGGCTCATATAAGAAAAATTAACTCCCATAATCTCCCCCTGTCTCTGGGGCTCGGTTTCCAAAGAAAGTACAGTTGAGGATAAAGTTTGAATTATAGAGTTAGACAGTCCCATAATTATAGAAGCTATAATAAGGCCGGTTAAGGTTTTAACAAAAAACAAAAGTGTGAAAGACGCTGTTAAAGTAAACAGCGCGAGAGTAAAAGCAGTAAGCACTCCCAATTTTTTACTTACCCTTGGCACTAGGAACAGCTGGCTAACCAGGCCAATGGCCCCGAACATCACAAAAACCAAAGATACTCCCTTTGAAGTCAGGCCGATAATTTTTAAAGAAAAAGGCTGGAAAGCAAAAATAAACATACCAAAGGCAAAGGCCCACAAAAAGGTTATTAAAAGCGTGGAGCCGACCCGTTTGTCAAAAAGCGTTTTGCCCAGCTTTTTAAAGTCAAAAAGTTTCTTATGTTCCACTTGGCCAATATGGGGGTTGGTTTCGTCTAAAAGCGTAAAAGCCAAAATTACGGCAATAACGGAAATTATGCCGGCTATGATGAAAGGCAGGCTCATGGAGATTCCTACGGTCAGGGCGGAAATGGCCGGGCCGGCTATAAAACCTATGCCAAAGCACGCGCCAATAATCCCAAAACCTTTGGCTCGGTCCTGTCCCTCAATGGAGTCTGAAATCACGGCCTGGGCCACGGGAAAGTTGCCCGCGGTCAAGCCATCCAAAGCCCGGGCCAAGAACAAGAACAGGGCGCTGGGGGCGAAAGCCATAATAAAGAAAGACACGGCTGTGCCTATTAGCGAAATAATCAGCAAAGGCCTTCTTCCATACCTGTCCGAAAGCATGCCAATTACCGGCGTAGATATAAATTGGCAAATGGAAAAAACAGAAAACAGGATGCCATTTTCAAAATCCGAAAGCCCGTATTTTACAGAATACGGATATAAAATAGGGATTACAATCCCGTAACCCAAAGCGCCCACCAAAGTAACCGCAGCAATTACTATAAGCCGTTTGTTGTTTTTAATCATAGGTTTCATTTTAGCAAAAAATCCCGGTTTTGCCAATGAAGCTCCCCGCGGCAAGCCCTTTTACAAGCTCTTGCACATACTATCCTCTGCTTTGTGTGGATAACCTCCCACTAGAATAAATTTAGTCATAATTTTTTTAATAACTCTAAAGTTACCTCTCTAAGACTGCCGACTACTATGTCAGCCCTGGCGAAATTGTGGTCTTTAGTATAAATATTCGGAATGGCTATGGCTTTCATCCCGGCGTCTTTGGCAGAAATTATTCCGACATCTGTATCTTCTAAAACTATACATTCTTCCGGCTTTACTCCTATTTCTTTAGCGGTATGAAGGTAAATATCGGGATAAGGCTTACCCCTTCTTCCTTCCGCGGGCCCGACAATAGTACGGAAGTGGTGCTTAACCTTTAACTTTTCCAAAACTAAGTGCAGGAATGTTTCATTCCTATTGGAAGCCAGCGCGATTATTAATTTGTTTTCTTGGAGTAACGCAATAAGTTCGATAAACCCCGGAAATGCTTTAATTTCCTCCTCTTCCACCATTTTCTGCCAGTAGGCCCGCTTTTTATCCCGCACAATATCAGCATCTATTGGCAGATTATATTGTTTCTTAAAATTTTCATAATAAGTTTTTGCTTCCACAGCCCCTCCAATCTTATGCAACAAGCCGTTTTCATAGAGCTCGGCCTTTATTCCATATTCATTAAGCAGCTTTTCAAAAGAACGGGATTCTATAATCTCTGTATCAAGGATAAGTCCGTCCATGTCAAAAATCACAGCTTTGTATTTCATAACTTTTTTTTATAAAAAATTACTTCCAAAGGCCAGCCTTCGGTTGCCCTTCTTACTTCTGTAAACCCATATTTTTGGTAAAATTTTTGGGCTACAACCTGTTTAACAGTCGTATCAAGCACCAAATCCGTAAACCCCAACTGCCTTGCCCTGTCTTCTAATTTTTTCAGCATGATTTTACCTAATCCCTGGCCTTGCAGTTCAGGCAGCACCCTCATTCTTTTAATCTCGGCCGTTGTTGTAGAAATTTTTTTAAGCGCGCCCATTACAACCAGCCTGCCCTCCATAAACCCAACCAAAAACTCGCCTCCCTGCAAATACACCTCAGGGATTTTATCCAAGTCCCCGTCCCACTTGCCGCTTTTATAAAACGCCCCGGCAGACTTTAATGCCGCCTCATGAAGATTCTTTACCTGTTGCTTGTCAGCATCATCGTATTGGCGAAAAATAATTTTGTCCATAGTTCATTATTTATAAAATTTACTGAAACTGAATATAAACCGGGATGGGAGTAAGTTTCAAGAGTTGCTGGGGTGTTAACATCCCGCCGCCCACAACGTCGTTTTTATAAAAAAGTTTAAAGCCCGTGAATTGGATTGGCTCTTTATATACATACTGCTGGTAAGTATTTAGCTTGGCGCCCTGTCCGCCAAAGCCGTCCATGTCCATAACAATTTGGACTTCGGGAAGAGGCTGGATTTTTTTTGCGTTGGTGACCATTGCCTGGGTAAACCGGTGGACTATGAGAACTTTGGGCGTGAGGTTGTTATCGCGGACAATTTTTGCAAGATACTCCGCGGCAAAATTAAAATCAGCCGCGTCCAAAGTCCCTATTACGGTGCCCGGCCTTTGGCCGTTATGCATGGCAAACTCCGGGTCTATGCCCAAATGCACATTGGGAAGTTTTAAATACTTTTCCAAAAGCGGGACTTCTGTTTGGACATTGCTTTGCCCGACTTGGATGTCCAAAAATACCAAACCGTGGATTTTATCAGCCATTGCTAATACTTTTTTTATTTCCGACTCCGGCATCCTTGCTCTATATTTTCCGTCGCGCCCTCCACCGGCCTGCGCTACTACCACAATGTAATGAAGTGCAGGGATTACTGGCGTAGTCGGATCGGCCTCCTGCCATTTCTTTACTTCGCTTGATAGTTTATCCAGCATGACATCTTCGGTATACTCGCCCAGCACGCCCATGCCCTTTGAATATAAATTTCCGTAATAAGCCACTATCCGGTTAAAAGGCAAAAGCGCCCCGTAATTTGGGTAAACGGTTTTTACCGGCCATAGTAGGTTTTCCTTGCTCCCTCTCCCTATGGGAGAGGGCCGGGGTGAGGGTTCTGTGGACGTAGCAGTTGATGATGCGACTACAGGATTATTCGCTATCTGCTCTAACTTTAAATCATAAGCCACAAAATCCAGTTTAGGCGGTTCGGGAACGGGCGTTACTGTTTCCGCTGATTTAACCTGTCCGGGTTTTTGCATAACCGCAATTTTAGGATGGCTAAAAATCTTAAACTTCAAATAAAACCCTGCACATACCAAAACCGCCGCAGCCGTGATAAACCAAAAAACTTTATTTTTAAGCACATTTTTCATGTATTTACAGTATACGCCAAAATTAAAAAGCGCCCAAACGGACGCTTTTTAATTTAGCTCAAGCTTTATTTCGGCATGGACGCCGGGTCCGGCTGAATAACCCCAAAAATATTGCCCTCCGGGTCTTTGCGGTAGGCGAGCAAACCAACCCCAGGAATATCCATTTTTTCCGTAGCAATAGTCCCGCCGGCTTTTTCTATTTTGGCAAGGGTCTCGTCTATACTACTTACCCCAATGGTGCAGACAAACGCGTTAACGGCCGCGCCTTCTTTGGGCAAGTCGCCTTTGCGCAAAACCATGCCGCCGTTAATACCCATATCTCCGGGTTTGCCGCTTACCAAAACGCGGTAGCCACCAAATGCCTCGCCCATGGCAGACACTTCCCAGCCAAAACAATCCTGGTAAAATTTTTGCATTGCATCCATGTCTTTGGCATGGATTTCAAAATGTACGACACGATTCATGGTAATTTCCTTTCTTTTTTAATATTAATTTTTCCTATATAATACTTATAAATAAGGAGGTCTTATGGCATCTGTCCTATATAGCGCGGAAGCGCTTGCGGGAAGGCTGGACCGGCTTTTTCCGACCGGAGGCAGGGAAGAAAAAATTGAGCCAATACGGGATGACTGCGATGAGTTGGCTGAATTGATTACCGAGGTCTGGGATTCTTTGCCGCAAACTTTGCAGAAACGCATTCAAGACATTGAACTGGAAGTATGCAAACGGGAGCCTTTCGCCCTGCGCATCCTGCCTTGGGTAACAATCGAAATCCTTGATGACCTTGGGTAACCCCCACCCTAACTAGGGCACGTTAAACCGTGCCCTGATTTTTTATCCCTGGGATGCTTTTTCCAAATCCGCGATTATTATCTTTTTCATTTTCAGCATGGCTTGCATTACTCGGCCCGACTTCTCCTTGTCCGGGTCGCTTAAAAGCTCGCCCAGTATCTTCGGGGTAACCTGCCAGCCAAAACCATATTTGTCCGAAAGCCAGCCGCATTGGGATTCCTTTCCGCCGCCCGTAATAAATTTATCCCAAAAATGGTCAACTTCTTCCTGAGTTTCGCATTCAATAAGCAGCGAAACTACTCCGCCTTTTGGAAAAACGCCCGGACCGCCGTCTAAAGCCATAAACCTTTGCCCTTCCAGTTCAAAAATCGCGGTTATAACCTTGCCCGATACTTCCTTTGGCCAAGGCGGATTTGGGATGTTCTCCGGATATTTTTGCATGCTTACCACCCTAGAGCCGCCTTTACTTTTTGGCGCGCTGTTAAAAAGTGACACATAGAAGTTAACGCCCTCTTCACAATCTTTCTCAAACCATAAACATGGGGTGATTTTTTGAACCATAAAAATTCCTTAATTGGCTCTACTAGATACTTAAATTTACGAAAATACAAAATCTAAGGTTTAAAGCTTTAGTATTTTATTTTAAGTTTCGCCTGCCTGCGGTAGGCAGGTATTTAGTAGAAAAATTTAATAATTATTTTATATGATTTATTGTAGCAAAATTTTGGCTTTTGTAAAAAGTAAAACGTTAATTTTTAATTATTGTTCTTATAATACTGCTAAGCCCTTACCAACATGAGCCCAAAAACCTCTGTCATCCCGGAATTTTTTGGCACGTCCGACGTAGCTTTAGCGAAGTTGGAAGGGCTGTAAAAATATCCCTGCCTACCGCAGGCAGGCGGGATCCAGAACTTGGCTTATATACTGGATCCCGGCTCTCGGATGTCGTACCTTCGGTAGATCTGCCGTAGGCACGACATTCGGCCGGGATGACAGACTAAGGGTTTTTGGGCTCACGTCTTACCAGCCAAACAAAAGCGCAACCCCAACCATTGAAGGTCGTGGTTGCGCCTACGAAATACGCTTTGCTCTAAAAGACCCAACCGGAAAGCTATATTTTGCCTTTAAAAAAAGCGTTAATCTCGCGCTCTATTTCCTTGAGCGACTCGCTAAACTTTTCTTCGCGCGAATCTACCTGCTTGGACATAAGCCAAGGCCATACGCATATTCCGGGCGCGCCGACCAAAACAGCCAGTACTAAGGATTCCCAGTCTGCGAGCCGAAACCCCAGATAAATCCCATATAAGATTGTAAATCCGGAAGCCGTCCATAAGCCTGCCATAGCCAGCTGTTGCCATAAGGCAAGCTCCCCAAAGGGAACTTTTCTGTTGGCCGTCGGGGCGCGCGCGGGCATTGGCGTTTTCTCCTGGCGGATAGCCTCCTTTAAGGCTTGTGTTAAATCAGTCCTCTCTACCGGGGACACGGAAAGCAAGAACGCTGCCCCCATTAAAACAAACGCGACGGAAATATCCAGGTAGCTGGCAAACTCTCTCCAAAAAGCGCTAATAGGACGGTTGGTTTCATGCAGGATAAGTCCGAACATAAGTGTGACCGCGCAAAAGACCAGTAAAAGTCCTAAACGGCGCCTGCTGGAACCTTTTAAGAGCAAAAGTTTCTTCATGTGCCCTCCTTATTTGATTCTAAATTATATCAATTAGGATGAATGTATGCAATCTTTAATATAATCTGTCAATTATTTTTAACGAAATAATAATTAAAATTACCTTTAAATTAAAGCAAAAATTATTATTAATTTATATTATTCAAAATTAATTTACTATATTTGGTTGTATAAGTATATTACTTAAGCCACTCAATTAAGGGCGGTAAATACAACCACAAAAAGAGGAAAAAATGACCAATAGCGCGAGTCCGACAGGCAACGTTATTCTGCTTAACCGTTTCCAGTTCTGCCACGTTCGCAATAAGAACAACGGCGACATCCTGCTCCACGAGGGTGAGCCGAAACACGGCAAGCGCCTCCAGCTGGAAAGCCATGAAGAAGTGGTGGGAGTCTGGGAAAAAATCCGGGTGCCCGACCATAAGTACGCCGTAGTCCTCAACCCTTTCAGCGCCGCGACAGGTGACATTATTCCGGGCGACCGTGAAATCCGCCCCGGGCCGGCGGAATTCTCCCTGCATCCCGGGGAGGCCTTAGAAGGCATTGAAGATGAGATAGTTTTGGCCGACGACGAGGGGCTGCTGCTTAGGGCGGAAAAAGATTCTCCGCATCCCCTGGCCGGCGAGCAATCTTTTCCCGCCGAAGCCATGCTAAAAGCGGGCCAGGAAATCCTGATTAAAGGAGAGCGGCGGTACATTCCGCACAAACACATTCGGATAAAAGAAAAAAGGAAGTCCATACCGCTCTCGTCCAAAAACGGGAAGTATGTCCAAAACAGCGACACGGGCAAAGTCCGGCTGGTCCGCGGCGAATGCGACTTGTTTTTGGAGCACAACGAATCGCTTTGGAACAAAACCTTGACCCGCGAGGAGGCACAAGCATTGGGCTACGAAGAACAAACCACGCCAAACCAAAGCCGCGTGCTGGTAGCTGAACCCCGCCAGCGCAAGGACCTATCCGACGCCATTGTGGTTGACCTTGAAGCCAACGAAGCCATTGCCATTTACAACGGCAATACCGAGCGGGTGGTATTCGGCCCCGATGCCGTTTTCCTGGAACCGCACGAGCGGCCAAAGGTACTGTTTATTTCCGGAGGCGTGCCGGTCAGGCCCAACGCGCTGAGGATTGCCATCCTCAAAATGGGTCCGGATTTTATTCACGACCAGCTTACAGTAAGAACCAAAGACAACGCGACGTTGGCCATAGACGTCAACTTCCGCTGGCGCTTCCAAATTGACCGCGAGCATCCGTACAGGCTGTTCGCCCTCAAAGACTTTGTGGGCTTTGTGGCCCAAACCTTGTCTTCGGAAATCCGCGAGGAAGCTGCCAAACACACCTTTGAGGACTTCCACTCCAAGGCCGCGGAACTGGTAAAGCAAACTTTGTTCAACGGCCAAAGCAGCCGCCTGTTCACGGAAAACGGCCTGGAAATTTTTGGCATTGACGTGGAAGGCATTGTGCCTGAAGACCCGGAAATCAAAAAGAAACTGGCCGATGCCATCAAGACCAACGTGGACATTTACACGCAACGCGTAAAGGAGGAGGCTGAACTGGAAAGCGCCCGCCGGCTAATTGACGGCCGGGAAAAAAACGAGAAAGCAAGGCAAAACTTAATTACCCTGGAAATTGCCAATAGCCGCACGCTGACTATTGAACAGGCAAAAATTAAGGGTGAAGCTGCGGTTGCCTTTGCCGAATCCGAAGCCCAAGCCGTGGAAATCCGGACCAAAGCCGAACGGGAAGCCGAGATACTGAGGCTAAAAGACCTTACCGGCATTTTGTCGGGAGACGGCGGCAAGGCCTACATTGAACTGGAACGGGCCAGGGCATTGCGCGAAACCGACAAGGTGGTAGTTCCAACCGATTCCAAGCTGGTTTTAGGGCTGGAAAAATACCTGAACGAATAAAGCCCCGGTTCGCTACAATATGTTAAGTCAAGCGTGCGTTCAAACTTGGACGCACGCTTATTTTTATATTTTCATTATCTTATGGTCAGGATGTACGCAAACATAACAGTCGGCAAAAGAAAAGGCGAACAAATTAAGGTCTGCTTACTTCCGCTACTGCGCTAAAACACGCGCGTCCAAAATTTTAAGGACGCGCGGTTTTTTTATAAGTTGATTCTTAAATGAATCAACTCCGAACCTTAATTGGTGTTGGCGGTTTAAATTTAATTTTAAAATAAATTTATTGCTTCTATTTTGGTATTATGGTTTAAAAATTTTCCATTTCCCGTCTTTAAATACCGCTGCCGATGTTCCGCCTACGGGTACGCCATTTTCATAATAAGTTACATGGATTTCGGTTGTAGAACTTTCGCGTTCCGGGTAGCGGCCTTTTCTTAAATAATCATAGCCTATTGTTTCTCCCGCCCCCTCACCCGGTACTTCAACATCCAATAAATAAAGGCCTTTTTCGTCTTCACGTTTTTTGGTTTCTTTATACTCTCTCCCTTGTCCTATTAACTCCCTAAACACCGAATGCACTTCTTCCGCGCTGGGAATATGCTCCGGATTCATTTCATGTACATTTCTTTCTTCTTCTGTCATAAACACATAATAGCATATAAAACTTTAATATATAAAAAGGGTAGCGAAACAGAATGTCTCGCTACCTGTAGAACCGAGCAAGCTACTCGGCGCTTAATGCTGTTCTGGAACGCAAAAAAAGTGTTGCGCTCCAGAGTTGTTCAAGCGCGCCGTACCCTTTGCCGGTGGCCGGGTCGTACCACTCGCGGAAGCCTTTAAGGCCGCTAAGTTTCCTAAACTGGTCTTCGGCCATACCGCGCTCGCCTATCTTAAGGAGCGCTAGGATTGAGAAGCCAACAACAAAAGGCCAGACCACAACGCCATCGGTAATTTCCACAACCGCCTTCTCTTCTTGCGAGGTTGGGTTATGCCGGCACTGTATGGTAACGCCGTACGCTGTGTCAACCGAACGGAAACTTTCCGCTAAGCTGCCATAGCGTTCTTTTGGCGCCACATCGTAAAGAATTGCGAAAGCGCCGCCGAGAGGGTCAAACCGTGAACTGCCCGGGTAGTCCAAATAACCGTTGCCCGTCCAAAACCTTTCGTTTATCCGTTTCTTAAGCTGTTCCGCTTTTGCCCGCTCTCCCATTAGCCGGTAAGCGTGGTACATAAGACAGTTGTTGGTTAAAAGCGGCTTGTTGCCCAACTCCAAATGCATGGTGTCGCGCCAATCACAGCCCAAAACCAAACCGTCTTTTATGAGGTTTTTCTCAATGTAGGCAAGGGCCCGTGTAATGCGCGAAGCATACTTTGCCAGCAAAGTCCCATCTCCGGTCCGGTTCGCGTACTCGTGCATTCCAATAATGTAAAGGATTTCCGAGTCCCTGGTTCCGGGCGTAAGGTTCCAAAGCTGGCCTTTTAGGAATCGGCCTAGCATAAACGCCAGCTTCTTGTCCCGCCAGCTCTTTTTGAGCTTTTCAAAAAGAAACGGTCTTGTTTGGTCAAGAAAGAGAATTGGGATTTGACCCTTTGAGCGCTGTCGCTTAGAAAGGTTATTGAGATGAGTTTTGACTATTTCCTTCTGGCCCGATTCAATCAGCGCCGGCATAATCGCAATAACAAAGTCACGCGTCCAGCATTGGAAACGATACCGCGTGGGATCGGCCCAAACGCCTTTAGTGCCAATGCACCTCTGTAGGATTGCGGTTGCTGTCCTAACTTTTCCGTATACGGAATCCACCAATTTCATCATAAAGCCTCGCTTTCTGTTGGTACTTTCAGGCGTTCATTCGTATGTCCTTAGCGTCTTGCCGAATGCTTTTTTTCATACGGTCCTCCTATAAACTATAACAACTAAAAATATCACAAAAGGCCTGTTTTGTAAAGGATTTGGGCTTTCCCCGCATAGGGGGTATCGGTGCACAAGAACGAGCCACAAAGAGTAGTTGCCTGATTTATCAGGCCCTTGGAGGCTCGATAAATCGAGCAACTACAGGAAAAATATTAATAAAATTAAAAAAAGAAACGTACGTTACCATCGGTTAAGATGGACGTACGTTTAATGGTGTTTGTGGTTGAGCCGCCAATCAGGTCTGTTGTTAACCACCTATTGGACTTACCGCTAGCGAGCTGGTGGTCATCAAAGTATTGATTGCGTCCACGTCCGCCATTGGAATGCCGTTGGCCAAGATTGTCGTGCCACCAGTGCTATAGGTGACAGTTTTCAAAGGACCAACCCCTGTTTCCTCCGCCCTCTCCGAAGCCAACTGCCTAATTCTGGTCAAGTTTTCAGCTATGACCCTGCGGCCTTCGGGCGTTAATAGTTGCTCAGCCGTGGCTGGAGACCCAAGCACGTCAAGGCCGCGGAATGAAATACTGCGGGAGCCAAAAAACTCTTCGCAGAATTGCTTCAGTTTCAGCTCCTCGCTTTCGCCAACCTTAACCTGAATGTGGTAGCCGGCGGGATGTTCGTAGTAGCTGTCAACTGGCCGAAAGCGGTGAACTCCTTCCATTGAGTCGCCAAGAGCAAAAGCCTTGCCAAACGCTTCCATGAACTTCCACTCAAACCCCAACGGAACTACAATGTCCCAGCGGACATCACGCTTGTAGACAATCGCCCGCCTCGTCTCGCTATTACCAGACGGTGAACTCATGCTAATACCTCCTTCGTGACTCTTAACTTATTACTCCCAAGCGTTGCCAAGAGATTCTGCATAATATCAAGAAAACCCGGACTTGTCCAGGTTAAAATTTATTATTAAAAAAAGAAGCGTGTGCTGTTGCTGGCTAAGGCCAACAACACACGCTTCCAAAGTTCTCAGTCCCGTTCCAGGACTTCCACCGTGTCGCCGACACGAATGTAGCCGGGTCCCCGGTGATTAAAGTTGCGTCCAAAGAACAGAGCGCTTTGCTTAGCCGGATCCATAATGCCAATGTGGCGGCCTCGCCTGTACTGCCCCCAAGTCGCGCTCGGCTCCTTTAGCCGCACTGCGGTTTCCTGGTTAGTGCAGGGTAAGGGGCAGCGTTCACAGAGCGTCATTCCATCCAGCACTATGCCGCTGTCGCCGCCTATCTTTACAACTTTCATATGGTCTTCGGCATGCGGCTCGCCGCCGCTGAACACAAAATTCGGGCGGAAACGGTTAACAGGCAGGCTTCCCTGGCCTTTGTTGGCCAAGCGCTCATTGAGTCCGTCAATAGAAGCCTGCTCTAATCCCATTAACGGATAAGCGTCGCCAAACCCTACCTGCGCTGTGCCCTGCTTAGCCTTCCGAAAAAAATCGTCAGCAATGCGCACAAGGCGATATTTGCCCGGTCGTTCCTGGCTCAGAAAGCTGCTAAACCAATCGGCAAGATGGTTGCCCATATCGTAGGCGCGGATGCCAGTAGTATTCCAAACCTGGACCACGACCTCTTGCTGTTGCATAGATGGATGGGCATAAACCGTCCGGCGGCCGGGGGCGGTAATAAAAATAGTGTCCGTGTCCTCTATCCACGTCCTAACCTTGCACAGGCTTTTGACTTCAATGCCAAGGCCTTTGGCTTTGCGCTGGGCCGCGAACATGCCGATGTTGGCATCTATAATCATATACTCGCGGTCGTGTTCAATGCCTCGCGGGCCGACCCGTGCCTCTGAAAGCCGAATGCCGCCGCACGATTTTATTGGGTAGCAATACAATTCGCTAATATGCATCCTCCTGCTCCTTTCTTCTCTGATGTGTATTTCAAAGACCCTGTATCATATCAAAAAATCCTGGCACTTGTCCAGGATAAAATTGAAAGTATTGTGTAAAAAAATAATACCCCGCGTTACTCGTCCGTTAGGACTTTCGCGCGGGCTCGGTTATGGACACCAGTGCTCACTGCACTCGCTATACGATACGCCGGAATGGTGCTTTACAAGGTCATCAATAAATTCCCGAATGGTCGGGGGTATTTTGGGAAGTTTTTCGTCCGGAACTTGGTACTTAACCTCGCCGGAACTCATATCCAGGTCAACATCGCAAGCAACCCAAAACTTGCCCCACAGGCGGCGCAGGGACTGGGTATTAAGCGGGAGCAACTCAAGCTTAATCCCTTCCTGTATCTTCTTTGCGTCGTCCTCGGCAATCTCAAGCACTTCCGAAAGGGCCCTGTAAAATTTTGTCCTCGCATAATCCCGAGTCCAAGCAACATCTGTAACTTCACAACCGCACGGCAGGCACTGCCCGCGCTTGAGTTGTTGCATTTGCTCCATCCGCTCGCCGTAATTGCTGGGTTTCTCAAATTGGACGGTCATACGCGCCCGGAGTTTCGGAAGGTGGCTAGTCCACCCAAACATTCTTTCATGACACTGTTCACACACTTCAACGTGGCCGTCAATCTGCTCCGTGCGTTCACGAATAAATGTGTAAAAATCATAGTGGCGTTGCTGTATGAGGGCATGAATATCTTCTGCATTAGCTTCACCGGTTTCCGTCATAATTCCTCCTCAGGATATAAATTTTAACATTATAACATTATTAAAACAAACCTATGTAAATTTGACTTAACATTGACTTAAGCCCCTAAACCGGCTATACTTTTTAATCAAACAAAGGGAGGACTTATATGTCGGAAAGGAAAGTGCCTGAATTAAAGGTGGGCTCGAGATTTAAGTTTTCTCGGGGGAAAACAATTTATACTGTAACGGAAATTTTTGTTCAAAGAGAAGATTTTGTCGAAATCGAAGTGGAAGACAATCAAGAACCCGATAAATGTATACAATGGATGTTCGACCTGACAGACCATACTGGGATTAATATATACAAAATATTTGTATATTCAATAGATAAACTTGGGTTAAGCCTAGATCAGGTCAAAGATTGGGAACAGACGCACGCAGTTGGAACGGCATCCTTCAATTTTGATGGAGAAGAATTTTTACTATAGGGCATCGACGAATTTGAGGATTACAAAAAATTATCTTTTTCTTCCTCAAAAATAAGCAAGGGATGTATTAACATCCAATGGTCCACTAAAGAAGATGCTGAATTCGTAGAACACATCGTATATCCTTTTAAAGTAGACATGAGACTCGAAACCTTCCAAAACCTATTCCAGCTTTTATCGGAGTAAGCATGCCTTTCACCAGACACCTTTGGTCCGACTAGGCAAAATTAATAAACTCAGATCCTACGACGCAAGCGAGCGGTGGGTCCTGGGTTTTTTCTTTATTTTAACTCCCATTTGCCCAACAAAAAATACTAGCTTTTCGCCAGCGTTTTTTAGTTTTGATTTACGCTTGCTTTCTCGCAATATTTACCATCCACCTTATACCAAATTTGTCGCCCCAGGGAGCCGGTACCAAAGGCTGTTCTACTTTTCCGCCGGCAGACAGTTTATCCCAGTAACCTTGAAGTTCGACTTCTTCATCCCCGCTTAAAGAAATGGAAATGTTGGTACCGGGCTTATATTCCCATTCTTTGGGAGTATCAGATGCCATAAGCGTTATTCCGTTATCCGCGACCAGCATGGCGTGCATAATTTTATTTTCTTCGCTTGGATCGTGCGGCATACCGCCTTCTTTAAAAGTACTCATGGTAAGCTTGCCGCCTAAAGCAGAACTATAAAACTCCATTACTTCCTTGGCTTTGCCGTCAAAATTTAAGTACGGGTTCAGTTTGTTGTTCATATATTTTTATAATTAATTATTTTCTCTCATGATTATAACATATATTTAATAACAATAATAATATATTGACAAACGATAAATAGTAGTATACGATATTAATATCAAGAATTAAGCAATCAATCTTTATGAAAAAAACCTCAACAATATTTCTTCAGGTAGTCATTGTGGCTCTTGGCATTGTTGCGCTTGCCCTTTTGCTTTGGGAACCTCAAATCGAGGGCAGGAACGCGCATGCTACGCTCTTTGAGATTTACTTTAAAGATCCATTTCTGGCTCTTGTCTACATAGGGTCTATTCCTTTTTTCATAGCACTCTACCAAGCATTCAAGTTGCTGGGGTACGTAAGGCAAAATAAGACATTCTCCCAGGCAACTGTAAAAGCTCTGCGTACTATAAAATATTGCGCGCTGGCTATAATTGGTTTTGTTGTGGTAGAAGAAATTTTTATTATGCTCAACCATGGTAGTGATGATCCTGCAGGCGGGGTTTTTATGGGTGTTCTCATTACCTTCGGTTCAATCGTCATTGCCACCGCGGCGGCGATGTTTCAACGGATTTTGCAAAATGCCGTGGAAATAAAATCGGAAAACGATTTAACAGTTTAGTAACATGTCATTGCGAGGAGTGCAGCCGACGAAGCAATCTTATCTAAGGAAAAGATCGCTTCGGATGCACTCGCGATGACATGGAAGAGAATAATCAAAAATATTATGGCAATAATAATAAATATAGATGTCATGCTGGCCAAAAGGAAAATGAGCGTCACCGAACTTACGGAAAAGGTCGGCATAACCATGGCCAACATTTCGATTTTAAAAAATGGCAAAGCAAAAGCCATCCGCTTTTCCACCCTGGAAGCAATTTGCAAAGCTTTAAATTGCCAACCTGGGGATATTTTAGAATTCAAAAGATAATTAAAAAACAGTGGGTTATCTACCCACTGTTTTTTAATCTCTGATGATTATTTAGACAAATGATCCGGTTTTTACTTCTCCCGCTCTTTCGTAGTTGGCTACAATAACTCCGCTGGGTGTAACTTTGCTATCAGTTAATTTGAATGCGACGGGAATTGTGCCTCCTGCCTGCCGCGTCCGGCCGGCTTTCCACTCACGTTTTAACCATTTTCGGCCAAATCCTGTCTTCAAATCATGCTCACGCTTTACTGCCAGTTCACGAGTAATATACTCCTCATAATGGATTATCTCTATAGGCTTACGCAGTTTTGTGTGTTCAGCACCATAGCCGGCTGCATGCTGATTCCAACGCTCTGATAGGTCTTGGGTTTGGCCAATATATATCGATCCATCATCACAGAGTATCGCATATACAAAAAATAGATTCGGCCGCGGCGCAGGCAGGTCGGCAAATAGGCGCTTACCCGAGCCTAAGGTTACAGGAAAAGTTTTTAGCAGTAATTCATCTACCAAATCGTGTTTCAAAAGCGTTTGGATGAGGTTAGCGCTGCCCCAGACTTTTAAGTCAGGCCCGTCTTGGGCTTTGAGTTTTTTAATTTCCTCTACAATGTCGTCTTTTATAATAATGGAGTTTTTCCAGTCAGCTTTTGTAAGCGTATTTGAAACTACATACTTGGTGGCTTCGTTAATGCCGGGCCAGCCTTCTTCGTGCTGTGGCCAATAGTTAGAAAATATGTCAAAAGTTTTTCTGCCCAGGAGCAAATCGGAAGGCTGTTTCATTTGCTCGCCCATTATTTTGCCGGCTACTTCATCAAAATAAGGAAAAGTCCAGCCGCCATACTTAAAGCCGCCCGAAGTATCTTCTTCCGGTCCGCCCGGCGCCTGCATTACGCCGTCTAAACTAATAAAACTAAGGACAATAATTTTTCTCATATTTTCGCATTATTAATTACGTTTAGACCCTCTATTGAACATTGCTTGGATTAATGGGCTTACTAATTTGTCTGTGAAAAAGGTATCAGGTATCTTTTCTTATTTAAGTTGGGCTGACGGATGTTACTTTCCGGCCGCAAGGAGTATGCAGGCTTGGCCGGCGCGGGTTTTAGTGCCTGCCGATTGTTTGACTGAGTCTATCCAGGTAACAAAGTCCCAAAGTCGGGACTGACTGCTTTATTTAGTCCTGAACGGCCGTTGATTAACTTCTTTAAGGATTCTAAGTGTGGCGTGTACCGAGAGGTTATCGCTTGGTAAAAGTATTAGTTTATCGCCTAATTGGTTGAGCAGCCGGCTTAAAAACTCATCGGCCCAAGACGGCGACAGTGTTAATATGCCGGAAAAATCTATTTCCAGTTCTTCGTCTTTAGGTAGCCCCCGTAAAGTAGTTTGAAAAGCCTTAAAAGCCTCGCTGCCCAATTCACGCGATATTAAGGTTTTACCAAATTTTTCCAGTTGCAATTTCATAGTAAGTATTAAATTATTTCCATTTTTTAAAATTCTATTTTTGCCAAACATCCCCGTACAATGTTCTGCCCGCGTGTAACGCGAAATAGCTTATCTGTTCCTTGCATGCGCACCTCCGCGTCCCCGCTGGTAAAAAATAAGTCCAGCGGCTGCTCGATTACCACTTCACGGACAAGCTTAAGCCCGTTGCCGCGTTTTTCCGGCGCGCGTCCGGAGATGAATTCGGTAAACGCGACCTTCACCGCCTCAACATGGCTTGGAAGCTCAGGGCGAACTTGGCGCAAAGTTTCTAAAATACCCAAACCTCTGTCGGCAAGTACAACAATACCCTTAGCAAGATCGTAACCAAAAAAAATTCCTGCCGTGTCCGGCCATTTACCCAAGTTATGGGCAAACGAATTATCGCCAATCTCTCCGGTAATTAAAGTAACCAAGGAATATAACTTTTCAAATCCAGGCTTTTGCATAAGTTCGTATTCCATTTTTGTGAGCCTTGCATTAAAAATGGAACTTGTTGGACAATAAAACACATTGGGAAACTCGACACCTTCCGAAATCCACTCGGAGGCAAATTTCATCATATCGCTGGCAAATATTTCTAAGTCTTTTTCTCGATAATAACGATGGCTGCCGCCGTCTTTTTTTATAGCTACCAATTTACCGCTCTCGTCCCAACGGCGTAGTGTATTCAAAGAAACCCCAAGATATTGGGATGCCTGGCTAATTGTGAGTAATTTTTCTTCCATACAAACATACTATCACAATATTAAAATCTACACAAGTATAGTATAAATCTACCCAAAAAGATGATAATCTACTCATTAATTAGCTAAAATACATACTAACCTAACATAATATTGAACATACATGTATACCGTATGTACATATATTATTCATAAAAATAAGGTAAAATTTGTTAAAACAATGAGGCAATGTCCCATTTTTATGTTATTTTTTAGATCGCCTATTAAGTGCCCATTGTACCGAAGGGCTCACAGACTTATCTGCGCGATGCATACAGCCCAGCCAGCAACACGGACGGCGCATGCCTTCTTTGAGTTCACTGACCACTCTTTTAACATGGTCCTTCCTGGTCTCTTCTTTCTTGACGAAGGTAGTCCAGCAAATCCACTCATTGCGAGCTAATGGAGTAATGTCCTGCCACAATGCCAAAGCTTTAGCATCGGAAGCCAGGGCTTTTTTTAAGTCCGTGGGCATTGTGTGCACTGTGCCAGAGGAGATTTTTTTAGTTAGTTTGGTATCCATTTATATTACTGACTAATTAATACTAATTTACCTTCTGGTTTAGTCCAGTCTGTCCACCGCCACCAAGTTGGAATAAAAACAAACTTCACATAATTTGGTCCGTGGGCCTTATCCTTCTTTTCAGGAAACTTCCCATGATAAATTTTTTCATACAAATCTGCTTCGTTACCTTTTATTAATCTTGCTATCCCATCCATTTGAAAAGTTTTCATATCTGCCTCATTTGTCCCAATTACAACAGATGCCCTGGTTTCTTCCCTTCCGAAAAGGGCCTCGCTTTTCCTATAAGTTTTATTTGTCTCAAAGAAAAACATTAATGGATTGTCCTGATGGGCAAAATGAACCGCGGCCGCGTGCGGTGAGCCGTCCATCATTTCTACTGACAACACGCAAACTCGCTGGGATTTAATATAATCAAGTATTTCTCGGTTCATATAAAAATAAGCAGGGTTAGTTAAACCTAGAGCCAAAAAATAGAGCTGAGCACAAAATATTCATTATAAAAAACAAGGCCAGAATAACCCATGGATTCTTTTGGGGAGTTGTATTTTTATAGACATAATAAATTATTAGCGTACCAATAATGGTGTATATAATCCAAGCCATTATTGCGGTAGGGATAGATAGGCTCTTGGTAGTTGCATCAAAAAGAAAAGACGTGGCTATTCCTAACATTACACTAACATAGTACATTCTTGAGCTGCTGCCTAAATTTGGCATATTTTGTGATTTTACTTAATAAAAGAAGTAAAAGGGACCAAGAGCTTTTACTTTGCCTAATTATCTGAATTTTGGTTGATTCCTTTTTGGAGACTTAAAAATTTTGTAACAATTTTATTTAACAACGGCCATTCCTTCCACTCTCCGGAGTTGGCTACCCTATTTATTCCTATAACTATTAAAAGCAGGACTGCGCTTATTACGGTTTTAAAAATAAATAAAGGGCTGATAGAAACAACTTGATTGGCTATTTCGGTCCGAAAAATAAAGTAGACACCTATAAAAAATAAAATACCCGCTACTAAATCAAAAAACTGTGAGAAAGGACGGTCTTTACTAACAACCCCATCTTCCGGTCTCCAGGCTGTATGACCAAAAGTATTACCTAACCAATATAACAACAGGCTAATTGTTGCTGTGAGAATAAAAGGAATGAAAATAAAAAATTTAAACAACCTATTCATATATTACTTAAAAGTTTCCCTCGTCTGCCGAAGGCCCATACAAGGAAGGGACGGGGAGGTTATTGAGCCTCATATATACGGTTAACTGGCCGCGGTGGTGGACCGAGTGGTTTATGGTGGAGCCGATAAAATCTTTAATAGGCATGCTCATAAGCACTTTGCCGCCGGCTTTGAGCTCAAAGGGCTCTACTATGTCTTGGTCGGAAATATTTTGCAGGGCTTTTTTTGCTGCCTGCATATTTTCGTCAAAATGGTTAACCAAGTCCGCGGTTACTTTTAAGTCTATATGCTTCCAGGTGGCAAAATCTATTTCCCCGCCGCTGGCCATTGTGGCAATCCACTTGGGCACTTCCGCCACAAGCAACGCCAAATAACCCATAGCCATAGACTTTTCGTGCGGCTTATACTGGAACAAACTTTCCGGAATCCTCTCCAAACATTTCCTGCTGGCCGCTGCCTCTGCCTCCAGCTCTGCTAAAAACATTTGCCCTATTGTTGTATTATTCATGTTACCCCTTTCTATATATTATTTTTTTGATGAATTTTTTTTCTATGCATATATACAGTTTTTATTAGCGAGGCCAGCACTTTCTCGTTTACATCGGAAAGGCGGTTTATGTACAGGCAGCCTCCGCCTCTTTTATGCTTTCCTAATTTAGCCAAAAGCGCCGGGTCTTCCTGCTTCCACGCCAAAATATAAAGAGTCAGGTTTTGCTTACGGGGTGAAAAACCCACCAAAAACCAGTCGCCCTCCTGCGCGCTTTTCTCGGATTTATAATGGTATTTCCCAAAGCCCACCATACTCGTCCCCCACATTACCGGTTTTTCGCCGGTAATTTTTTTAAAAAGTTTAAGCAATGTAAGGGCGTCTTTGCGCTTTTCGTCCGGCTTTATGGAGTTTATAAATTTTAAAACGCTCTCTTTGGTTGCCTTTGTTTTTAGTTCTGCCATAAAATTTGCTTTGTAAATTTTACTCCGACCTGTTCCGACTGAAACGTCGGAACAGGTCGGAGTAAGTACTAAATTTAATTATATAATCATAATAACCCAAGGCGCTAGGCTTTGTCGAGGTCGCCTGCCTGCCTAACCCCCAGGATGCGCGGGAACACGTAAAATTTTCTATTATATACCTTTTGTGCTATACTCGTATTATGAAGAATAAAAAATATCTAGCTTTTGCAGGTTGTATGTTTTTGGGGATGGGCATAGGCGCTCTGTTGGGTGATACCGGCGCGGGCACGCTCATTGGTATGGGCGCGGGCTTTCTTGCCAGTCTTTTCGTGAAATAGGAACGAACCCTTACTCATAAAACATTTGGAATGTAAAAACCACCATGAGCTTGTCGAATGGTGATTTTTGTTGGCTCAGCACTATAGAAAGCGTTGGAACTATTTGGAAAAGAAAATTAGACTTCTTTTGTCAGCTCCCATTTCCGATTACGAACTGTATAAACTTTTTTCCATTGAACCCCAACTGCACCTTGGGGCGCCTCAACGTCGCCTTTATGATTATAATAGTCCTCAGTGCCTTTGCTTTCGTCGCGTCGCAAAATAACAGTATGTTGATCGCCTTCTTTTGAACCAAATCCGTCTTAGGATAACTCCCAGTTGAATACAGGCTCCTTTGCTGAACCTTGCCAGCCTGCTTCGGTTAAATAGTGATTTGTATCTAAACCGGAAAAATCGGGCGTTTCTTTTTCGTTCATATTTTTATAAAATAAATTTATTTAACTTTTTCTGCAACTTAATTATAGCATAAACAGGTCCGAGCTTCTACTTCCCCGAATTAAAATCCACCAATGTTTATTGGTGGATTTTAATGGCTCCGAGCGGCACGAGAACTTAGAACCGTTATTTTAAGCGGATGGAAATCTTATAAAATGGACATGGCAGTAAAAATAATCAGAAAGGGTCTGTAAGCTTACTAGGCCAAGCCCCAATTATGACCTTCCAATTAATTATTGCTATAATCGTATCAATATGATACGATATAAGTACTTAAATGATACGAAAATGACTACTATATCAACAAAACAGCAAACTATTATAGGTATCTTCCTTGAAAAAGGAGGTATACAATCATCCGATGTCTATGAAGAAGTCACCAAACTTGGAGAAAAAACTTCACTAGTAACGGTAAAAAGGATGCTGTCTGAAATGGCCAGTGAAGGTATTTTGGAAGTTTCCGGCTCCGGAAGGTCAACCGGCTATCATATTAGTCCTAAAGGTCGAGTGTTTGCCGAAATAAATTCCAAAGAATATATTTCTGCGGAACCTGATAAGCGGTTTGGCTTAAGCCGTTATAATTTTGACTTGTTGTCATCCATTCCCGAGGAGATTTTTACAGATGAAGAATTAAAACGATTGAAAAACGCTACTATTGAATATGAAAAAAGAATAACGGACTTGCCAGCGGCAATCCAAAAAAAAGAAATGGAACGGCTGATCATTGAGCTATCTTGGAAATCATCACGGATAGAAGGCAATACCTATACTCTCTTGGATACCGAGAAGTTGATTCTGGAAAACAAGGAAGCACCTGGTCATAGTAAAAAAGAAGCGCAAATGATACTCAACCATAAAGATGCTTTTAACTACATTCACAAAAACTCCGCCCAATTTAAAACTTTGACCCGAAAAAATCTTGAAGAACTACACGCTATCTTGGTGAAAGATTTAAGTGTGGGACTGGGACTGCGAAAAAAACCGGTGGGAGTTACAGGTTCCAAATATTTACCCTTGGATAATATCCACCAGATTACAGAAGCAGTGGAAAACCTTTCGGCCA
The DNA here is from genome assembly GCA_023245895.1 of Candidatus Doudnabacteria bacterium. Lineage (GTDB taxonomy): Bacteria > Patescibacteriota > Doudnabacteria > UBA920 > UBA920 > PALSA-1336. Next base: position 39,870 of record JAHFJJ010000001.1, read on the forward strand.
CTGTAACGCGTATAACCACTCCTTATGCCAAGGCCTTGGTTGCCTTATTGGGTATTAGTTATATCCAACCGTTTGAAGACGGCAACAAAAGGACATCCCGGCTTATGGCTAATGCCTTACTTCTTTCCCATTCCCTTGCCCCGCTTTCGTATAGGAGTGTTGATGAAAATGAATACCGCGAAGCCGTGTTGGTATTTTATGAATTGAATTCTCTTGTACCGATGAAAAAAATATTCATCAATCAATATGAGTTTGCTACCCAAAATTACGCGGTAAAATAAATTAAATCTTTACAAGTTTGTTATAATAGCGTTTCCGCTGTTTAAATTGCCTTTCAAGAAAGGCGATTTTTTTGTCTTCGTAATCAATAATGGTTTTTTGGTTATTCTTGCCTCGCATGCGGCCAATATATTGGATTAGTTTTCCTTCAAAAGAAAATGGAAAAGCAATTATCAAACAGTCAATGCTTGGGATGTCCAGCCCTTCACCAAAAAATTGGCCAGTTGAAAGAATTGCTTGGTAATGGCCGGTTTGGATTTGTTTCAGTTTGATTGTTCGTTTGGCGTTGGAATCCTCACCTGATATGGTAATAGTTTCGCATAGGCCTTTGAGATAAAGACTTAAAATTTCCAAGTGATCACGTCGTTCCGACAAAAACAAGACTTTTTTGCCTTGGCTGGTTTGTTCCTGAATGTCTTTGACTATCATCTGGTTGCGGTTAGTATCAAAACAAATAAGTTTGGCCAAGAGTTGAAAGTTGTCAGTGGTGAACTTGAAAGGAACTTCCAGGTTGGTTTCTCGGACAATGATTTGCGTGTTGACTGATTTGTAAGCTGCCGCAGCCGTTTCAGCTATTATTTCCAGTGCATACTCCATTTGGGCGATGATGTCTCCAATGAACATATAAATTAAGGGCTCATCGTTATGCTTCCGCTTGGGCGTAGCAGTAAGGCCATAAATGTATTTGGGATTAAGCTGGCTGATAACCTCGCGGAAAGTCTTGGCAGGAATATGGTGACATTCATCTACAATTATCGTACCGAATTTGTTTTGCAGTTCGGCAAAATTGCCAATTCGTACTAAAGTTTGCATCATGGCTATTGTAATTTCCTCGCCGGTCTTTTTCTTAACAGAATAGTATTGCCCAATGTCCTTTTTAGGAATTCCCAAAAACGATTGCGTACGTTCAACCCATTGGTCAAGCAATTGCTTGCGATGAACTAAAATTAAGGCCGGCAGTTTTCTTTTGGCGATAACCTCCAGACCTATTATAGTTTTGCCACTACCGGAAGGTGCGACAATAACGCCGCTATCAGCTTCCAAGGCCTTTGCTACAATCGGCTTCTGCTCAGGTAAGAGCTTAATGTTGCTCGTAAACTTTACCTCCGGTATTTGCGGTCGTTGGTCTTTAATTTGATAAGCAATTCGGTTATCATGCAAAAAAGAAATTAGCTGATTTAAAAATCCCCGCGGCAATAAAACATCATCGCCATCTTCCTCAAGCAATTTAAAGAACTTTTGGACTTTGTGAACGGATTTGCCTAACCGTTTCTTGGTTAAGTATTCCGTGCTAATAAAATTGAGCTTTTCTTTCAAAAAATGGATAAGCTGAGGGGTGAGCTCAGAGCGATTTAAAATAATTTTGCTGTTTAAAGTTAATCTGACCGATGAAACACCTAACGCTTCCGACACAAAGCTAACGGGCTTGTTAAATACGTTTGAATAAGCTGTTTCAAGTTCCACACCTGTGTGCTTATATATCGTTTGCAAAAAAGCCCATTGATCGGGATAGGGCTTAAAAGTTTCAGGATCTAAAAATAACGTATTGCTTAGCCGAACAGCTTGGCCTTGCAGAGGAATGGCAATAAGGTTACCAAACCCCTCTTTGGCTAAACTGTCTTGGTTTGGAAAAAGTCTGTCAAAGCTGACTTCCTTATCAAATTCCGAAAGTTTTAACACCCGGCGGATTATTTCCAAAATTATTTGTCGGCTCTTATAGCAAGGGTATGGGCTTCCAAAAAATATCCAAACATGCCCGCCGTTGCCTGAACGGGATCGTTCAAGATAGGGGTGGAGGCCAACCTTTAGGCATTCGTCAATAAAATTTTTGCAATCCTGTTGCCAAGTACTGCCGTCAAAATCAGCGGCGATAAAATACGAAGTATTATCTTGCAGAATTGGGTAAATACCAATAGCACTTGCACCAATTAAATGTTTTCTAACAATATCCGGTGTTAAGGGTATTAATTTTTTATCTTTAAAGTCCTTGAAGGCCCCACCCTTAAGTTTAAAATTATTGTAAGCTGTCCAATTGACGTCGTAAGCCGGACTATAGTTGCCTTGGCCATTCTTCTCCCAGTACTTGGCATACACATCTGTTCTGCCGCGAAAGAGCGACTGGTATAAATTCAGCTGTTCTTCAGTAATACTCTGTATCATATATTTAAATTCCAAAACAATTTACGGCTTCATCCTTAAACCAATTTATAAATTGGGACATACTATCATGGGCTATTAAATCTTTGGCGTCGAAAGTAAAGAGTTGTCCGTACCTAGAGAAATAAATTGCAAGTTTGTTTACCTCGCATTTGCCAGGGGTATCCCCAATGCCACCAATTTTATGCAGTAAATAATAACCGGCTAACTGATGAAGCATTGGTCTGTCAAATTTTAAGTATTTCGTTGTTTTGATGTCAATCAGGATATCGTCGACGAGCAAATCAGCATCCGCGCCGCCGACTAAATTAGAAGCATGTCCAAAAGTAGGATTAAGCAAACATATGTTTTTTGCGGCAAATATCTCTGGCTTAACCAAATGGATTAAATTTTCAAGATCGGTTACATCTCCCTGATCAACAACGCCAAAGTTCCGATCAAGTCGGCCTTCCCTATAAATTTTATCAAGCTGGGCAAGGAGGATGGCGCTCTTAATGATTCCTTTTGTAATCTGGCCTGATTTAAGATAATCAGCATAAAGTTGTTTGGCCTCATTTAGAATTGCCAATCCTTTATTGTAAGTTTTTTCATACCAAGAGCGACCAAAAATGGAATATGATGTTCCCCATCCAAAGGTTTCGGGAATCTGCTTTACTGCCTGTTCGGCAACCCAGGTTTTAATTATAGCGTTTGGGTTTAAGCGCTTTAAATAGAACCGCAGCAGATAATCAAAAGCCGTGCCGACCAGCATATAGTTTTGGGTAAGCGGAGGGGCTAGCAAAGCAGTTTGACAATTGAAATCCGGCAACATGAATGTTTCCTGAAATTTTTCCCGCACCTGCTTTACTTTAATGAATGAAGTAAGGCTCATTAAGGTATTTTAGCCTAAATAAAGCGGTTTATGCAAAAGGCCCATTCCGCTATTTTTTGTTTTTTTATACAGGGTTTATTTTTTGTGGTATAATAAAAGCACTTAGTTTGCCTGAGCAAAACAAAACCAAAAATTTAATCTGCTTAAGCCACACTCTTCTATATGGAACCCCTAAGAGAAAATTTTTTAAAGACTTACGCCAATACCCCTATTAACTTGCGAGGAGATATAATTTTGGTTTTGGATAAATTGGGACCGGTTAGTTGGAACGCGGCCTATATTGAAGTTGAACAAAAGTCAGAAATATCGGAAACAATTTTAAAAGAACTTAAGGCCCTGGATTTAATTTAAAACTATGCAAAAAGAAACTCAAGAAAACTTGAAAAAAGAACGCGAGTTAGTTATAGCGCGTTTAGAAGTTATGTCGCCGGAATTGCATTTTTCCAGCGGTCATAGTTTTCAAAATTTCTCCAGGGACGAAATTATTGCCCAAATTAAGGAAGGTACCAATGTTGGAGCAGAGTTTGTTAAAACAGAAATGGAATTCTTAAGAGCCTTAAAAGACGGTAAGTTACTAAAAAGTTTAATACCTGATCAAACATAGATGTCTAGAATTCTTATTGTAACCAACCCATGCGACGATAAGGTTACTGAATATCTGGATACTTGGTCGGAAAAAGCAATTAATCTGGCTAAAGCTCAGCCAGATACTTTTGTTTATGAGCTGCGCGGGGGAAAGGCAAACAGAGAAGACTTTGTTAAGGTTATAGAAGAAAAGCAGCCGCAACTTATTCTATTTAACAGTCATGGCAACCACGATTCTATTACCGGCTTTAATCAAGACGTGCTCGTTCGGTGCGGTGAAAATGAACACCTATTAAAAGACAAAATAATCCATGCAATGTCTTGCAACGCGGGTAAAACGCTTGGACCGGAAGCCATAAAAATTGGAGGCGTGGCATATATAGGTTATAAAGAAGAGTTTAAGCTCACCCATCTTAACAAAAATACTAAAGCCGAACAGTTGCGAGATGAGGTCGCCCAGTTTTTCTTGGAGCCTGCCTATGAAGCCATAATAGCTCTTGTCGAAGGAAGCACAGTTGAAGAAGCTTTCAACCGTTCACGAAAAATGTGCGCAGATAATTTAACTTCTTTAATAACCAGCAATTCTCCCAGTTTAAACTCCAGCGTTGCCAGTCGCTTATACCATAACTACCAGCATCAAGTTTATTTGGGAAATGGCGCAGCCACGTTCTAATTTAACTCATTTCAAAACAGGCTCTTGGAAATACATACGCCGGGACAAATTTTTAGAAACACTCCGTACGATAAATTTATTTTGAACCTTTCGTGCAGCCAAGCTAAGCTGGAAAATGACAACAAAGGAGTAGATGTAAAGCGCGGACTTAGAAAGAAAATTGCAGCAGGTATGACCATTGGCTTGGTACCGGAAGGTTATGTAAATTCCAAATATGCAGCCAGGGGCACAAACGTGGCGTTAAAAGATTCAGAGCGTTTTCCTTTGGTCCGCAAAATGTGGGACTTAATGCTTACAGGAAATTATACACCGCAACAAATTTTAAAAATTGCAAACAGAGAATGGGGTTATAAAACAATTCAGCGGCACAAAATTGGTGGCAAATCTTTATCTCGTAGTGCAATCTACCAAATGTTTAAAAATCCATTTTATTATGGTTCTATATTTCTTCGTAAAGCTGACGAAGTACATCCGGGCACTCACGAGCCAATGGTTACCAAAGAAGAATTTGACCGCGTCCAATTTTTGCTCCGCAGCAAGGGCTTAAAATCCGCGCCTCATACAAAAGAGTTTGCCCATACCGGACAAATTGTTTGCCAGGAGTGCGGCTGCCAAATTACAGCAGAAGAAAAAAATAAATTCGTCTGCACCAATTGCAAACAAAAGTTCACCCATTCCTTTAAAGGTAATAAAGCGGCCTGCCCGTACTGCGGTACTTTAATTGCTAACATGGAAAAGCCAAAAAGCTACCATTATGTTCACTACCGCTGCACCAAACGCAAGAACACTGAAACTTTCCGCTGCTCTCAATCCAGCGTTAGTGAAAAAGACTTGGAAGGCCAGGTTAAAAACTTCCTAGCGACAATAAGCATAAACCCCAAATATCTGGAATGGGGCCTTAAGCATTTAAACGAAAACAAACCAAAAGAAGCCGTAACAGAGGAGGCTATAGCTCAAAATGCAGAAAAGGCATTAGCCGGCATAGAGAAAAAACTCGGTGGTTTAATTGATATGCGCGCTGCGGGAGAAATTAGCGAGGAGGAATTTAGCAAACGCAGGCAAGCGGCTCTAAATGAAAAGGAGCTGATGGAAACAATTTTAAAAAAGAATAAACGCGATGACAGCCAAGGCACTAACAAAGCAAAAGAAACTTTAACATTTGCCGAGCGCGCCTTAAGAGAATACGAAAATGGCGACAAAAGAAAGAAACACGAGATATTAAAGACCTTAAGTTCGGAACTAAAGCTAAACAACAAAACACTTCTTATACATGCGCAGAAACCTTCTATAATTCTAACTCAATCTCTTGTGGCCGTACCTGAAGCAAAAGCAGGGTTAGGAACCGTAGAACCCACTATAAACAAAAGACGAACTGCGTCTTTCGACGTCGTTCGTCCTTCGTGGCTCGGGAGCTGGGATTCGAACCCAGAACCAATCGATTAACAGTCGATTGCTCTACCGTTGAGCTACTCCCGAATATTTTCGTCAAGCCATTTGCGGCCTTGACCAGACTTTAAGAATTTTTCTCTTCTTAAGGCCTCGTTTTTTGTCGCAAACATCTCTTGATGGATTAATATCCAAGGCTTGTTATGTCGAGTAAAGATGTTAGTCCCATTGTTATGTTCGGCAAGGCGCGCTTCCGCAGATTTTGAGCTGGAGCCGACATAGCGTTTGCTATTCCTTTGGCTTTTTAACACATATACGCGGAACATATTTTTACAGTCTCCGCCGGAGGCGGACCAGCCTCTGGCTGGGATTGCTCTACCGTTGAGCTACTCCCGAATAAGATTATTACGATAAAACTCCTGTATATATTAACAGATTATAAAATTTCTATCAAGCAATTCTATCAAGCAGGGTATTAAACAAAATAAACGCCCCGCCAATGGGGACGCTTATTTTTTAACTAAAATTAAATTAAACTGTCTGGCGCAAAGCCCGGACTATGGCTATTAGCACTATGGCGCCCAGTAGCGCGACCAGGAAGCTGTAAAGGTTAAAACCGCTTATTCCGTTCTGACCAAAGAAGCTCATTAGCCAACCCCCTACTACCGCTCCAATTATCCCGACCACAACATTCATAAACGAGCCTTGCTCGGCGTCGGTCTTCATTACGAGCGAAGCCACCCAGCCGACCAGCGCGCCAAAAATAATCCAAAGAATAATTCCCATACCCAGTATATCAACTTTCAATTCCAACCGCATAAAGCGAATGGAGTTTAGATAAATTATAAAATTTAGCCTGCTTACACCCAGCTACAATATTGAAAGTTGTATTACTGGGCATAAATTTTATTATTAATGATTAAATTAATTAGAAGGTTTGCTGACATTCACGTCAATCCTGTCAGGCACGTTTATGTTGGTGCCGGAATTCCGCTCCCGCAAAGCGGGCAGGCCATAGGCGAAAAACAGGAAGACAAGCACAGCCGCCAGGATAATACCGATTATTAGTCCCGCGCTGCTGCCGCTATCACTGGCGTTTTGCGGCGGATTGTTTATTATAGTTGGCATATGTTTATTTGTTATTAATTATCTAATATAAGGCCTAGTCCCTATCCCTTAAAACTTCAGCCTCCTCGCGGTGGCCGGCGGCCTTGTCCTGCTCCTCCGCGGCAGCGGCATCGTGCTCCCGCGCCGCGTTCTCTTCAGCCTGGGCCGCGTCGTTGTCGGCCTGGTTGGTATCTGCCATATAATTTCCCTTTCATAAAGATTGCGCCGCCCGCCCGCTTGGGCCTGACTAAGGCGAGACAAGCCAAACCTTATTTATTAACTATTCCGTCCCCGCCATTTATAACGCTTATTTTTGGAAAATGATTCAACTAAAAGCTAATTTTTGCTTGGCCTTTTCTACCACCTCACGCAAACTCCAGTTATAAGGCAGGTGTTCGTCCAGCCCCATGGAGTACTGCGTGAATATTTCTCGGTCCCGGAAGCTGTTGAGGAATAAAGCCGGCAGCTTCCTTGCCCAGCTCTGCCTGCGGATTTGATTTACCGCCGGCTGCCCTTCTTCTTCGGCCACATCCACTACCACTAAGTCCGGATGCCGGCTCTGCGCGACTTTTACCGCTGCCTGTCCGCTGGAAGCGGTTAGCACCTCAAAACCCTCGGTCTTAAATTTTTGTACCCAGGCCTTTTCCAGGCTCGCGGTATCTTCTATTACTAATATTTTTGCCATTTTGGCTCCTTTTTTAATTTTAATTATTTTTTACGCCGGCCTTACGACTTAGCCGGCATCAAAATATTTCTATAAAAACAAAAACCGAACAAACATTTGTCCGGTTTCGCCATTGGCCTCCCCGCAGCTTTAAGGCGACCATATAATAAGCTGCGGATTTAGGGCTTACAGAATATTAAATTTTTACCGGTTCCTGCGCGGGTTCTTTTTTCGGCAACAGCTTTTTTGCTTCCAGCCAGCCGGCGACTGCTTCAGGCGCCATAGGCGGGGAAATATAATAGCCCTGCGCCGCGTCGCATCCCAGGCCTGCCAAAAAATTAAATTGCTGGTCAGTCTCCACGCCTTCGGCAATGACTTTTAAATTCAAGGTGCGGGCCATAGAAACAATGGTGCGCACAATACCCGCGTCCTGTTCATTTACAATGCACTGCCTGACGAAAGAACGGTCAATTTTAAGGTTATGGATAGGAAAGCGCTTTAAATAACTTAAGGAGGAATAGCCCGTCCCAAAATCATCTATGCTAATCCTAACGCCCATTTTCTTAAGCTGTTTCAAATTATGGCTTGTGGTTTCCAGGTTGCTCATTGCAACGCTCTCGGTAATCTCTACTTCCAGGTTGCCCGCATCCATGGCGGATTCTTGCAAAATACGCGCCAGCTGCTCAAGGAATTCGCTGTCGGCAAAGCTTTGGGCTGAAAGATTAACAGCCATCCGGAACTGCGGAAAACCCATAGCCTCCCAGTCTATATATTGCCGGCAGGTCGCTTTTAAGGCATATTCGCTAAAGCGTAAAATTAAACCGGTTTCTTCGGCCAGGGGAATAAATTCCGCCGGCGAAAGTAATCCTTTAACCGGATGCTGCCAGCGGGCCAGGGCTTCCATAGCCATGAGTTTTCCGGTTTTCAAATTTACAATCGGCTGGTAATAAAGCGACACTTGATTTTCGGCCAGAGCGCGGCGGAGGTCATTTTCCAAAGCCAGTTTTTCAGAGGCGTGGGTGTCCGAGGATGGGTTATAGAGGCTGTAACAGTTGCGGCCTTTTTCCTTGGCGCGGTAGAGGGCCATATCCGCGTGCTTTTTTAGTTCATGAGTATCGTGGCCGTCGTAAGGGTAAATAGCAATACCAATGCTGACCGAAGGGTGGAATGTATGCGCGCCCAGCTGTACCGGTATGCTACTGGCTTTTAGGATTTTTTCCGCGACCTTTACCGCCTCGCCTCCGGAATGTATTTCGTTCAATAAAATTAAAAACTCATCCCCCCCAAAACGCGCAATAGTGTCCTCCGCCCTCAGACAGGACTTAAAACGCGTGGCCGCTAATTTTAGCACGGTATCGCCCACCGAATGGCCCAGTGTGTCATTAATGCTTTTAAAGCGGTCCATGTCCAAAAACATTATTGCCATTTTCCTGTTATGCCGCTTAGCCGCTTCTATGGCTTGTTCAACCCTAATACCGAATTGCTTGCGGTTGGGCAGGCCGGTTAGGGAATCATGGTAGGCCTGGTGTAAAATGGTCTGTTCTGAAAATTTGCGTTCGGTAATGTCGCGCAGGTTGGCCACAATACTGCCTACGCCGGGATGGTCCATCATGTTAACCAATGTCGCTTCCAGCCAGCGCACGGAACCGTCGCTATGCCAAAAACGGAACTCAAGCGTTTTGGAGCTTTGGGGGACCTGCAAAATTTCAGTGCTATGGGAACGTAAAAGCGGCAGGTCTTCTTCTAAAACCAACTCGGTAATTTTTTTGTTAATTAAATCGGCCGATTTGTATCCGGACACCTTTGCGGCCGAAGGAGTCATGTCTAAAATTTGCCCCTCGGGAGAAATAAGGGCAATAATGTCATAGCTGTTTTCAACCAGGGCCTGGAAACGGGATTTTTGGTTTTCGGCTTCCAGCCTGGCGGCCTGTTCGCTGGCCAACAAACGGTATATGGTAATGGCCTGGGCGGCACTATGACCAATTAAAACACAAAGGTCTTTTTCATCATCCGTGAATTCGTGTACGTTGTTGTAGCAAATGTTGAAAGTGCCGTAATTAGTATTTTTATATGCAATGGGAATTGCCACAAAACCTTTAATGTAGGGCTTGAGCTCAGATACCAGCTTGTCCCATTGTGTATAATCCGACATATAAATAGGCATTTTGTCGTCAAATGCCTTTTGTGTAATGCCGTCTGTCCTGGGCGGGGTCGGTTCAAAAGGAGTACGCGGGTCTTTATAGAGCAGCCTAAATTCTTTTTCAGTACTGTCTTTAAAAAAAGAAAAGCCGTAATTGGCGTTTAAAATATCAACTGTAACGTCAGTAAAATTTTGTACGATTTGCCTCTCGTTGGCCGCGCCGACAGATTTAAGGACAGCCTGGTTTAACCTATTAAAATTTTTCTTAATGTTTTCTTGCATAAAGTTAAAGGAAAGGGGCTTGCTGGAGGAATGGGAAATTCCCCCAGCAAGTGTAGCGTAGGCTATTGGAACACCAACAAACGGCACTTGTCGTCTTGGTTCTCCAATACCGGGCCTGAGTCATGGACCAGGCGCATGGGCTGTAGGTGCGTCTGGTAGCTTAGAGTATGCCAGTGCCAAGCCCCAGGGCTTGCAGGGCGGTCTTGCGGCCTGTCGTTTTCAAACAGTTCAGTTATGGCCAAAATACCTTCCGGCTTAAGCAGGGACTTAACCGATGCCAGGGTCAAAACCCTTTCCTCATTTGGTACCCTGTGCAGTCCGCGGATAGCTACGACCGCGTCCACCATGCCTAGCAACACTCCGTGCCTTGCGAGTTCGTCAGCGACTAAATGGACCGGAGTATGAAGGACCTGGGCGTTGGGGAAAGAATCGCGATGTTTGGCCAGCTCTCTTTTCAAATCGGCTACTACGCTCTCGGCATAGTCAACCAAAAACAGCGTACCATTTAGGCCTGCCATTGTGGCCAATTCCAGCCCAAAGTCCATACCCGCGCAAAGATAGACAACAACGCCGGCATCCAACTTGGACATAACCAGTTCACTACGGGCAAGGGAAGCTGTAAGCTGGTCATGGAATTTTTGGTTGGCAACCAGATGCTCAGCAATCAGCTCCCGTTGCGAACCGGTGTCTCCCATGTAGTAGGCCTGCATAATGGCTTCCCGCTTGGGAGCGCGGGCAACAAAAAAATCCGGGCAATGAAGCGCGTCTCTGCAAAAAGCGTACCATTGGCTCCAGGCATCAGCATCGGTCAGTACAGGCACCTGTTGCAAGCTCAGACCTGGATGATCTTTCATTTGTCCTCCAACACTAATTGAAATCTATTCGCAAGCCTAAGCTTGCGGACTATGAGTATTATAATCAAAGGCCAATAATACCACAAACCCAAAACTCCCCCTCACCACCCTTAAAAAACCTTTAATTATGCGGGAACCGGTTTAAAGAACGGCCAATATGGATGATTGCCACCGCGCCCGTTAGCGCTACTAATAGCGTATAAGTGGTGTACCCCGCCGCGCCAGGCATGCCGATAGCGCTAATTAAAGAACTGCTGGCCAGGGCGCCAACTATGCCCATGGCAATGTCCCAGCGGCGGTTTTGCGAAGGCTTGGAAACCAGCCAACCCACAATGCCGCCAAAAAACATTAAAATTAAAATATCCATAAATCTTCCTTTCTTAAAAATTAATCTTCTGATTACTCAGCGTACAATCAGCGTCCCTGTCATTACCTAGACTTCGCTCGGAGTGACGCTGATCCTCCTAAGGCGGACTAATGGGTCAGCGAATAATCAGCGGTCATAAGATTCAAGCGCCTGGATTTTTGAGCCCCGCCAAAAGCAGGAGCTGTGTAACTGTGCAAGCCCGGTAGAGCAACGTTACAAGCTATTTATTAAAAAACCAAAAAAATATCAAACGTTTTTTAACTACCACAGTAGAATAAAGCAACTAATTGTAACGTGATTCTACCGGGCAAGCGCATAAATCCTAAATAATACTATGGCCCCGCAATAAAGGTTTCCCACCGCAAGCAGCGGGGTATTGGAACCTATATTAGCTCCTCGGCTCGCTCGGCTGCAAGCAGCCGGACTCGCTCTACGTCGCTAATAAAGCTAGAAGATTTCCCGCTTTTCCTCCAAGTCCCTCCGAACTTGCGGGGCCATATTAACAGTCAAAATTAAGCCCTATTCATTATCTTGGCTCATGTCTCCTTGTCCTCGATGGTCAGCCTGGCCAGACTTGCCTTGCTGGTTACCTGCCTGGTTATTGTAAATCTGCATATTTCTCACCCCTCTCCAAATATCTAATTAATTTTACCTAAATAACCTATCCGCTTCGTTTTGTTTTTGCCCCGGCAAAAGCCCAGGGGTTTTAGGAAGCGAAAAAACAAAAAATCCGAACAAATGTTTGTTCGGTTTCGCCATTGGCCTTGGCCGCCTAAATTTTATTGGCAATAAAATTTTGGTGGCCTAGCTGAAAGTTTAAGGCGACCAGATAATAACTTTCAGGTTACAGGCTAACAATTTATATGAAATTTTTGCTTTCTTTACTAAAGATACTCCTGTTTAAAAAAAGTGTCAAGCAAGATTTTTGCTTTTTCTTTAGGGGGATTTTTTGTTTATCCACAAAAAATAAGCGCTATGTTTAAATCGGCTTTTAAAAAACCAGCGTTGAAAAATAATCCTCTAAAGTTTCCGCGCGTCGAATGAGCTTATGGCTTCCGTCTTTACACAAAAGCAATTCAGCGGAACGCAGCTTGCCATTATAATTAAAACCCATGGAGTGGCCGTGCGCGCCGGCGTCGTGAATTACTAAAATGTCTCCAATTTCTATTTTGGGAAGCCTTCTTCCCACACAGAACTTATCGTTATTCTCACATAAAGACCCTACTACATCATACACTTGAGTTTGGGGCTGGGCTTCTTTGCCTAAAATGCTAATGTGGTGGTAAGCCCCGTACATGCCGGGCCGCATTAAATTCGCCATGCACGCGTCCACGCCAACGTAGTCTTTATAAGTATGCTTTTCATGTACTACCCGCGTAACCAAATAACCATAAGGGCCGGTAACCATGCGGCCCGATTCCGTAAAAATTTTAAGCGGCGGCAAATTGTTGTTAATAATTTTTGCTTCATACATTGAGCGGATGCCGGCAGACCATTTTTCCAAATCCACGGCCTGCTCTTCCGGTTTATAAGCTATACCAATGCCGCCTCCCAAATTTATAAACTCAAAAGTTATATTTAATTTCCCGGAAATTTCTACAACCAAATCTAAAACCGCCTCGGCTGTTTCGGCCAAAGCCTCCAGCCTAAGTTCATTGGAAACCACCATGGTATGAAGGCCAAACCTTTTTACGCCTTTGTCCCTCATTATCCTGTAACCCTCTAAAAGCTGTTCTTTGGTCATGCCGAACTTGGCCTCAGTCGGATCGCCGATAATTGAATTGCCAACGCTTTTCCTAAAAGGACCCGGATTAAAGCGAAAGCTTATTATTTCAGGCACAGGCAAGACAGATTCCAGCATAGGTATGTGGGAAATATCATCTAAATTTATTATGGCTTTTAATTCAGCGGCCTTTGTAAACTCTTCCAAAGAAGTATTGTTGGATGTAAACATAATACCCTCTCCCCTCATGCCACACCTTTCGGCTAACACCAATTCCGCAAGTGAGCTGCAATCTACTCCCATGCCCGCCTGTTTTAAAAGGCTGATTATGTGCGGATTCGGCAAAACTTTTACCGCGAAATAATTTTTATACGCTGACGCCCAAGAAAAAACCCCATACAACCTTCGGGCATTATCTAAAATCGCTTTTTCGTCGTAAATATAAAAAGGCGTTGGATAAGTTCTAACAATCTGTTCAATTTCTTTTTTGCCAAACGGCAATTGTTTATTGTCCATAAATTTTTATATAGATAAGAATAGTGGCGGGGATTGGCAGTCTCCCCGCCGGTATACCACATTCCTTACTACCTCCTTCAATTTTGTTTAGGATAGAACTTCCTAAACTTTCCGTAAATTGCCCGAATCGCGTTTTGCCACTGGCTTTCATCAACCCCAACTATTACGTTAGCCTGCCGAAAGTCCTGGCTAATCATACGAACCTTAATTCCCTCGTTAGCCAAAGCTTCTGCAATGTCAGCTAGGCTACGAGTATAGTTGGCCATACCGAATCCCACAATAGTAACTAAAGCAATCCCATTAGAAACTTCCACGGGATTTCCGGGGGTTATGGCCTGCAGCCGCTCAAGCACTCTATCTGTTTTATCACAAAGTTTATCCTTATGAACGACTACAGATAAAGTATCAGTCCCGGTCGGAAAATGCTCTACTGAAACTCCGAGGTCGCGGAAAACGCAAAATACGCTGGCGGCAAAACCCGTTTGGTCATGAAGACCCGGCATAGCCAAATTAAAACGTACGAACCCTGCCTTGCCCGCTATGCCCGCAACAACTTCTGGTCCAGGCTCTCTCTCAAACCGGATTATGCTGCCAAGGTCATTGGGTTTGTTGGTGTCGGCTATGCGTATTTGGACGCCTCTTACCCTTGCCGGCTCAATCGCGTCTGCGTGCAAAACACTAGCCCCTAAATAAGCAAGCTCCCGTATTTCACGGAAAGTAATGCTCCGAATTATAGCGGCATCTGGTACAATCCTGGGGTCGGCTACCCTCAACGGTGTATCGGACCAATTCTCATACAAATCTGCGGCAAGAGCTCCGGCCACAATTGCGCCGGTAATGTCCGATCCGTTCCTTGGAAAGGCCTTTACTGCTTCTCCCTGTCTACCATAGAAGCCGGGAACAATATATCCATTGGACCCATTGCAACGCTCCGCAATTTTTTCGTAAGTTACAGGGTGGACTTGGCCGTGGTGGCCAAAAAAGATGAGCTGGTCTGCGTCGACAAACTCGAAATCCATGTATTGTGCCATAAGCAGCCCGCAAAGGTACTCGCCCCGGCTGACCACGAAGTCGTAAGTTGCCTTCTTTGACCGGATTTGCTTTTCAATCGTGGCAAAATACGCCGGAAGATCAAGCCTCAACTTCAGGTCCGCAGCAATTTCCACAAAACGCTCCGTAACAGCCTTCCATGGTCCTGACCAGTCTTGACTGACCCTTCTTGAGTCCCAAACTTTAACAAGGAAATCCGTTACCTTGTCCGGATGCGCCTCATCTTTGCCCGGGGCTGACACCACTATAAACCGACGACTTGGATCATCCCGGACAATTGCGGCAATTTTCCTAAACTGTACTGCGTTGGCAGTCGACGACCCTCCAAACTTGCATACTTTCTTCATTCCTTAATCCTCCTTAAAAATTTCTGCCTTAGCGGCATTTGGCTGAGGGTTTACTTAAGCCCGCAAACAAATTCCGCCAATCATCCGCCTCAGGCGGACTATCTTCTATAATATAAATTAAGATAAATAGAAAAACGCCACCCGGCTGGGGTGGCGCTTTAAAGTTTTTAGACAAACTAAAGCATTACCGCCTCAAACGGGTGGAAATGCTCTTCTTAGCGAATTGTGAGAATTGCGCGTTCATCTTATTTTTTATTCCTGGCGATTAAAGTGGGCAAAGCTAAAAGAATAAATCCTAAGACTACTACAGCAATGGTTAAATATCCTATTAACATATTTTTATTTAGCCTTAATTAATACCAAACTACAAACAAAACAAAAAATAGCAACAAGGATTCCAAAGAACAAGAGCAATATATTAAACCTGTCAAAAATGGCGGGTAAGACTATGGAAGCTATGCACACTAGGCCTAAATCTGCAGTAATATCGGACAATTTTTGCAGTTGTTCAGAAGACAAACGTATGTCTTTGTATTTATTATACCTTATTCGGAACATATGTCAAATGTAACTCTAAATTGAATTTAAGTCAACCGTCTCATCAATCCGAATTTGCGAAACAAAATCAGGAATATGGGAGACCATTAACATTGCGCCTTGGTATTCGTCCAATGCTTTGGCGATGATGGGAAGATGGCGGAAGTTTATGTGGTTGGTGGGTTCATCTAATATCAGCAACCCCGGTTTCATTAAGACTAACCTGCAAAAAGATAGTAACCCTTTTTGCCCTTCGGACAAAGCGGCAATCGGATGGTCTAAAAGTTTGCCGTCGATTAAAAAGCCCGCAGCGGTGGCGCGTAAATGGTGCTCGTCAAACTTTTCCATAACTTCTTTTAGCGCGTCAAAGGCTTTTTGTTCAAAGTCAAAATTGCTGAAGTCCTGTTTGTAGTAGCCTATTTTTATGCCTTTGGCGATTGCGAAACCATCAGAAGTTAAGGGATTCCTCGGCTCGGATGCACTCGCCTCGGAATGACGGGGAAAGGTGGAAGCGATTTTTTCAAGTAAAGTTGATTTGCCAATGCCATTAGGTCCGCTGATGATGATATGGGTATTTTTGCGGACGACCAACTCCAGCTCTTTTGTTATCGGCTGATGATTTTTGAGCGCCGATATTGAATTGAATTCCATTATCTTTCCGTCAAAAAATTTATCAAACTCCTGGCAAGGCATAACAAATTCGCGGATGGTTCTGTCTTCCTGCCTAACTTCCACAATATTTTCCTCGGCTTCTTCCGCCGCCTCGCGCATGCGTTTGGCAACCGCGCGAAGCTTGCCGCCTTTGTGGGCAAAAACTTCCGCCTGGCTTCGCTTTTCTTTAATTTCCATTTGCATACGCGCGTTCTGCAAATTTTCTCTCTCTATTCGATTTTTAATTTCTTCAACTACATCGTAATAGTTGCCGGAATACTGTTCAACCTTATGAGTAAAGACATCTAAATACAAAACGCCGTCAGAAAAAGCGTTTAAAAAATCCGCGTCGTGGGAAATTACAATTACGGTTTTTTCATACATCATTAAAAAACCGGTTAAATGCTCTATGCCCTGCTGGTCTAAATTGTTGGTGGGCTCGTCCAGCAAAAGAATGTCGGGATTTTGGATTAAAGCGTGCGCCAAAAGCAACCTAGCCTGCTGTCCGCCCGATAAAGCTTTTACCTGCCTGTCCAAAGGCAAATCCACATTTACAACCTCAAAAACATCTTTAATCAGCTTGTCCAAATTATATTTCTTTTCCGTAAACGCCGTGGCAAAATAATCCCTGACGGTTAATTCCAAAACATCCAAAGGCATAACCTGGCGCGCAATGGCAATACTGGCATCCCTTGGCGTGCGGTGAACATCTCCCGATGTCGGCTTAAGCTCGCCGGTTATCATTTTAAAAAGGGAAGATTTCCCCGCGCCGTTCTGTCCCATTAAAGTTATCCGGCTTCCGGTGCGCACGGAAAAACTCGCCTCATCTAAAATGTGCTTATTATGGCCGTATTCAAAACTGACATCGGAAAATCTAAGTATGACGCTGTCGTTTGGCATGGAGTTAAAAAATCCCCGCCCGGGGATAAAATTTACCTATGTATTATACTTTTATTTTGTCGTCGCGTCAATGGATTGGAAGTCATTTTTTAAAAAACAATAGGGCAGAATCCTTACGGATCCCGCCCTTAAAGCTTTTCGATTCGGCCTACTGAACGAGTCGAGCAAAAGCCCCTTTGGATTTGGTTCTCATCTCTTCCAGGAAGACCCTGCTTGTCAGAGGTACATAACCATTTCGTGTCCTAACCCAGAGTTGTCCGAGGTCAGACATGCTGGCGCCCTGTTGCCCCATAAGCCTTACAGGAGTTTGCCTAGTCCTTCGCAGAAGTTTAAATGGAACGAAACGGCGGATTTGGCCTCCAACGACAATCATCCCAATGTCGAATGCAAGCCACAGTTCGATTGACCCACTTAATCCACCGCATAATGCTTTTACTGCGGCTTCATACCTTTTTATGGGCACAAAATTGAGGCCAGAAAGGAATCGCAGAAAATAGAGCTCCGTGTCACTCGGTCTTGCAGAGGCTTCGGTGTGCAGGGCGTGAACAGCCTGTTCAAAAGCGTTCACAACTCCGGCATTTCGATACTCTGTTAAGAGGCCGCCAAATTCCTTTTTAATCCTGACTCCCGGATCAGCCGCCTCCTTGACCGGCAGTACTTCAACTTCCAAAATTTTTATCTCCAAATGAAGCTGAAGAACCGCGCTACAATGCGGGCAGTCCATGCACTCGCTGCGCTCAAAGTTTTCCTCTTCGGGGAGTCTTGGGCTGCGTATTTCAAATTCTTCCAACTTAAACGTTTTTCGGATTTGAACTTTTTTGAGAAAAGCCAGCTCGTTTTTGCAATTGGGACAAACCACCGACTGACGAAAGGTAGTGTTTTGTTCGCTCATGTTCCTCCTTTTGAAAGATTATACTACATTAAAAAGGAAGGGGTTGCAAATGGACGTATAACAAAACAACCCTGCTTTTAAAAAGCAGGGTTGTTCATAAGTTTTAAATTTAGGATGTCTTAATGGCGGCTTTTAAATTGACCCGGGCTTTTTCCGCAGCCGTATGGAAGTCGTCCATGGCTTTTTTAACCGCCGCGTTGCGGGTCTGCGCCAAAGCACTAATTTGCGGACCGGCCTTTGTCTATAGCTTTGCGGTCAGCTACAAGCTGGGTTACGGCAGTTTTAATAAAGCGAGAAATTATAAGCTTTGTTTCACTAAGCCAAATTCACTTCTTGGCCGCAAAAGGCGCAACGTTTGGCCAAAACAGGAATTTCACTTAGGCACTCCGGGCATTTTTTTGTTTGCCCTGAACCGGAGGAATTTGATGACGACTGGTTCGGGGTGGTTGGGTCAGACTCTTTGCGGAGCCTGGCAAGGAAAAGGTTCATGGGCGTAATGACAAAAAAATAGACCACGGAGGCAATGAGTACAAAAGAAATTAGGGCGTTTAAAAAATCCCCGTACAAAAATTGGCTGTCGTTTATGCTAAACGACAAATTGGAAAAATCCGAAGTATTTATAATCGCGCCGATGATTGGCGTTATTAAATCTTTAACCAGCGAATTCACTACATTGGAAAACCCCGCGCCAATAACAACACCAACCGCCAAATCTATGGCATTACCGCGTAAAATAAATTTTTTAAACCCGCTTAATGTATCTTTTATCATAATATCCTTAGCTTAATACTTATTACATAAAGAAGCAAGATCCAAGAATCAAGAAGCGGAAAAATTTAAATATTCAAACCTTGGTTCTTTTTTGGTTCTTGCAATCTTGATTCTTGGTTCTTATTATTGTTATTTACCCAAGTCAGCAATATCATCTTCATACTTCTTAGCCGTGGCCATTACACTATCCCCGTAAAAACGGTACTTCACATTGGTGCCGCCGGAAAAATAGCGCATCGCAGCGTTCCACTCGCCCTGGTAAGTGCCGTCCGCGCCGCCGGCGCTAAGCTTAATGGCTGAAGCTAAAAACGCGTCGCGGATGTCCCAGGGGTTCGCGGCTTTGCCGGTTATGGCCGTCACTTTGTCTTTATAGCCCATCCAGGTAGATGGGATAAATTGCGCCGGCCCCATGGCTCCGCCCCAGCCCGACTGGTTGCCGTTCCTGTCTTTTAAAGGGCAAGACACCGGCGTCACTTCCGGGTCAAGCCCGAGCTCGGCAGTAATTTGCAAAAACGGCTGGATGTCGCGGTCGGGCTTCATTACAACTTTATAACTTTTGTTTGGCGGGTCGCCGGGACGGTTGCAGGTGCCTACGTTTTTGCCTAAGTTTGATTCTTGAGTAAGAATTGCCAGCAAAAATGCCGGCCTGATACCCGTAGATTGCTGGGCCCACTGCGCAATTTTAAGCGCCTCGCCAAAAGTAATTTGCGAACTAATACCTAAAAGCTGGTAAATGCGGCCCTGGATTTCCGCGGCCTGCCGCTTAGTATCGTTAAGCGTAATTTGGTAATCTGCCTCACGGCCCTTAGTCTGCTGGAGCAAAACATTCTGCTGGCCAACAGTATCTGCAAGCTGGGCCTGTTGCAAAACTTTTATTGACAATAAATTTTCCGCGTCTTCCTGCTGGCCGGTCAGCTCTTCCTGTTGTTTGGCCAATGCAATGTTGGACTCTCTTATTTCCCCAACTAAGGCAGACAAATTTTCGGAGACTTTTTGGTAATCGTAATAGGCGTTAAAGATGTCGGACAATTGTTTCTTGGAAACTACGGTGTATAAAAATGGGTAGGAATCACCTTCACTTATTCTCCTAATTACTTCCGCCACCTTAACTTTTAACTGCTGGGCGTGTTCAATATTTTGGCTAATGGACTGCTTGGTTTCATTAATTTGCCCGCCCAAAGCCGTGACTTGCAAATTAGTCTGCTTAATTTGCAAATTTAAAACGCTCTGCTGTTTTTTTAAAACTTTAATTTTATTGGCCAGGGTATTTTTTTCCGCCTGGGTCTGGGCCAATTGGCCCTGGAACAGGGCTATTTGGTTCTGGATTTCCAAAAGCTGTTGCTGCAATTGCGCCTGTTGGACAACTCTATCAGCTTGTTCGTCGGCAAAAATTGTTCCCGGATAACACAAAAAGCTTAAATAAGCGACTATAACAATACTTATAGAAAACTTTTTCCAAATTTCCATATTTTAATCATACCATAAGTATACGAACCTATAAACGATAAACCCCCTCGTCCTAAAATGGATGGAGGGGGTTTACCCTAAGGTAGCTTTTCCCATATGCGATTTTCTCGTTTTCTACTTAATTGTAGAGGTCAGGTTTAGCACCTGTAGGCTCTTCGCTGCTTTGGAAAAGCTACCTGTCCGTAACCTGTTAATCATCTATGGCGTTCCTTTCTAATTAAATGTTACGCCTGCTAAAATTCCGGGTCAAGCAAGTTATCCACTTTATCCGATTTTTTAGCGTAAGATGAAGCAAAAACAAAATTCCGCCCTTTTTTAAGGGTGGAATTTTGAACACGCCGCAAGCTATATATAAAATTATTTTCTAGTTGCAGCAATGGCTGTTTGTAATTTTACTATCAGACTTTCAACAGTAGATCGCGAATTGGGATATGCTTTAAAATAATTCACCAAAGATCTTTCTGTAAAGCCATTTAATCCCATTAGCTTAGTGTTTATATCTTCTACTAACTCTCTATCCATACTTTCTTGAGAAACTTGCGGATAATCCATATAATTAATCCTTTTTTAAATTTAATAATCTCTTAATTTATTTATATCAATATGCTCCCTTATCCTTTCAAGGGCTTTTGATTCAATTTGCCTAATGCGTTCCCTGGTAACTCCGAATTCTTCACCCACTTCTTCCAAGGTATGGGTTACGCCGTCTTCCAGGCCAAAGCGCATTTTTAAAATTTTCTGTTCGCGCGGGTCTAAGTCATTCAAAATTCCGCCCACGTATTCTTTTAAAATTTGCCTGCCGGCCACTTCATTTGGCTTGGTGGTTTCTTCGTCTACTATAAAGTCGCCCAAAGATGAGTCTTCACCGTCATCTTCCCCTACCGGCGAGTCTATGGAAACCGTTTCCTGCGAGATTTTTTTAAGATGGTAAACTTTTTCAACCTCAATGCCCATTTCCGCGGCAATTTCTTCGGGCAAAGGTTCGCGGCCTAAATCTTGAACCAATGATCTTTCTGCCTGGGCATATTTATTCAAAGTTTCCACCATGTGGACCGGGATGCGGATAGTACGGGACTGGTCAGCCAGCGCGCGGGTAATGGCTTGTCTTATCCACCACGTGGCGTAAGTAGAAAACTTATAGCCCTTTCGCCAGTCAAACTTTTCCACGGCCCTGAACAAACCCAGGTTGCCTTCCTGGATTAAATCCAACAGCCCCAAATTCCTGCCCATGTATTTTTTAGCAATAGAAACTACCAAACGCAGGTTGGCTTCGGTAAGTTTTTTTCTCGCGGCCACATCGCCTTTGGTAATCCTTTTGGCCAGCTCCACCTCTTCTTCGCCTTTGAGCAAAGACACTTTGCCAATCTCGCGCAAATACATTTGAATGCTGTCGTCGTAAATGTCGCCCAGGTCAAAGGCGTCCACCATGTCATCCGACTTTTTTCTGCCGGAGGTAGATCCGCCTTTGGCGGACTTTTTGCCCTTGCCTTTTACCGCTGTTTCATCATCCGCAGGCGCCTTGTTCTGCTCCCAAACGCTGGCTACTTCCTGGTCAACAATTTCAATGCCGCGCTTTTCCAACTGCTCCATTACATTTTCCAAACCCTGTATGTCGTCTTCAAAATAAGGGATGCTATGCAAAATTTCCGCTTCCGTAACAAAACCGCGCTCACTGGCTTTTTCCATGAGCTTCTTTAAAAGTTTTTCCGTGTCCACCACCGGCTGCTTCAACGGCAAAGCCCCCTGCACGGGCTTTGCGGCCGCGCGCTTGGCTTTTGCCTTAAGGCGCATTTTTATGGCCTTCTTATGCTGATTGTTTTGCTTGCGCTTAACAACCTTCTGCTTCTTTGCGCCCTTCGCAGATTTTTTAATTGCCTTTTTTTTCTTAGCCATATATAAAGGATATTTATGGATATTAGGATATTAATAGATATTGAATTTGTAGATATTTGACAATATCCAATATCAATAAATATCTACTAATACCTAAAGATGATTCTCAAATACTGCTCTCTCTTTTAACAAATTAGCAAAGGTTAGATTTAATTCATCAACTCTTAGTTTATTGCCGGCGGTTTCCGCGGCCTTAATGTCGGACTGCAAAGCCTGCTGTTGGCGTTTTAAGGAATTAACTTTGAGCAATGCGAAAGATTTTTCTAAAATTCTCCTTAATCTGTCAGTCTCTCCGCCCAGTTCGTCCAGTTGTGATTCTACCATAAAAAGCACTTCTTTGGCTAGTGTTGTCTGTCGCGCTGATGCGGCTTGTTCTCCCCCTGCAATTAGCTGGCTTACTGCCTTACCAACCTCAGGATCCTCAAAATCTTGCGCCTGGATTTTGCCCAAAATTGCAGCCAAAAAATCCGGCAAAAACAGCAACCCCCCCAAAACTTCCTTTTGCAAAAGCAGCCCCGGCGCAACTTTTTGGGCCTGTGATATACTATCCCCTATACCCTGTACCCTCAACCCTCCCTTTATCTGGTCCCGAATAACCTTTTCCGAAATTAAAAACCTGGTGGCAATATTATGCACGTAATGGTCCTGCTCTAACGGGTCGCTCACAAAGCCTAAAAACGGTACCACCTCTTTACTCAAATATAATTTTTGCTCTACCGAACCCTGTTTAAAATTGTTTTCGGCTAAATCTATGTAGTAATCCAAAAACCAAATAGCTTCGCTGATGGCTTTTTCCCAAAGCCCCGGAGATTTTTTTATTAGTTCGTCGGGGTCCTTAACATTTTTAAGGATGATGAGTTTTAAACGGAAGCCATTCTTCAAAGCCAGCTCCCCGGCGCGTCGGCTGGCAGTCTGACCCGCGGCGTCACTGTCAAAACAAAACTTTAAATTTTTTGTCAGGCGCCCTAGTTGCTGGAGCTGTTGTTCTGTCAAAGCCGTGCCGCTGGATGCCACGGTGTTTGCAAAGCCAGCCTGGTGAGCCGCAATGCAATCCATTTGTCCCTCGACAATGACCGCTTCATCTTTTTTGCGAATAGCGTCTTTGGCAAAATTCAGCCCGAACAAAATTTTGCTTTTGTTGTAAATGGCGGTTTCAGGGCTATTAACATATTTCGCGGACTTACCATCATCGCGCAAAATTCTGGCAGAGAAACCAACGGTCTCACCAAAATAATTATAAATGGGAAAAGTTACGCGCCCACGGAATCGGTCGTACATTTGTCCGCGTTCATTTTTGGCCGACACTCCGGCTTTTACCAGCTCGTTGATGTTAACTTTTTTAGTTGCCAAAGCTTTTTCCAA
Source organism: Candidatus Doudnabacteria bacterium (assembly GCA_023245895.1). Classification (GTDB taxonomy): domain Bacteria; phylum Patescibacteriota; class Doudnabacteria; order UBA920; family UBA920; genus PALSA-1336. The sequence goes on from JAHFJJ010000001.1 coordinate 63,344, forward strand.
AGCGTGAAAATCATCAGCCGCAAAACCAATTTCCCAGTTTTTTATTGTCGCCTCGCTAAGTCCGCGCGTTTTTAAATACTCCAAAGCTTCCGCGCCGCCTTTGCTTAATAAGACCTGATGATAGTAACGCGCGGCAAAAGCGTTTATCCTTAACAATAATTCTTTTTCATCCTGCTGATACTGGTCAACCGGCTTATAGGTTGGCAACTTCACCCCCGCTTTGTCAGCCAAAATTTTCAGCGCGTCCCTAAATTCCAAATTCTCATATTTTCTCACAAAACCAAAAACATCCCCGCCCTCGCCGCAGCCAAAGCAATGCCAAATCTGCTTTTGCGGGCTTATGATTAAAGACGGTGACTTCTCATTATGAAAAGGGCAAGGCGCCTTAAAATTGACGCCGGCCTTCTTAAGTTGAATATAACCGCCGATGATATCCGCAATATTCAGCCTATCCTTAATCTCTTGTAATACCGGATCGTTCATAGGTTTCAACCCCCTCTCTTTTCAAAAGAGAGGGGCGGGGTGAGTTCTTTTGAGATATTCTTACCCTATTTTAGCTGTATTTCCAATATTCCACTATATTGACAGTATAGTCAATTTTATGCTATAATATAAGGTTAAATTAAATAATTGATTATTGTGAAAATTAGCCCATTTTTACGGCAATTTCCCGTTTAATCAATTCTTTATAGGAATTGAACGTTCTTTGTCCGACCACTTAATCGTGGCCGGAAATTCAAACCTGCCCAAATGGGCAAACAAAAGAGGGAAAAATGAAAGAAGAAAATAATATTGGAAACGCGTCCGACCAAACCGACTCCCCTGCATCTTCAGAGTCTACTCAAGAAGTCAGACTCGTGGAAGAAACTTCGGGATTAATTGCGTCACCAACACCGGTTGACAGCGAGACCCAAAAACCGCAAGAAAAAACGGGCAAAGATATCGTGCTCGTGTCTCAAGATCGCACAATCTTCAAATCCGTCTACGCCTTGGAGGTCACCGGCCGAAGAGTGCAGTCGGTCTCCGGAATCCTTCACTGGAAGCCGGAGACTCTTATCAGAAGAATTAAAACGGCCCTTCCGGCAGTGGTTGAACAGCAGCTCTACCTTCATGTAGGCGGAGATTTCCGGATTCAACCGGAATCTTTGGCGAAGTTGCTGAGGAGTTTTCTGGGAAGCTATGAACTGCAACCCGACGATTTCTTCAGTGTTTCTGTCGGTAACAACCTCGTCAAAAACAAGTTTGCCGACGTTGCCGACTTTCTGGAAGGCGCGCTGACCTTGCTCGACAAAGTTTCAATCGACTACGCTGGTTTTACCATGAGCATGGAAGACGCGGCGGAATTGGTAAAGACTTACGGCCCAGAGGGCGCAGAGTCAATAATCGATTCAATCGCGGCCAACATCGACCATATTGCCCCACGGCTGAATGCTGAAAACCGTTCTTTCGAACGCGCAATGGGCATTGCCATCGGGTTCCTGGTAGACGTAATCATTCCGGACAACCGTTCTTCACCGGCGGTTCTGGATATGCTTGAATACTTTCAAGACACTGACGGCCTCCTACGCGCGCAAATGCGCAGGGCCACCGGAAAGGACGAAGAATGAGCGACTTCACACGCGAGCTTCGAAGACAGTTCGAAGCCAAGCCCGTATGGGGCGACATAAATCCGCTGGTTGTTATGGGGCTGACCGAAGCTATTCTGGATTTGGAAGTTTCTGAAGACCAGTTGCACAAGATAGTCCGCAGTTTCGCCCGCCAACTTTCTGCCCAAGTTCACCCCGACAAAGCCCCTAACCAAGAAGTTACGGAGCGGCAAAAAAGCATTATTGCCGCCTTTGACTTCATTGACGATGAGGAAACTTTCCGGGTCGCTTTGAAAGACTTTAGGAATCTCAAAGCTGAGGATAGGAAAGAAAACCAAGCTCTTCGCCAAACTATCGCTGCCCTTCGCCGCCAACTTACTAGTCATGCAGAAGAGATGAATAGATTTGCGGACATTAGAAGGCAAATTACTGAAGAACGCTCCGCCTTCGAAAGAACAAAACTTGAAGATCCGGCCATGGTCCCAATTCTGGAGGAAAAAATTGAAAGATTCAACCAGGTGATCAGCGCACAAGAGCGGCGTATTGGGCATTCTGAAGAGATTCAAAAGCAATGGAGACGCAGGCATGCCGATTCGCTCCGTTACATTATTAACCTAGGAGAAAGAGAGGAAAACCAACCTGGGGCAATTTTTGTGTACGACACGAAGTGGGCGGCCATTGCATCGCTCCCCGATATCGATTCGCCTTGGGTAGGAAAGCGACAAGAAATGGAGGATGTAGCACAAGCTGCAAAATCGATAGGAATCGCAGACAAGGAGATTACGCAGATAAAGGAAGCTTGGCAAAGGTATTACAATGATAACCAATTAGCAAGAAAGAGTCAGAACCATCGGCTAAGCCTCATCCAACTAAACACTGGAAAGCCCTCGCTGGTTATTGGTCAAAAGACCGCCGTATGGGGTGGCAACTTAATTGGCTCATTGGATCCTAAAGCCCTTCCTACGATGGGAAGAGGTTGGCTGGAATTCTCGCTGCAATATGAGAAGGTGATAAACACACTCACACCTTATCTCGCACCGGGCAATCTGCTGGTTTCCGTCTTTAAGAAAAGAGGTGATTCTCACCTGGACATTACTTGCCCAGCATTCAAGTTCACTACAAAGAAAATCATCATCGCTGTAGGTTAACGACGTTTCCAGGCTGCGCGAAGCCAAAACAACAATCCGAGACAAAGTATCGCGCTACTTTGTCTCTTTTCCAAAGCTTGTGATTCCGATCATGAATTTTGGAAAACAACTATCGACAAAACCAAATAAAAATGATATTCTATGCAAAGCCACTTTAAAAGGACTCCCGAAAATCCACCTGAGAATTTTATTAAGGGATTTTTGGGAAAGAGGAGCAACTGCGGAGGGCGAGAGGCGATTCGCTTTAGCGAATCCCGAAAGCCCGAAGCAAGTTGCGACGAGGAAGCGTCGCATAGTGGTCTAGTGCACGCGCTTGGAAAGCGCGCAACCTGTCAAAGGGTTCGGGAGTTCGAATCTCCCCGCTTCCGCCACAAAAAACCAATCACAGATGTGATTGGTTTTTTGTGTCCCGAGCGAAGTCGAGGGGCAAAAAATATGTTATTTCCCCAATTTATCTTCTACCTTCTTTATATTCATACTGGCTTTCAAAACTGTATCTGGATTTAACGATATCGAATCTATGCCGAGGCCGACTAAAAATTCCCCAAAATCCGGGAAGTCAGATGGCCCTTGGCCGCAAATGCCTACCTTAAGGCCGCGGTTGTGGGCTTCAGGGATGAGGATGGATATTAGTTTTTGCACAGATTTGTTGCGTTCGTTGCCAATGTGGGCGATGAGTTTGCTGTCGCGATCAAGTCCGAGCGTCAGTTGGGTTAAGTCGTTGCTGCCGATTGAAAATCCGTCAAAAATTTCCGCGAACTCGTCTACCTGCAAAATATTGGAAGGAATTTCGGCCATCACCCAAACTTCCACGCCTTCCACAAGGTCTCCATTTTTCTTTTTCTTCCTGTCATCAGCCGATATTCTTTTCAGGCCATGATAATTTAATATCTCAATTACTTTTTTTCCTTCTTCCGGCGTGCGGCAGAACGGCACCATAACGCTTAAATTCCACAAGCCCATTTCTTCGCGGATTTTTTTTACGGCTTCCACTTCCAAAGAGAACGCCTTTTCAAATTTGGAATCGTAATAGCGGCTAGCCCCGCGCCAGCCCATCATGGGATTTTCTTCAATGGGTTCGTATAATTTACCGCCAACTAATCCCGCGTATTCATTACTCTTGAAATCGGAAAATCTTAGCAGGACATCGTACGGATAAAAAGCGGAAGCCAGCTGGGCAACGCCGTAAGCAAACTTTTCGGAATAATACTGCACCTTGTCTTTATAGCCAGCGGTTAAACTGTCTATTTGCTGCTTAACTTTCTCATCCGTAAGCTTGTCATAATCAATGAGCGCGTTAGGGTGGATTTTAATAAAGTTGGAGATAATAAATTCCACGCGCGCAAGGCCTACGCCCTTGTTGGGCAAAAAAGAATAGTTAAAAGCCAATTCCGGGTCGGCGGCTATCATTTTAATATCTGTTTTGGGCGGCTGGAAATTGGTCAGGTCGGTTTTGTTGATTCTAAATTTCAGCAAGCCTTCGTAAACCTTGCCGACTTCGCCTTCGGCGCAGGATACGGTAATTTCCATGCCGTCCTTAATTACTTCCGTGGCATTGCCGCAACCCACGACCGCCGGAATACCAAGCTCGCGCGAGACAATAGCCGCGTGCGATGTCCTGCCCCCCGCGTTAGTAACAATCGCGGACGCAATTTTCATAATCGGTTCCCAGTCCGGGTCCGTAATTTCCGTAACCAAAACTTCGCCCTTTTTAAATTCGCTAAGCTGTCCGGCATTGCGTATATAGCGGGCCTTGCCCTGGCCAATCTTGGCGCCCACCGCGGCCCCTTGAGCGATGATGTTACCCTTTTCTTCCATCACAAATTCTTCCAAAACATTTCCTTCTTTACGCGCCTGCACGGTTTCCGGCCTGGCCTGCACAATAAAGAGTTCTTTTGTTACTCCGTCGTAAGCCCATTCAATGTCCATTGGCCTTTGGTAGTGCTCCTCTATAATTACCGCCCACTTGGCCAATTTTAAAATCTGTTCATCGTTTAAAGTCCAGGCGTGCCTGTCTAAAGGGTCGACCGGCAATTCTTGTGTAGGTTCAGATGACCCCGCGGGGGTATAGACCAGCTTTTTCTCTTTGCTGCCTAAGCGTTTGCTAATTATGGACTTAAAGCCTTTTTTTAAAGTTGGCTTAAAAACTTTAAACTCATCCGGCGTAACCACGCCTTTAACCACAAACTCGCCAAGGCCCCAGGAGGCGTTAATTAAAACTAAATCTTTAAAGCCGCTTTCCGTATCCAGTGTAAAAATTACGCCGCTTGAGCCGCGGTCACTGCGCGCCATTTTTTGCACAGCCACGGAAAGTGCAATGTTAAAGTGGTCATAATTCTTGTCCTGCCTGTAAGAAATAGCCCGGTTGGTAAAAAGCGAGGCGAAAGCTTTTTTTATTGATTCCAGCAATTCGTGGTCGCCGCGCACATTTAAATAACTCTCCTGCTGTCCGGCAAAAGAAGCATCGGGCAAATCTTCCGCGGTTGCGGATGAACGGACAGCCACATCCAAATCCGCGGGCGAAAGTTTGAGTTTTTCCCCTAACTGGCCAAAAGCTACTTTAATTTCCATTTCTAAATCTGCCGGAAACGGGGCCGATAAAATCAGCTCCCGCACTTGTGCGCCTTTTTCTTCCAAGTGTTTTATATTGTGCGTGTCCAAACCTGCCAAGGCGTCCTTAATTTTTTGGTCAAGGTTATTTTGCTTTATAAAATAATTATAGGAATAAGCGGAAACGGCAAACCCAAAAGGAACAGAAATTTTTTCCCCGGGAAACAGCTTGCTCTCGGCGCCGGTTAAATTACGGTACATTTCCCCCAAATTCGCGTTCTTGCCTCCAACCAAATTCACATCTTCTTTGCCAATCTCGTCAAACCAAAAAATGAACTGATCTTCTTTTGCCATGTTTATATTTTAATAATCATAAAATATTATACCAATTTTAGATACTTTAATAAATTAGCCTCAATAATTCACGGCCGTGAATTATTGAGGCTTTCTGATTTTGTTCAAATCAAATCTTTTTCTTAGCTCCTCATCATTATCCATTTCATCGACTTTAATAATCCTTATATAATTCATTAGACCGCTTTGCTGCAGATAGCCTATAGCCTCTCTGTTTAAAGGATAAGGGTTAATAAAAACGCTGGCTTGAAGCTTTACAAAATTATTTCTTTTTAAAAGGCCTCGTAATTGATCTCGTTTATCTCTAGCCTCTTCTGGTACATCAAAAATTACAATCCTCCATTTTCCATCCCAATGATTGCTTTTACTGATACTTGCCTTTACAAAAAGTTTTTCCAATTCACCTTTGCTAGTTAAGGCAAGAAAATTGTTACTTCCTTTTTTAGCTACCTTTACCAATCCTTTACTTTTCATTCGGCGTATAGATTCATAACAACTTTTCTTGCTTGCCCCTTTAAGTTGATTTCGACGCCAGCTATCCGTGTGCTCTAAAGGCCATTGGAAAAAGCCCGTCGATTCACCTATAGCTGTTAATAATATACTGCTTAATGACCCGTATTTATTGCTCATAAATTTATTATACCTCATTATTTCACGGCCGTGAAATAATGAGGTTATTTAATCAAAATAAACTTGTTTGTTTAGGTTTTTTGAATAATTTTTCTTTTTCGTCCTGCTCATATATACGAATTTTTCCGAACACTCCGTCGTAGCCGCCTTCTATGTGAACGTTGCCTTCCCGAACACGCAGAATCGATGTCGATATCTCCGGAGTAGCTATTTTGGTAATTCTTTCCTTATCAAAATCTAGTAGAATTTCAAATTCCGGATATTTGGCCACCATTTGCTCATACATTGCTAAAACTTTTTTGCTTTGCGTACCCACTTCCATAGTATCAGCAATAATTTCTTCCAAAGGGATAACATTTTTAAACGGCACGGCTCTTGATGGGGCAAAACCCAATTCCCTGTCGGCTAACTCGTCAACACGGTTTAAAACCCCCACAAGCAGCTTTTTGCCGCAGACCGGACAAATACCTTTTAGTTTTTTAGTCTGCGCTGGCAGGCAGGAAAATTTGCAGTCACGGTGGCCGTCCAAATGGTATTTTCCTTCTTCGGGAAAAAACTCTAAAGTGTATAAAAATTCTTTAGGGTTTTTACTGTAAAGCACTCTGATAATTTCGGAATAAGATAGTTTTTCAGGATTAATTTCAAAAACATTTGCTTCCCTGCCAATCTTCCTTAAAGAATGCGCGTCAGAGTTGGAAGTAAGTGAATACTTGTCCAAACCCGAAATTTGCCAGTTCATTTTTGGGTCCGAAGAAAGGCCCGTTTCAATTGCCTTAATATACTTTGCCTGGTCGCCGAAAGCTTCCTCTATAGAATTAAAACCGGAAAGCGAACCAAACACCCCAAAATGCGGCGTCCAGGCGTGGGCGGGGATGACTTCGGTTTCCGCAGATGCTTCTTTTACTATCTTTACTAACTCGTCGCAGTGAATGCCCATAATCGGCCGGCCGTCGGCTTTTAGGTTTGCGCCGCGCTTTTCCAGGCCGCTGATAATTCTATCCACGGCCTCAAAATTCGGGGCAAAAATCATATTATGGACCCGCCGGACTTTCTCTCCCTGCTTATATATAGAGGAGACTTCGGATGTCAGCATAAAGTAAGCCCGTGCCGATTTATCTTTCAATTGGTATAACCCAGGCCTTACTTCTTCAAGAGCCTCTTTTAATTCCATTAGCCATTTTGGATGCGTAAAATCTCCGGTGCCAATTACCTGTATGCCTTTTTTATCCGCCCAGTGGCCAATATTTTTTGGGTTTAAATCCTGCGAGCAGGCCCTGGAATATTTACTGTGAATTTGGAGGTCGGCTATCACGCGCATAAGTTATCTGTTATAATGATTGCTATGAATAATCAGGATTATTTAAAAATTGCTATACAAGCCGCTAAAGCCTGCGGTCCTATGTTTAAAAAAACTTTTGGGAATGCCCCAGGTGTTACAAGCAAGAATAACGACCCGGCCAACTTGGTTACCGAAACGGACAAGGCTATTGAACTGAAAATTAGGAAGATGCTTAATAAAAATTTCCCATCACACAAAATTATCGGCGAAGAGTTCTCAAAGGACGTTGTAGGGAAAAAAGATTTTGTTTGGGCCATTGACCCAATAGACGGCACCACCAACTACATTCATGGCCTTCCTTTTTGCTGTATTTCTATAGGCTTGTGGGATGGCCAAGGGCCTTTAGTAGCGGCCCTTTACAACCCACTTTTAAAACAACTGTTTACCGCCATTCGCGGCAAAGGCGCCTGGCTTAACCAAAAGCCTATTAAGACATCAAACCAAAAAAAACTTAAAGATGCTTTTGGCGCGCTTGGCTGGATGAATATGGACGACGGCATAAAATTGTTTGCCGATATAGTTAAAAATTCCCGCAGGCCCCGGGTGCTGGCCAGTTCTGCTCTGCAAATTTGCCTGGTCGCTTCGGGGAATTTGGACTATTACGCGACTACCGATGTAAAAATTTGGGATTTTGCCGCGGCTGTGCTTGTCTTAACTGAAGCCGGCGGCCAGGTTAGTGACTTGAGAGGAAGACGGCCAGGTCTTAAAACTGAAAAAATTGTAGCCAGCAACGGCAAAATCCATTCCCAATTGCTTAAGGCTCTCCGCTAGCTTTTTTTCGCAATACGCCTGGCCAAATATTCCAGCAAGTAAACCATTTGCTGGACATAACCCCATTCGTTGTCGTACCAGGCTAAAACATTTATAAAATTTCCGTTTACAATCTCTGTGGAAAGCAGATCCACTATTGCCCCGTGCGGGTTGCCCCTAAAATCTATAGAAACCAAAGGCAAAGTAGAAGTACTCAAATGGCGGCTAAGCTCGCCTGAGGCGGCCTTTTGGAAAACTTTATTGAGCGCTTGAGGCGTAGCGCTTTTTTTTAATTGCGCGGTAAGCACTACCAGCGAAGGGTTCACCACCGGCACCCGCAAAGAAATTGCGGACACCTTGCCTTTCAGTTGGGGGTAAAGTTTGGTTATGGTGTTAGAAACACCCGTGGAAGTCGGGATTATAGATTCCGTGGCCGAACGGGCCCTGCGCACGTCCTTGTGTGAGGAATCCAATAGTTGCTGGTCATTAGTGACGGCATGGATGGTGTTAATGTAAGCCTGCCTAATACCGAAAGCTTCTTCCAAAACTTTTATGGTTAAGGTTGAACAGATGGTGGTGCAAGAGCCGCCGGAAATAATTTTGTGTACCTCGGGATCAAACTTGCCGTGGTTGGCGCCGTAAACAAAAGTTTCGTCCGCGTCGTCCATTGGCGCGCTGGCCATGACAAAGCGAGCGCCGGCGTCCAAATGCTTTTGCGCGTCAACGCGCTTGGTAAACTTACCCGTGGCGTCCAGCACAAAATCCACGCCAATCTTTTTCCACGGCAAATGGCCGTCTGTGGAGCGGATATAGGGTACTTCGACTTTATCTATTAATATTTTATTCCTTTTTACGGAAATAGCTTTTTCCCAAACGCCGTAAGTGGAATCGTACTTGAGCAAGTGGGCGTACTGCTCTGCCTCGCCGCGGCTATGAGCGGCGACAATTTCAAAATGTGGGTTGTTGTAGGCTATCCTTAAAAAAACGCGGCCAATCCGGCCCAGGCCGTTTAATGCTATCCTGACTTTCTTTGGCTTTGATGCTGATTTTACTTTCATAACTTTTTAAACCTCTATTATAATTAATTTTAATGATACTACCACACTTCTTTAGAAAATAAAAGCTGTAAAATTTTAAATTAACTGCTCGGCTAAGGCCAAATCCTGGGGACTATTTATTCCCAAAACCTCTTTTGGCTCAACTAACAGGCTTTCCACCTTTTCGCCGTTAGCTATGGCAACTTCTACAATATCGGTTAAATAATATTCAGCCTGCGCGTTTTGGTTTTTTATTTTCTTGGCGTGTTCCCAAAGCCAGGCGGTATTAAACATATAAATATTGGGGTTTAGTTCCTTTATTTTCCTTTGTCCAATACTTGCGTCTTTATACTCTACTATTTTAATTATTTTTTTTTGCGTGTCCCTAATAACTCTTCCGTAATGCTCAAGCGGCGCGTAAATAGCCTTAAAATTCGGCGTTACGGCAGTAAGCATGCTAATGTTAGATTTTTTTGCCTGATGCATGGCCATTAATTTTTTCAGGCTAGCGGCTTTGGTCAGTGGGTGGTCGCCATTTACAACCAGGATGTTTTTACCTGTTACTTTATGCCTGGCCGAAAGCAAAGCATGCGCGGTGCCTAGTTGTTTGTCTTGGATGGCGTAAATATAATTATCGCCCAAAACCGCCTTAACCTTGGGGGCCATAAACCCCACTACTATTATGGGTTTGGCTAACTGGTTAATTTTTTCCACTTCATCCAAAAGATGCAAGATAATCGGCTTGTTTTTTAGCATTACCAAAACTTTAGGGATGCTACTATTCCCCATTCTGGTGCCTTTGCCGGCTGCTAAAATGACAATTTGGCTGCGCATTCTAATTTGGTGATTCGTATCTTTGTTTAAATCTTTGGATTTCTTTAGTTAATCTTTCTCTGTCTTTAAGTATTTCTTCACTATCCCTTTCCCACTCTTCTAAAAGCTTCAACGAACGGGCCAGTCTTTTCCTATCAGACTCAATGTCTTGCCTCGTGTTACGTATTTCGTCATTTGCAATACCTTGATTGCCTAATTTTTCATCCATGGTCCGACTTAAGTCATCTTCAATATATTTTAACTCCTCTGCTAACTGCCGATTACCAGGATCAAGATTTTTTTCATCGCTGGTTTTTTTCCATTGCTCTAATAACTTACTAATATCTTCCTCAATCTTTTTTTGGCCTAGGTCCTCTGACTGGTTTTCAAGTAGTCCAACCAGCCGGCTTTCTGACTCATACAAAGACGCGCGAAGATTTTCAACATCCGCCTTTAGTTCTACTAAAAGCCGCTCCAGTTCCGCAAGCAAACTTTCATATTCCGAGAGCTGATTTTCATTTTGGCGCCTTTTAAAAAAATCTGGCATAATAAATCACTTAAAGTCTACTCTATATTCTACCCCCCAAATGTTTAAACCGAATTTTTTGTAAAATTTTTGCAGTTCCGGCTTGGAATTCCTGCTGGTGGCAATTAATTTATAACAATTGCGCTTTTTGGCTTCGGCAACAGCTTGCTTTACGAGTTTGCTGCCCAAACCCTTGCTGCGGAACCGTGCGTCCACAAAAACATCTTCCAAAAGACCAAAGGGCCGTTTGTGCAAGTCATTGTTTATTACATACAAAAAAGCTCGGCCTATTTCCTTGCCTTTTTCTTCAAAGGTAATTTTTATCCCGTATAGGTTTTTTTTGACTGCCTTTTTAATCTTCATAAGATTTTTATGCGTCATTCCGAGGCGGTAGCATCCGAGCCGAGGAATCCCCTTATATCCGATTATTCATCAGCATTAAAGGGCTCCTCCACTCCCCTTCGGATGCACTCAGGGGTCGGTCGGGATGACACTTAGATTAAACCCCAAATTAATTTTGCCAATTTGTCCGAGTCATGGCGCAAAAAACTGCGCTTTAATTTGTCGCCGGCTTTCTTTTTTATTACTCCGTCAGACAATAAATCTTCGGCAATAGCCTCAACTTTGGTTTGGGCCAAGGCCTGAATGTCAGCTTCCACAAACTTTGCTTTTTCCGCTGAATACTTTTTCAAAATATCAGCTCCCGGTTTTTTGTTGTTTGCTAAAACAAGGTCTATTCTGCCATTAAGGTATTTCTCCAAGGTCTTAACAAAATCAGAAGCCTTAAAACCATCTGTCTGGCCGAACTTGGTCATAATATTAGTGACAAGGATTTTTTTGGCTGGTGATTTATTTACCGCTTCGGCCACGCCTTTGACCAAAAGGCTGGGTAAAACGCTGGTAAACAAATCGCCCGGCCCAAAAATTATGGCATCGGCAGAATGTAGTGCCTTAAGAACTTTTGGATTGGCCGGCAAATTTGGTTTTAATCTTAAGTCTTTAATCTTTAATCTTGTGCGAGGTTCGTCTATATTATGTTCGCCAATTACTTTTTTGCCGTTTTCTAAAAGAGCCATCAGAGTTGTAGGTTTCAATGTTACCGGCAAAACAGCCCCGCGGACATTAAGCAATTTGCCTGCCGCTTCCAGCGCCTGCTCGGGGTCGCCGGTAATTTTTTCCAGCGCGGCTAAAATTATGTTTCCCGCGGTGTGGCCTTCAAGCGAACCGGCAGTAAACCTGTAGGCAAAAAGCTGCTTGTAAATTTCATCGGTATAAGAAAGGCCAATTAAGCACTGCCGGTAGTCGCCGGGCGGTATAATGCCAAGTTCATACTTTAACCTGCCGCCGCTGCCGCCGTCGTCCGCGGTGGAAGCAATTACACTATTATTGGACGGATACTTCCTTAACCCCGACAGCAGGGTAAGCGTTCCCGTTCCCCCGCCGATTATTACAATATTTTTCATATGTAGTGTTCTCAAATAAACAAATTTGGACAAATATACAAATCTTAATTATTTCCACAAATATACACAACCGACATTTGTATATTTGTGTTGATTTGTATATTCGCGATTACTACTTAATTATTGCCATTTCCTTGCCCACCTCTTCAAAAGCCTTAACCGTACTGTCCATTTGCTCTTTGGTATGCGCTGATGATATTTGCACGCGAATCCTGGCCTTGCCCTTTGGCACTACAGGATAAGTGAACCCGCGGACGTAAATGCCTTTTTCAAAAAGCGCGCGGGCCATATTTGCCGCCAATTTTTCTTCAAACAACATCACGGGCGTAATCGCATGCTTACCGTCCCCTCCAAGTGTAAAGCCCAGCTTTTCCATTTCGCCCCTAAAATATTTGGTATTTTCTTCCAGCTGATTTCTATACTGCGCAAACTTGCTGTCAAAATTCTGTAATACATATAGGGCTGTGGCAGTAATCATAGGGGGCAAAGCATTGGAGAATAGTGTTGTACGAGAACGCTGATGGAGCACCTGGATTATTTCCTTCCTTCCGGCCGTAAAGCCTCCGCCCGCGCCGCCAAGGGCTTTTCCAAAAGTTGAAGTTAAAATATCTATCCTATCCATAACTCCGGCCTGTTCAATACTGCCACGGCCGTTCTTTCCCAGCACGCCGCTTGCATGGCTGTCGTCCACCATAACCAAAGCGCCGTACTTGTCGGCAAGGTCGCAAATTTCTTTGAGCTTGGCAGTAATGCCATCCATAGAAAACACGCCGTCTGTTGCAATCAATATCCGACGGGGCTTATATTTGCTCCCCTCTCCCCCCTTGTCCGCCATAGCTTTAGCGTCGGCGGATGGGAGAGGGGCCGGGGGTGAGGGTTTCTCTGGCCTCGATGTCGCCTCCTTTAACTGCCTTTCCAAGTCCCCCATATCCGAATTTTTAAACCTAAACCTTTCTGCCTTGCAAAGCCTAACGCCATCTATAATAGAAGCATGATTCAACTCATCAGAAAAAATCGCATCCCCTTCCTTTAAAATAGTTTCAAACAAACCAGTGTTTGCGTCGAAACACGATGTATAACAAATGGCGTCTTCCTGCCCAAAAAACTTGGCAATTTCTTTTTCCAAATCTTTGTGCACAGTAAGCGTGCCGCAAATAAAACGTACGCTACCAGTACCATACCCATATTTATCCAAAGCCTCTTTCGCGGCTCGGGTTAAATCATCGGATGATGCCAAACCTAGGTAGTTGTTGGCACAAAAGTTCAAAAGTGTCTTGTCGCCGACTTTAATTTCCGTCCCCTGTTTGCCTTCAATAACCCCTTCTTCTTTCCAGGTCCCTGCGTCCTTTATTTCTTTTAGTTCATCTTCAAATTGTTTTTGATAGTTTGCGTACATATTATTCCTTCATTTCCTGGACACGAAAAATATCTTCGTGCTCCAAGTCTATAAAACCTTCCCGGGTGAATACGGCTGCAATACCCTTTTCTTTTAATTCTCTAAAATATCTACTTAACAAACTGGCGGTTTCATTTTCTTCTTTATCAGGTGAAAGCAATTTTGCCTGACCTGATATTGTTGACATGAAATCTCTGGTTATTTTTTGCAGCAGCTCAATAGCTGAACTTTTTTGCTCCAAAGTTTGTGACTCCTTCAACTCAAAAATTGCCGGGATTGTGTAGCCGATACCCGGGGATTCGCCGGTAGCCATTTGCAGCTGATAAAATTTAAATTCCTGTAAAGTTTTTTTTCCAAGCCCGCTTTCCGGCTCTCCTGTTAGTGTTAAAGAAAAATCGCTTTCATGCTTACCCAACACTGTAAGTGAATCGTGGTTCCTGTATATGTCTTTGAGTACGGGCGGGCCCGCAGTACCGGCAACGAACCCGCGGAATTCAATAAAAGAATCCGGGCCTGTCTTAAGGCTTAAGAGTTCTTCATATTGTTGTTTGCTTATGGTTGGGTAATTTTCCGCCTCCTCACTGAACTCCCTGGAAATAGTCCGTTCAGCGCTATCTTGTTCAAACTCTTGCATATAATTTAGGTTAAAATTGTATTAAAAACTTAGGGTGCTTTGCCATCATTTCCTCAAACCTTTCCTTAGTATACTCTTCTATAGGCAAAATTGTGTCTTGGCCTCTGTCTAAAATTACGTTGAATAATTTTTCCTGGACGCCGTTTTTCGTGTTTTCCATTAAAGAGCGGGTTGTTTCCCATGTCTGCCAAATTTGCCGGCCAATGACAGCGTGGAAAGTAAAACCGTTGACAATAAGGCGGTTAAAATCTTCAAACACAAAATCTCCCTGCTTAATCCCAAAAAGAACAACTTCCCCTCCCCTGCGCGTGGCATACAGGCAATTATTTACAGAGGAATTAAAACCGGCCATTTCAAAACTAATGTCCACGCCCACGCCGTTGGTAATTTTTTTAATTTCGTCGGTGAGGGATGTGTCATGGATGTAGGGCAGGGCCTTGCCCTGCTTGTTGGGCAGGCCGGGGGCCTGCACTACATTATACAACGGGATGACATAATCTATTCCCAACTTCTTCGCCATATCCTGCGTAACCGGATTCGGGTCCACTCCTATTATAGAGGAAGCGCCCATGCCTTTTAAAACAATGGTTAAAAACATGCCGATTGGGCCTAACCCAAATATGGCGACAGATTTTCCTTTAACATCCACTTTGCTTGCCGCGTGGACCGCGTTGCCAAACGGTTCCTGCATGGCCGCGACTTCGGGACGGATTTTGGAAGTGTCGGTCTTCCAGACAATATGGCTTGGAACTTTTGCAAATTCCGCGAACCCGCCGTCATGGGAAATGCCTAATATCTTTTCATTGGTGCAGACTTCTTTTTGCCCACGCAAACACTGGTAGCACTTATTGCAAACCACGTGGGACTCGCAAGCCGCGAAGTCCCCGGGCTTTAAATTTTTTACTGCTGATCCGACTTTAATAATTTCGCCAAAAAATTCGTGGCCAATTATGCGGTATGTTTTACTTGCTGAAACTGCGAGTGCGGCCGAAGCAGTCCCGTCTTGTTTCAAGATTGCTTCGCCTCCTGCACTCCTCGCAATTTCATCATCTTTATCTATGCTCCCCAAAATGACATCCCTAAAAGCCTGCCTGTTCCAAATGCCGCGGTCAGTCCCGCAAATGCCGGCGTAGTGGACTTTCATAATTACATAATTGGCGTCACCAGGATTATTTTTTTCATCCAAAACCGGCTCGGGAATATTTACCAATTCAAACCCGTGCGATGTTTCCCAATCATATTTAGATTTATCAAACACCAATGCTTTCATAAATCTTTTAAATCTTGTTCAATAATGGTCAATCTTGTCAATTAATCTGCTCTTGTCAAAAATCAGCGCTTTCATTATAATTTGTGTGGTTAGTATGTTTAGAAGGAGGGGATATGTTTCGAAAAATTCTGCTGCTATTTCAGCACCAGCCCAAGAGAAAGGTGCTTTACCACGACCTTTTGTGCCAATATTGGCCAACAAAGATCAAGCACAGGACAAACCCTGTTACTGTGTTCGTCATTGGGCACGACGGGCGGATGCGGTCAATTCCATGCGGACTGGATCCCGGCCGCAACTTTTATAACCTTGTAAAAGAAGTGTTGGCCTACGAAGGCGTTGACTGTGAGAGAACACCCCTTGGTCATTGGCAGCTCGTCGATGTCATCACAGATAAACCCGGAGACGACATTGTCGTTTTACAAAGAGGAAAGGCGGCCTAAGAATGGAACACTTGTTTTTGGGCAGTTTGTTGGAGATTCTTTCCGACGAACTGCCCTGCCCCCCCATCTTGATGGGTTTTTTATTTGTCAAAATACTTTTACTCAACTGTAACGCTCTTAGCCAAATTCCTTGGTCTATCGACATCCCGGCCTAATGCTACTGATACATGATAGGCAAATAACTGGAGCGGGATGGTATTTAAAAGCGGTTCAAGCAGTTCCATAGTTTTTGGCAAATAAATAATTTCATCAGCAACCTCTTTTGCCTCTTCATCGCCTTGTGTCGCGATAATTAAAGTTCTGGCCCCGCGGGCGCGGACTTCCTGGATGCTACTTTTCATTTTTTCATATAACTGGTTTTTGGTCAAAATAGCCACCACCGGTACGTCTTTGCTTACTAACGCAAGCGGCCCGTGCTTTAGCGCGCCGCCAGCCAAGCCTTCGGCGTGGATGTAGGAAATTTCCTCAAGCTTCAAAGCGCCTTCCAAAGCCACGGGGTAATTTACGCCCCTGCCAATGAATAAAATATTTTTGTAATCTTTATAGATGTTGGCAATTTTTTTAATTTCTTCGTTCTGCTTTAAAATTTCATTCATCTTTTCGCTAATTTCCAAAAGCGATTGCAACATCCTCTGTCCTGTGGCCAGTGAGGTATGCTTAAGGCGTCCAAATTGTAAAGCGTACAATAGTAGAACCGCTGTCATGTTTGTATAGGCTTTAGTAGATGCCACCGCAAGCTCCGGGCCGGCGTGGATGTAAGTGCCGGCGCCGGTCTCGCGCGCAATGGTTGAGCCCACAACATTTACAATTCCCCTAACCTGCCCGCCCTTTCTTTTGGCTTCGCGCGCGGCCATTAGCGTGTCGGCGGTTTCTCCGGATTGCGAAATTACAAAAACCAAAGTGTCTTTGTTTACAATCGGGTCGCGGTAGCGGAATTCGGATGAAAAATCCACTTCGGTGGGGATGTTCGCCAAACGTTCAAAAGCGTATTTGCCAATAAGCCCGGCATGCCTGGCCGTGCCTTCGGCAATTATCATTATCCTTTTGACTTTCCGCATTTCTTCTTCGGTCAAATTAAGCCCGCCCATTTTTGCCGTGCCTTCTTCCATGTCTATCCTGCCCCTAAGCGCGTCTTCAAAAACTTCTTTCTGGTCAAAAATTTCCTTGAGCATAAAATTCTCAAAACCGCCTTTTTGCGCCTTAGCCTGGTCCCAGTCTATTTCCGTAATATTTTTGCTGATGACTTCATTACGCAAGTTAAAAATTTTCAATTCAGAATTGATGGATGCAATCTCACCGTCATCTAAAAAGGTCACGCGCTTGGTAAACGGCAGCATTGGCGTTACATCGGACGCGATATAAAATTCATTTTCACCAATACCCACGGCCAAAGGACTGCCTAAACGCGCGGCGACCAGCTGGTGCGGATGGTCTGCGTGCATAACTACAAGCCCGTATGTACCCCGAATTCCGGGTAAGGCATCTTTTACCGCCTGCACTAAATCGCCTTTATAATTTTGGTAAATCCATTTGGCCAAAACCTCCGTGTCGGTTTGCGATTCGTAATTTTTGTCTTGGATTTTTTCTTTCAACTCCCGGTAATTTTCAATTATGCCATTATGGACAATAGCCATTCTGCCATCCACAATATGCGGATGTGCATTAAATTCTGTCACTCCCCCGTGGGTTGCCCAGCGTGTGTGCGCGACGCCAATTGTTCCCGGCAACTTCTTGCCTTCCAGTTTTTGCGATAGCTTGTCCACCTTGCCCACTTCCCTAACGCGATCGATTTTCCCATTATCCAAAACCGCCACGCCAGCGCTGTCGTAGCCTCTATATTCCAAATCGCGCAATCCTTGTAAAAGGATAGGCAAAACCTGTTTATTTCCAACGTATCCGACTATACCGCACATACTAGTTATTTAAGTTAATTTTAAAGTTTTAAATGCCTCGTAAACAATTCTTTGTGAGGAAATTTTTTCTAATATTAATATCTTTTCATCCATAAGCGGCACCGGGCCGACTGGATCAACAAAATCTTTCAAACTAAATTCACCTAGTGATATAGATTTAATATTATTATACTGTTCGTGATCCTTCCCCCCTACAAAACCAACGATTCTACTTTGATATTGATGCTTCCCAATGTGTACCGAAGCTTCTCGCGCTATCACTTCGGTATCTACAAAGTCTTTTTTCCTTATTTCGCTTTCAGGAACGGCTACATTGATGCCTGACTCAGTCTGTAAGTTTATTATGGCCACAGCTCCGGGAGAATCAAAATCTTGCCTGTTCATTTTCTTGAAAGCATAAGAAGCAGCATACATAGCTCCAACATATAGTGAATTCAGTAGAACCTTTTTATCTTCAGGTCTTTCAAAAAAAGTTGTGACCATTAATGATCTGTCCTCTGTAGTATCTGTTTCCAAAGCTTTTATATGATTAATTGCTCTATTTGAAGCTCCATGAAACCCAAAAAACGGAAT
The DNA here is from genome assembly GCA_023245895.1 of Candidatus Doudnabacteria bacterium. GTDB lineage: Bacteria > Patescibacteriota > Doudnabacteria > UBA920 > UBA920 > PALSA-1336. Next base: position 81,766 of record JAHFJJ010000001.1, read on the forward strand.
AGGCCCTTTTTCCATAATTTGTAAAAAAAGACTGTCATTTGTTTCCGCAATTTCCCTAAGTCTGTCAAGTTCTAAATTATTAATTTCCTCAACTGAAGGAAAATTAAAATCGGTTGGATTTTTTAAATCACTATAACCAATCCTTTCGGGCATAAATTATAATTTATTCCAATTAAATTCAAAAACTAACTTCTGCGTTTCATAAATTGCCTCGTTCTGGATTACCACGCCAACGGGATTTTCTTTTTCATCCAGCCCCAAATGCGCCACTTTGCCGGCATAAATTATTTCGTGCGTGGATTTTACGTCTTTGCCGCCGGTAGGCATTTTTTTCCTTTCGTCCAGCCCGGCCAACTGCCCGCCTTCGCCCAAAGAAATAATTTTCACGCTGATTTTTTTTGCAATCCTCTTTTTACTAAAATCAGGAATGCCTTCGTAAACGTTTTTCCTGTCTTTTACGGTGGAGGATGAGTATAAATAATAAGTCTTATCGGTTATTTTAGCAACTTCTTCCAAGACGTCTTCCAAAATTAACTTGATCCCCTTCGCGCCTTCGTATAATTTAACCGTTGGCTTGCCGCCCTGCTTTTCAAATAAGGTTTTAATGAGCGGTAAACTTTGTTCAATATGCCCCCGCACCTCATCCAAGTCTTCTTTTTTTTGGTCAATGGCGCTTAATAACTTTTCCGGAGGTTCGGCAATAAAATACTGTTTGGATTCCTTATTATAGTAAGAAACAATTCCGGTGCTCATCAGCGACTTTAAAATATCATAAGCCGTCCCGCGGTTAACCTTGGACTTGGCCGATATATCCCTAACCGACGAAGGTCCAAGTTCTATCAATGCCAAATATACAGAGATTTCCTTTTCCGATAACCCAAAATTCTTTAAAATTACCTGGATTTCCATATAAATGATAATATACCCGATTTGTTAATTTGTCAAGAATTTTCCTGCAAAAACTGTGCATAAATTAAAATATCCTTTAATTAAAGGATATTTTATATATAAAAATAACTAAAATTTATCTGCAATACTAGTTAATAGCTTGACTACCCAGCTTTCTTATCGCCTTGTAGCCCTTAAAAAGATATATAGTCAAAAAGATTTTTACGAAAAGTCCCGCCACTATAGATCCGCCTCTTCCTGATTCAAGTGAAGCTTGAACGTAAAAAATTATGTCCAAGGCCAGCAATCCCGTTGCCGCGGCTGCTGCCCAAGCTTTATGCTTGGAAATAAAATAACCTAGAACTAAAAATATACCCCCTTCTACAGCCGCTGCGTAACCAACCCCTGCATTTAGTAATACTTCTACAGGAGCCAACTCCGCAACCAGGCCCAAAACCGCACTTAATCCGCCAATAAAATAAGCCACGCCTTTGGCTTGCTTAATTTGTTCATAGGGGTCTGCGGCAGAACCTGCCAAAGGCTGCCCGTTCCTAAACAGCTGGATTTCATAACTCAAAAAAATCATTGCCAATTTTATTTTTAAAACCGACGCATCAGGCAACAAAAATTCCTTACCTTGCCTGGCTTCCTTGCCGGTACATTCACCCAAAACCGCGCCGTTTAATTTAGCTTCAAACTTAGTTTGCGAAAAATTCCAATTTAGCTCCAGCTGCCCTAAATTACCCCCTAAGTCATATTGTTTTTTTGGCATACAAATAGTTAATTTGCTTAATTTTTATAAACATAAATCTCATGTTGTTTGGGAAGATAATATTTTTCCGCGTGCGGCATATTGGGAAAAGGAAAATCGCGGACAATGGCAATACTGCCAGGTTTCATTTCGGCTTTGAATTTGTCTTCGATTCTTTGCATTAATGGCGGGTATAAATAACAATAGATGATATTCGCACCTGACCAATTTTCTTTAAAAAAATTATGGCTGGAAAATTCCGCGCGCGATCCCGTCATCAGCTTTTGCAGCTTAGCCCACCAATGCGTCCATAAAGTCTGTTCAAAGCCTTTAACTTTTGCACCCGATAACTTCTCTACTAAAAATACCACCTTGCCGTTTCCAGAACCCAGGTCATAAAAAATATCTTTTGATGATATTTTAAGTTTGTCTACAATAAATTTAACATCGCCGGCGTAAGTCGGCACAAAGGGCACGCGGGTAATTACGAAGCCTACGAAAGCGCTGGCGATTACAAAAAGCATAAACAGCGCGAACAACAGCATGGCAATAAGAAATACAGTCATCATGTCTATAATTATAACAAAAAAAATACTTTTAAGGCTTTAGGCTGATTTAAAATCGCCGGAGGTTTGGCTGGCGAAGATAAAAAAATATCGGGAGCATCAAAAAAATTGACAAGAGGCTATAAATATGCTAATATTATTGTATATTTTGAATAAAATTCTGCCCAAAATAGTTCGTTAGTAATTAGAAATAAATTACAAATCAAAAACAGCAATGAGGTTCTTTCAGAATCAGCCTCAAGAATTTCATCGCGCAAAGATTTTAAAGCAATCAAGTCTGTGAGAAACAATTCTAAAATAAAACACAATTTCAGAGCCGGGACTTTTAAAGTTTCATATAGTCCGTTTTTTAGATTAGGCCTGTTTTTAATGGTCTTTGTTATGCTGTTTCATATCAATCCACAGCAGGCCCAAGCAGCCAATTACACGTTTAGCCAATCCAGCTGGAGCGGTGGAACAACATCAAGCACAATGGTCCACCCGACTAACGAAACCGGCTGGACGCAGTATTCCACCAGTACCAATATTACCGCGGGCTCAACTATTACTCTCAATTCAAGCTTTGGAGCAGGCGGCTGGTACTCGACCGGAGGTACTTGGACTTACAGGAAAAAGATAACCATAGACCACACTAAAGTCAGCGGATCGAGCGCGCTGACTAATTTCCCAATGTTGTTTAACGTAACAGATTCGGATTTAAAATACACAGGCAGCGGAGGCGGGGTCGGCACTACATCTGGAAATGATATTTTATTTACTTCGTCAGACGGAACAACGCTTTTGAATTATGAAATAGAAAGCTACGCTTCCACTACCGGAGCTACCGCCGCCTGGGTTAATATTCCTTCCCTCTCCCCGACAACCGACACGACTATTTATATGTACTACGGTAATGCTTCAGCGGCGGCGGAAAGCGCCGGCAACATTACCGGCACTTGGGATTCCAATTTTAAAGGCGTATGGCACTTTCCCAGCACCACGACCTTGGGCGCTAATGATTCAACCAGCAACGCCAATAATGGATCTTCAACAACTACTACCGCCTCTACCGGCAAGATTGCTGGAAGCGCGAGTTTTAACGGCTCGGCTTTTATTTCCGTCGGCACCGGCTCGTCTTTGAATATTACTTCCCAGCCCGTTACTGTTTCATCCTGGGTCAAACCAAGCAGCCAGCCTCCGACTTTCCAGATGATCTTTGATAAAGATGCTTCATACGCTTTTTTTCTCGACAGCAACAGCCCCCCAACAAATTCTCTGGGGTTTAGGTCTAACATTAACGGGTCGATTGTTTACGCAAACAATAATATTATAACCACAGGCAGCTGGCAGCATGTAGCGGCAGTTTACGCTTCAAACACAGTTTCTTTTTACGTTAACGGCAGCCTGGCTTCAACCACAGCACTTTCAAACGCCTTTTCGTCTAACTCAAACGCGGCGGAAATTGGAAGGAGATTTACTAACGAACAGTTCTTTAATGGTGATATGGATGAAGTTAGGGTATCCTCTGCCGCCCGTTCCGCCGACTGGATTGCCACGGAATACGCCAACCAAAATTCGCCGTCAACTTTTCTTTCCGAAGCCTCGGCCGTAACTAATGTAAAAATGCTGGTTTCTTCGCCTTACGATTCCGGCAGTTCTAATAATATTTTAAACCAGGTTACCTGGACTGAAGATTCAACTTTGCCGGCCAATACTTCCGTGACCCTGGCCCTGCGCACGGGCAGTTCCACAACCACACTGGCCGCGGCAAGCTGGACCAATATTGCCACCAGCACGCCTTCCACCCTGACTTCCAACTGCAGCAAGGCTTCCGCGACAATTACCTGCAGCGCCGGCGCCATTGCCTCTTCTCTCAAAGACGGGTCCGGCGACGAATGGTTCCAGTACGCCGTAATTCTTAACAGCAGCGACGGAGTCTACACGCCCACAATTAGCGCGGTATCCGTGCAGTATGTGGTCAATGGCCCGCCGGATTTTAATTCCAACTACCCAACCGCCAGCGCCGGCGGAGTCTATGCTTACCAAAACGCGACCACCACAGACTCAAGTTTTGGCAAGGTAATAATCCAATACAGCGTTAGGGATACGGACTCAACCTCGGGCAACAGCACGCCCGGATATGTTACGCCTTCTTTCCAGTACAACATTGGCGGCAGCTGGACCAGCATAACTTCGGGCTACCTGGCATCTGGCGATTTGAACAACAAAGCCGTAAGCGAGTCCAGCTACACGACTTACCAGGCGACCTGGGACGCGAAAAGCCAAATCCCTACCAATTACCTGGCGACCGCGCAGGTAAGGGTGACTGTGAATGATAATGAGCTTGCGGGCAACACTGCCACACAAGCCTCAGCTAACTTTACCTTAGATACAACAAACCCTTCGGCCAGTATTCGTTTAGATGCCAGCAGCAACATAATTTATTCCACCTCAACCGACAGCAGCATTGTTTCATACTTGCTATCCAACAATTCCACCGGCACGCCCGATTCCTTAAATGCCATAAGCGGCATTTGGCAGTCTGCAAGCAGCACTTCGGTATCAACCTCTACTGCCTGGACTTTTGCTTCAACCACTTATCCCACAGTCTACTTCCAGGCCCGCGACGCATACAATAACGGCGCCAGTACTACCGCGGTAGCCCCTTACGCGCCGACCAACATGGACATAAAAGATATTAGCAATACGGCTACAGGCGTGTACAGGGAATTTATTTCCTGGGGGGTTTATTCCGCAACTTCAAGCGCGGCCTTTTCCAAATATGAAATTTACCGTTCCACGGATGCCAGCAGCTATTCCCTGCTTAGCACAATTATTGACTCCTCCCTTAATTACTACGCCGACTCGGCGGTGGCCACTAGCAGCACTTATTACTACAAAATAAGAACGGTAGATACCGACACTGACAACTCCCCCTATTCTTCGGTTGTCAGCGATAAACCGGACGGCCAGGGCGGGACAGACATAACTGCCCCAACCATAAGCTCGGTAACCGTGGCGCAAACCCAGTCAACCTGGGCAACCATTACCTGGACCACGGATGAGCTGTCCAACTCCACGGTAGGATATTCCACGACTGCGGGCAGCTGGACATCAAGCCAGTCCTCAACCTCATTTTTGCTTAGCCATTCGGTGACAGTCTCCGGGCTTTTGCCAAATACCACCTACTACTTTAGGGTCCAGTCCTCGGACATTGTGGGCAACACGGCTACTGACAACAACGGCGGCAACGGATACAGTTTTACAACTGCCGGCGGTCCGACTATTTCCAATACCAGCGTTTCCGCGCAGGCCACCGGCGCTTCCATAACCTGGAATACGGACCGCAGTTCTGACTCCTACGTATATTACTCCACCAATTCCAACCTTAGCTCGCCGCAAGTAGCCGGTAACGCGGCTTTGGTGTCAACAAGTTCAACTCCTTCAGTATTCCAGCATAGAGTCGACCTAACAGGCTTGTCCGCGGCCACAACTTATTATTTCTACGTTAAATCCACGGACGGCAACAGCAATTCTTCCACGGACACCAATAACGGCAGTTACTATTCTTTCCGAACCGTGCTCGATACCCAGGCGCCGGTTATTTCGGGAATTTCAACGCCGGTAATTTCATCCACGGCCGCGGTAGTAGTATGGACTACGGACGAGCCGGCTACTTCAAGAGTTTCCCTGGGCACGGCTACCGGCAGCTACTCAACCAGCACTCCCGTTGACTCCACCTTAACCATAACCCATGTGGTCGCGCTCTCCGGTTTAACCGCCTCAACCAAATATTATTTCGTGGCCACTTCCCAGGACCAGGCGGGTAACTCCACCACCTCGGCCGAAAACACTTTTACTTCCGCCGATGCCAACGATATAATTTATATAGGCAGCGGGGGCGCGAGTGCCGGAGGCACAACCTCCGATATTACCCCGCCTGTCATTAGCAGCATTAAAACAGGAACGACCACAGCCTTTAGCGTGACGGTTAGCTTCTCTACCAACGAATCGGCTGTTGGAATTGTTCAGTACGGGACTAGCGACAAATACGGCCAGTCAGGCGCTGAATCAAGCTTTACTTCCACCCACAACATTAGCCTTACCGGCCTGCGCATGGGAACCAAATATCATTTTAAAGTTGTCGCCCTGGACAAAGCCGGCAACGAGGCTGATTCTGTAGACGGAACCTTTGAAACACAATTCTTGAGCGATGACTTAAGCAGCATAAATATCGATGACTTATACCAGTACCAGGAAGAAATTGAAAACCAAATTGAATCAATCCTTCCCTCTATAGTCCCGCCGTTTATCGGCAAAGTAGCCATAAGTAACGTAAGCCAGGATTCAGCCGACATTTCCTGGCAGACTAACCTGAAAGCCTACTCCTCGGTTCAGTACGCTTCTGAAAACGACTACAATAAAGACAGCGAAAAGCCGTACCCAAGCGAAAGCGGCGACATTACCACCAAAGCCACCAACCATAGCCTAACTTTAACCGGGCTGACTCCCAACACCGTTTACCATTTTCGCGTTAAAGCCTACACCCTGCCCAAAGCCTCAAGCTCAAGCAAAGATATTTCTTTTACCACCAAGGCCGAGGATATTAAAGCCCACATTGCCGAGGTAAAAATCGATTCCTTCCGGGTGGTTTGGAGTACTGCAGACGCTTCAGATGCGGTAGTGGAATATAAAAATTTGAGCAACGGGCAGGTTAACCGTAAAGTAGATGAGCAAAAAAAGATTTTCCATGAAGTCACAATAGACAAATTACCGTCCGGAACGACTTTTTTGGTAAAAGTTTCCAGCATCAACAATAAAGGCAACTTAACTGAAAATAAAGTGCCGCTTAAGGTAACTACCGGCACGGACAACAACGCCCCCACAATTTCAGGACTGAAAATAGAAAGCACTTTGGTGCCGGGTAAACAAGACAAAGTCAGCACTTTAATCCGCTGGAACACGGATGAACCGGCCAGTTCGGCTGTCTACTACGAAGAAGGCAGCGGCGCCCCTACCAACCAACACCTGGCCAATAAGGCTGTAGGCGACCAAAATGCTTTTGTAACCGACCATGTGGTAGTGCTCGGCTCGCTGAAAGCCGGAGCTATTTACCGCATCCAGGTTGAATCCAGCGACTCGGCCGGCAACCTTACTGCGCCGACTATAAAAACCATTGTCGTGCCAAGACAAAGCCAATCGGTAACTGATATTATCTTTAAAAACTTTGAAGATTCCTTTAAGTTCCTAAACACGAAATAAAGAACCCTCCAAATTCCCCCCGCCGATGGCAGGGGGAATTTTTTTGTAAGAATGCTTTATTTTTGCTATATTTATAGAAGACTAATCCAAACAATCCCAAATGAAACAAATAAAAATTTTGATGGTGGACGAAAATGAAATTATGCGGTTTTACTTCCGCGACTCTTTCTGGCTGCATAGCGAACGGGACGAGTATGAATTGAGGTTTGCCAGTGATTTTGTCCAGGCACAGCAGATATTGCGGGAACCGGAAACATTTTTTGACATTATATTCCTGGATTTAGTTTTGCATATTACCCACAAAAACCGCTTGGTTCTGGACCCGGAAGCGGGCCTAAAGCTAATTGCCCAAATCCGCTCCATGCCTAAATTTAAAAATACCAAAATAGTAGTATTTTCTTCCAAGCAATATTTCCATTTGTGGAAAAAAGCCAAAAAGCTGGGCGCTAACTTTTTCCTTAAAAGCGAAGAATACCTGCCCCGTTACCTGGTAAAATGGGTAGAAAAAATCTTTAAAGAGAAATCCGCGCAATGAACACAATAATAGAATTAAAGCACGTCAATTTTTGGTACGACCGCGGCAAACCCACGGAAATGCAGGCTTTGCACGACATTAATTTACAAATTGGCCAGGGAGAATATGTGGCTTTTTTCGGCCCTTCCGGCAGCGGCAAAACCACCCTGCTGTATTTGCTTTCAGGAACGGAAATGTCCCAGGAAGGCGAAGTTATGGTCAACGGCAAAGACATTAGCAAACTGTCCAAAAGAGAAATGGCCATTTACCGGCAAATCGGGGTGGGCATGGTTTTCCAGCAGTTCAACCTTATTCCCAATTTAACCATACTGGAGAATGTCGGCTTGCCCATGGCTTTTTTAGGCGTTGGCGAAGACAAAAGAATAAAAGAAGCCAAGCTGCTGCTGGAACGGCTTAACCTGTCTGCCCTTGCCAAACGTTTTCCATATGAACTTTCCGGCGGACAGCAACAGAGAGTCGGCATAGCGCGCGCGCTGGCCAACAATGCGCCGATTATTGTCGCCGATGAGCCTATTGGCAACCTGGATTCCACCAACGCCAACAACGTGCTGGATTTTTTAAAGGAACTTTGTGAAAAGGACGGCAAAACTGTGGTTATGGTTACCCACGAAGCCTGGAGCTTAAGAGACGCCAAAAAAATCTTTTACCTGAAAGACGGCGTGGTGGAAAAAGTTGAAACCAACCACGCCAAACCGGCAACGCAAATCCTGGCGGAACAGCTATATAAACAAACAGCTCCCAAGCGGGCGCAGGAGTCCAAAGAACGGGCGGTGGCCAGCACCCTGGCCAATGTGCTTTTTCGCGGTTTTTCGGCTGAAGAAAACATGCGTTTCAGCGACTTTCTAACACAGCGCTTAACGGGACAAGTGGACCAGGTACAATTCCTAGAATTGCTCTATAAGCCTTTCCGCGAGGGCGGCGGAGGTTTGTGGAAAAAACGGGCGCTGGAAACCTCGCGCTACGTTGAAGGGATTATCCAGGAGCATATGGACGTGGAAGGAATATGCCTGGAGCTGGAAAAAAATCCAACGGCTCCCCTGCTTCACGAAATTGGCAGTTTAATGGAATGGCTTTTAGACAGGAATAAAATCCGGCTGGATCAGCTACAGGAAAGCCGCTTCCGCCAAGTTACCACAGAAGTCCTCCGCAACGCTATTAAGCTGGAAGCCTTTAAAGAAGCGCTGTATTTGCCAAAGTCAAAACTGGGCGTGGGGCTGTCGCATAGGACAACTGAAAGAATTTATGAAAAATTTAAACTTGCTTTGGGTAATTTTGAACTTGAACCGCTCTCGCCTGAAAAAGCCTAATAATGGGTCTTCTGCCGAATGTCATTTTGACTGCAATTTCAAAATTTCGGCCATTCGACCCAAAAAATTTATCCGCTTAACTAAAGTTAAACATCAAAATTTATTTGTGCCGACTGTCTCGAAATTTTGAAATTTCGTTACAAAAGCACATTCGGCAGAAGACCCATACAATGAACAACCACCTAAGCCCTTTTGACCTTATAAAACTCTCCACCAGAGTCTTTTTCGTCAAGCCAACACGAACGCTTTTGACTATTTTAGGGACTTCTGTCGGCATTAGCGCGGTGGTATTTTTAGTTTCCCTGGGCTACGGCTTCCAGTACCTGCTTTTAGGCAAACTGGTTACAACCGAAGATTCTTTAATTACGCTGGCGGCTTCCTACCCCAGTGAAAGCGGAGCGGTAATTTATCCCAAAACAATAGAGGAAATGGGCAAGCTGCCCGGGGCGTCGGAAACCAGCAGCATGGCTGAATTTTCGGGCGAAATTGACTACGAAAAATTAAGCGGGCTAATCTTGGTTAGAGAAGTAGAACCCAGCTACTTTCGGCTTTCCGGCTTTAACCCGGACATTGGACAGGCGCCATCGGAAAAAAAGCCGGGCTTAGTGCTTACTAACCAGGCTTTGCGCCTGCTTAACTTAGCAGATGACCAAAATATCCTCGGCAAACAAGCCGGTATAAAAGTTTATTATCAAAGCCAGGACCAAAGCCAGCCCAGCGAAGCAAACGCCTCTTCGCCCCTGCCCATTGTCGGCATAATCACCGACGAGAACGAGCCTCCGGTAGTCTACGTTCTGGCTTCTTCCATTTCACAAGCGCCGCCTTTTTTTAAGGAGCTCTTACTTAAGGCTGACAAAATCGACAATGTAGAACCCCTTAGGGAAAAATTAAGCGACAAAGGATTTTTAATTTCTGCCAAGCTTGACTTGGTCACACAGGCCAGAAAAATTTTAAACGCGATTACCATTGTGCTGGCTGTGTTCGGGATTACCGCCCTGGTGGTTTCCGCCATTGGCATGTTTAACACTATGATCGTGGGCTTTTTGGAAAGGATTTATGAGGTCGGGGTCATGAAGTCTTTAGGCGCCACCGATAGCGACGTGCGGAACCTATTTTTGATGGAATCCCTGCTCATGGGCCTTTGCGGCGGCATAGCGGGCGTAGCCATTGGCATTGGGGCGGGCAAACTGCTAAATTTTGGCCTCAATGTGCTTGCCTCCCGCCTAGGAGGCAAAGCTTTAGAGCTCTTTATTACCCCTTGGTGGTTTATAGGTTTAATCTTGGCAACCTCGGCTTCCATTGGCCTGATTGCCGGTTTTTGGCCGGCCCACCGCGCTTCGACGCTTTCTCCCAAAGAAGCATTTTTGAGGAAATAAAAAGTTTGTCCTATAAAAATTTATCGGATAATAAAAAATCTCTCCGTTTAGGAGAGATTTTTTATAGCCGCCAGCTCTCCTTGGCTAAAGCTTTGGAGGACTTATTCGATTATTTATATTCGTTAAAATAGAAAAACTCCCCTTTTTAAGGAGGAGTTGATCATATAGCGGGCAGCCGCCTACTTTTGCGCATACATGCGTATGACTATCATTGGCCCGTGCGTGTTTTACTACTGAGTTCGGGATGGGATCAGGTAGGACCACGCTGGAAATGCCACCCTCGTCGTACTTTATTCCGTGATTGGAGAATAAAAAACAAAGAGGGGGACACTTAGATCACTTATTATGGCTTAATTGCATTTACTGTGCCTTGAGTAAGGACGAAAAATCCGGCTGTTACTAAAAATATAATTAAAATAACCGCAAAAACCTTTAAGTGATGCTTCATTATAAGGGGGTAAATAAATTGTTATTGTACTGTTATGAACATTGTACTATCCGCCTTCGCTAAAGCTTCGGCGGATGACTCTCTACTAAATAAATTATAGTGAGTCACAAATTGCTAGTCAATAGAAATAGAATTAAAATTTTCGGTTGATTAGTATTGCTCGGCTGAACACATTACTGTGCTTACACCTGCAACCTATAAAACGAGTGGTCAGTGATTAGTGTTTAGTGATTAGTATTGCTACTATCCACTGCCCACTGCACACTATCCACTAGTTATGATACGGGGTAGTCTTCCCCGAACCTTTATTATGTATTGCTACATAAAACGAAACCTAGTTTCTTGGACGGCTTCACGCTTATATGCATTCAGCGCTTATCCTAACTAGACCTAGCTACCCCGCCATGCCGCGGACGCGACAACGGGTACACCAGAGGTCTATGCATCCCGGTCCTCTCGTCACATATTCTTCTGTCACCAGAAGTGCAGACTATATCTTCATCCTATCTTATACCTTAGGCTCCTGGGCCATAGTATTTTTTTATGATAGGTGTCGGCGTATTATAGAAATAGTAGAAAGTATAAAGTTGAAAGTTTAAAGTAACTGCAATTGCAGTCCTTTTCACTTTCTACTTTTAACTTTTAACTACCTTCCATCTCCTCTTTCGAGTCAGTCGTTACGGGGTCAAACCTAAAATCTTAAATAATTCAAGTCCGGTTTTCTTTTTCCGAGTTGCGTAGTTATTATTTTGAATTATTGTTATACAGCTTATAATTTTCCTGAGTTCAGATTGCGTAAAATTAGCAATCTTTTTCCCTTCCAGAATTCCGGCTGCTTTATACAAAGCCGCAGCTTGTTGCTTCTTAAAACGTATAAATGGAATTAAATCTTTAAGAATGTTTTTAATTTGAGTCACCCCGTTTATACGAAGTTCGCTCATTCCGTCATTTCTGCGGGATAAGTACCCAATGCCTAAAACTTTCTTAATCCAGAAAAGTTCTGCTTCATGGCGGCTATCCTGATAAAAACAGATAGTGCACATAAAACGAACTTTTTTCTTTCCATCTTTGCGCTTTTTGATTTGCAACATTAAGCTGCCGTCTCCGTCTAAAAAGCCGGCAATATAAGCTAAATCAATTTTAGATCGACTTCCCACGGTATTGTCTTAATATTCTTGGTCCTCAAGTAAATTGTACCATAACTGAAGAACCGTTACAATTATGGTTATCAACGGATGCAAAATATATTAAGATTTCACCGTTATTAGCCGAATTTTCAAGGCAGATTACTCTGCCAAGTAGCAAACCCTTTACTAGGGATGCGCCCAATCAAGTTTCGAACACCCACAGCAGATAAGGACCAAACTGTCTCACGACGTTTTGAACCCAGCTCGCGTACCACTTTAATATGCGAACAGCATAACCCTTGGGAGCTTCTTCACCCCCAGGATGTGATGAGCCGACATCGAGGTGCCAAACCCTCTCGTCGATGTGGACTCTTGGAGAGGATCAGCCTGTTATCCCTAGAGTAACTTTTATCCGTTGGGCTTTGCGTCTTCCACTCGAACGCATCGGATCACTAACTTCCACTTTCGTGCCTGCGCGGGTCGCCGCCCTTGCAGTCAAGCATGCTTATGCGTTTGCACTATCAGCATGATTTCCATCCATGCCTAGCATACCTTAATAAACGCCTCCGTTACCATTTAGGAGGCAACCGCCCCAGTTAAACTACCCACGAGCCACTGTCCCAAAGTAGGTTAGACTTTGGTTAGAATTAATATTTTTACAGAGTGGTATTTCACCTTTTGCCTCCATTTGAGCTGGCGCCCAAACTTCAAAGGCTCCCACCTAGGCTAAACAATAAAAGCATTAATTCAATGACACGCTATAGTAAAGCTTCATAGGGTCTTTCCGTCTTGCTGCGGGTAGACGGCATCTTTACCGCCACTGTAAGTTCATCGGAATGTTCGTTAAGACAGTTCTCTGCTCGTTATGCCATTCGTGCGGGTCGCAACTTACGCGACAAGGAATTTCGCTACCATAGGACAGTTCATAATGTTAGCTTCATGTTTCCATGAAGTTCAGACTATATCATTCCATCAATTGGATGGATTCGGCGTTTAGTCGTTGAGGGTTTTTACTAAATGATTCTTTAAAATTTGTTAAATTATGCTTTCGAGTTCTACCTTTTCCTTCATTTAAGTCCTCACGAAGTTTTACTATTTCTAGCAACCCTTCCTGATTTAAATGTTGGCTTGCAAAAACTAATCTTGCAATTTTAGAGAATAACGAATAGTTTCTTTTTTTACTAGCGGACAAGAAACCGAACCGGTCAAAGAAAGGAATTATTTTTTCTTTGAGTGCTGTATGATTTTGGACAATATATTGATGCACGCCATCTTTCCTATGGTCAATGCGACCACAGCCTAAATGATGCTTCAACAAAGCAAGTACGGTAATGTCTTTTTGAGCAACATTAAACGTTAATATTACTTGCCATAATACTTTACTGTCGTTTCGTTTACGAAGGGAAACATTAAAGCTTCCTTCTCCGTCTACAAAACCTGCAAAGTAATTTCCAATTTCAACAGGAATTTGCTTTAACCAATTTTGATCCATAAAGTTTCCTTCTGAATCTTTTAGTAAATCTTCCCTGCGGATTGACTGTATCTTGTAAATTTTTACTGTCAATTTAATGACGAGTATTACAAGCTTTAAGCACATCAAAGTCCTTTGTGTGCACAGTTATTCCCGCAAATAGCCAAATTTTATAACTACAACATGTTCATAGTTACTGCCGGCGTTCATCAGGGCTTGGCCGATCGGCTTGCGCCAACCGGTTTAACCTTCTGACACTGGCCAGGCATCAGCCCGTATACATCAGCTTGCGCTTTAGCACGGACCTAAGTTTTTGGTAAACAGTCGGAGGAGATCTTTCGCTGCGGCCCTGTACCATTCATTCGCTTACGCGAATTCAGGTGCAGGGCAAGGTATATACCGAAGGTACACCTGCTTTTTTGCCGAGTTCCTTAACGAACATTGGTCCGGACGCCTTGGGATTCTCTCCCCATCCACCTGTGTCGGTTTACGGTACGAGCACTTTATAACATGACTTCGACGCTTTTCTTGACACCTTGATTCACACTAATCTCCGTTGCCAGATTTTTTTATGCTTTCGAGATTACAATCGCATCAACCATCTCTTGCGAGGTAAGCTGATGTAATATAGGAACTCCGGATTTACCTAAAGTTCCACCCTACGAGCACAACAACGCCAATAGTCAGATGACGCTAATGTTATCATGATGCGTCCCGCCTAAGATAATTATAAAGCGGTTATGGAATATCAACCATATTTTCCATCGGGTGAACCCCTTGGGGCCCACTCTTAGGATCGACTAACCCAGGGACGACGATCGTTGCCCTGGAAACCTTGGATATTCGGCGAAGAGGATTCTCACCTCTATATATATTACTTATTCCAACATTCTTACTTGTACACTGTCCACGGCCGCTTACGCATACCGCTTCAGCCTGTGTACAACACTCCTCTACCACTTATGCGAAGCATAAGAACAATTAACTTTTAACAATTAACAATTGACCGGCTGCAGACTGCAGTAGTTAATCGTTAATCGTTAATTGTTACCAGTTTTTATGCTTCGCATAAATCCACGTCTTCGGCACCTAGCTTAGCCCCTATATATTGTCGGCGCAGGATCGCTTGACCAGTGAGCTGTTACGCTTTCTTTAAAGGATGGCTGCTTCTAAGCCAACCTCCTGGTTGTATGGGCAATCCCACATCCTTTGCACTATAGCTAGGATTTGGGGGCCTTAGACGGTGGTGTGGATTCTTCTCCATTTGTCTCGTGAAGCTTAGACCTCACGGACTGACTGCCAATTTCTTGACCTTTAGAATTCGGAGTTTGGTTGGAGCCTACCGCTTGCGCAGCAGGTTTCCATTCAGTGCTCTACCTCTAAAGGGAACAATTGACGCTAGCCCTAAAGCTATTTCGAGGAGAACCAGCTATCACCCGGTTCGATTGGAATTTCTCCCCTACGCACAGCTCATCCCCTATTTTTGCAGCAATAGTGGGTTCGGACCTCCCGT
>JAHFJJ010000021.1 GCA_023245895.1 Candidatus Doudnabacteria bacterium
CTGCCTCAAACAGCTTTCTGCGCTCAATAAACTGCCGCTTAACTGTTGGCGGCAGTTTATCAAAATTCTTTTTGAACCTTTTGCTTACTAAATACCGCATTTAAGATAAAAGAAATTTATCCAGTTTATTGCCGCTAAACGGCCCAAAAGCTTTACCCGCCGCAAATTCTTTTTTAGCCTGTTCAATAATTGCGGCTAACCTGGGAGTTACACGCTCGGATTTTTCTGCATAAAAACTTTCCGTCTGCACAAATGTTTTCAGGCTGGCTTTTACAATTGTGCTAATATCCAAGCCTATTTCCTTAGCTAATTTTTGAGCCTTTTGTTTGGTTTCTTTATCTATTGTAACGTGAAGGGTGGTATTCATATATTTAAGATTAATGCTTATATATGAATAATATACATTTTTAATACAATTGTCAAATCAAATAAAACTCCCCGGAATTTCCGGGGAGTTATTTTTATCGTTATGGTTATTTTTTAACTATCTTAGCTTTCCTGGTTCTCGGAGTGTTATCCTGCCTATCTCTTACATAGTAGAGCTTGGCTTGGCGGACAATTGGGGACTTTGTAATTTCAAGTTTGACGATATTAGGCGAGTGCAGGGGGAAAATTCTTTCCACGCCCACGCCGTAGGAAATTTTGCGCACCATAAAGGTGGAGTTAACGCCGCTGCCGCCTTTGCGCGCAATAACCAGGCCTTCAAACATCTGCACGCGTTCTTTGCCGCCTTCTTTAATGCGCTGGTGGACCTTGACCGTGTCGCCAGGTTTAAAGTTAGGCAAGGTTTTTATTTGGCTGTCGGAAACATGTTTTACGATTCTCATATGTAAGATATTAGATATTGAGATATTTGATATTAAATGGAAGTTGAATATCTTAATATCCAATATCCTAATATCAATTAAAGATTTTTTAAAAATTTACAATTTAAACTAATCAACACTTTTTTCAAATCGTCTGATAATTCACTTTCCGCTTCTATCCAGGTCTTATCCGGCAGCCGGACTTCTATTTTCTTGGCGTGCAGGAATTGCCTGCTTAAGCCTTCGAGCTTGGTTCTTTTGGAACCATATAGCTCATCACCCATTAATGGGTGGCCGATGGATGCCATATGAACGCGGATTTGGTGCGTTCTACCTGTGTGCAATTTTACCAGAATAAGGGTGTATTCGTCAATCCCCTTTTCGCCCCTTTCTCCCCTTAAACCCTTTACTCCCTTTTCCCCATTTGCCGATAGGTATTCCAAAACCTTATATTCGGTTAAAGCCTCCTTACCCTCAACAGGATTTTTTGTAGTCTGCTTCCTAAAGTCGCTTTTACTTTTACCAATGGGAGTTTCTATAAAACCATGTGACTTTTCAAGCTTGCCGAATACTAATGCTATATATTCCTTTTTTACTTTTCTTTCCGCGAAAGCGTCTTTTAAATGCTCATACATTTCCTGTGTGGCCGCCACCAATATGACCCCGCTGGTATCTTTATCGAGCCTATGTACAATCCCGGGCCTGTGTTCTTCGCCGACAAGATGGATGTTTTTTCCGCCAAAGGCGGATCCGCCTTTGGCGGAGAATTCATATAAAAGCGCACTAGCCAATGTTTCACCTTTAAATCCTGCTCCAGGATGAACGACCATTCCCGCCGGCTTGTCAATAATTAAAAGCCCGTGATTATTATAAAGTACCTTTAGCACGATTTTGACGGCCGTCAAAATCGTGCTATTCTTTTTTTCCTGGTTGTAAATTATTTTATCATTTAAACGTACAACAAATTTGCTTTCTGTAACAACTTCGCCATTAACTAAAACACAGCCGCCTTGTATGTCGCGCTGGATTTGGCTGCGGCTGATTGCGGGTAATTGCTCGGCAAGATACTTATCGAGCCTGGTCTTTAAAGTTTCAACTACAAGTTCGTGGACCATAAAAAATACGAAATTAATTGTGTCATTCCGAGCGAATGCATCTGAGCGAGGAATCCCTTACTTCCGATATTGATCAGCGTTAAGGGACCCCTCGGATGCACTCGGGTTGACACACTAAATTATTTCATTAAATCCGGCCTTCTTTTTTTAGTCCGTTTTACAGATTCCGCTTTCCTGAACTCTTCTATATTCTTATGGTGCCCTGTAAGCAAAACTTTTGGGATGCTAAATATTTTTCCTTTCAACTTTCCACTTTCAACTTTCCACTTCTCCGGCTTTGTGTACTGCGGATACTCCAAAAGGTTTTGTGAGAAAGATTCGTTCTGTGTAGATTCCAGCTTACCTAAAATCCCAGGTCTTAGGCGCATTACCGCTTCACTAATCACCAAAGCTGGCAATTCCCCGCCCATTAAAATATAGTCGCCAATGCTTATTTCTTCATCCGCAAACTGCCTTATGCGCTCGTCAAAACCTTCGTAGCGCCCGCAGACAAAGACTAAATTATCAAGCTTAGATAACTTTTGCGCCATCGCCTGGTTAAACTTCTTGCCTTGCGGAGTCAACAGAATTACTTTTGACTTAGCACTTAGCACTCTGGACTTAGCACTTTTAATAGCCTTATATAAGACATCAGCGCGCAAAACCATTCCCACCCCGCCGCCATGCGGGCGGTCGTCTACCACTTGCCGTTCGCCAATACCGAACTGACGAAGGCTAACAGGCTGAATATCCAAAAGTTTTAACTTAATAGCCCTTTTTACAATGCCAAAACTTTCCACAAAATCATTTACAAATTTTGGGAACAAGGTGATTATTTTTATCGAAAGTTTTTTACGGGATTTTTCCATAACTTCATAAATGTAGCTGCCTGATTCATCAGTCCGCCTAGGCGGATCTATAAATCGAGCGACTACATTTATTCTAGCATTTAAATAACCCCGGAATACCGGTTATAAAAACCGGGAACTTCGGGGTTATTTGATTTCAAACTAGTTAAGCTTAAAGCTTGAACTCGTCAATTGAAGAATCATCAGCTGACTGGCCCATTGGGGCTCCATGGCCCATATCGCCATGCCCGCCCATTTCTCTGCGGGGACCGCGGTGGGAACCTTCCGGTTCATAAATCTTTAAGTTCACGCGGGCTTTGCGCTTGGCGCCAACGACTCTTAAGAGAGTGCGGATGGCTTTAGCGGTCTGGCCCATGCGGCCAATAACCTGGCCCATGTCTTCGGGATTCAAATGAAGAGTAATTAATACTCCCATTTCATCCACAACGCGTTCGGTTTTCACATCATCGGGATGGTCAACCAAAGCTTTAACAACGAATTCTACAAATGCCTGATCTTGCTCCATAATTGTGCAATTTCTGTGATAGCGTAATTGTGCTTCGACCTTTTCATTAGCTTCAGCTATCTTGGGGATATTATAGTACATTAACTCTAAAATGTCAAACAAAAATTCCTTCCGCCTTAGGCGGAAGGAATTTTATAATTGATAATATTTACGCTGCCGGTTCTACAGGTTTCTCTTCGGCTACAGGGGCTTCTATTTTGGCTTCAACTTCGGCAATTGCTTCAGCGGCTTCGGCAGGAGTTTCTGTCGCGGCTGCCGCAGGGGGTGAGTCCGCAGGCTTTGCAGGCTCAACCGGTTTCTTGGGGATGTTAAAAGCTTTAACTTTTTTGGCGTCCACGAACTTTTTGTCCACCAGCAAGTTGTGCATGGTTTCGCTAAGTTCAACCCGTTGCGCTACCCAGTACTTTAAGCGCTCTTCCTTAACCTGGAAAGTTTTCTTTCTCGGATTATAGCTGCCTAAAATTTCTACGACTTTTTTGGAAACCGGGGATTCTTTTTCAGCCAAGACGATTCTAAAATCCGCCTGGTTTTTTTTGCCTGTTCTTTGTAATCTGATTGTTAACATTAGATAATTTTACTTAATAAACTTACTTTGCTTGTCCGACGAAGCTTTAGCGAAGTCGGAAGCGTGCTGATATTCTAGCAATATTGCGCTATTTAGTCAACTCGCTAAATATTGACTCCCCCTCATAACTTTGCTAGTCTTTTCTGACAAGCCAACTGGCAAAGAAGGAGGTTGGGAAGTGCGAACCAAGAACAAAAAAAGGACGCCGATGACAGATGAACAAATCAGAGAGCAAGGAAGAATCGCAGGGATTGGCCTGGAAATAATTTTGCTGGGTGTGGCCGACATCGCGCTTGCATCACTGCAATCACGAGGCTTGAGCCCAAAAGACGAGGTCGACATAACAAAAAACAGGGCGGAATTGCGCAAATTGCTCGATGATGCAAAAGCAGAATCAGCCCGGAGATAGCCCCATTGCACCAACAGCACCCATTACCAGAAAGCCGCGGATCCTTTCGGACCCGCGGCTTTTTTCATTGGCAGATGTTTTGGCTTTTAATTCAAGCCCTACTTGCTATTGACCCTTTTTGCGCCTTTGTATAACATACCCACATTCGAATGTATTCAAAGGAGGTTTATGCGAGAGAAACTATCTGAAGTGGTGGCTAGATTGCTCGGCGCTAAGGCATCCGAAATTTCAGATGACACGGACATTTCGAGCCTGAACGAAACAACGCTCATAATGGAAGCGCTCCGAGCCGTCGGGTACGCTCCGGGAGGCGCCGGCGGTTTTCCTAAAACCTTTGGCGAGTTTGTGGCAAAGACAGAGGAAGTCGAAAGGCTTTCAACACGACTAAACAAGATAATCATTCAGCTCTAACGCCCATTTCACAACCGGAGCGACAAAAAGCAAAAGGAGGATGCGCCTGCAGCCTCCTAATTTTTTTATTATCCATGCTTTTTGCGCAAATGCCTCCACACCCACCAAACACCGCCGATGATTATCAATAAAATAATTGCCGTATCAAACCAATGAAACCTTTCCCGCAAAGTGTTCCAGTTTTCGCCGAGTTTCATTCCCAAAAATGCCAGAAGAGCTGTCCAAATAACGCTGCCAATAAACGAGTAAATTAAAAAAGGTATTTTTGGCACTCGCGCAATCCCAGCAGGCAAAGAAATAAATGTTCGCACGACAGGAAGCAAACGGCCAATAAAAGTAGAAAAATTCCCGTACTTGGCAAAAAACCTGTCCGCCATGTCTATGTCATCATGGGAAATTAAAACCCATTTACCGTATTTTTCAACTATTGGTCTGCCTCCGTATTTTCCTATTTCATAAGTTACCCAACTGCCTAACATACTACCCACGCCGCCGGCGATACTTACCCAAAACAAATTAAACCTGCCGGTAAAAACCAAGTAGCCGGCAAAGGGGCCGATTATTTCGCTTGGAAGCGGAATACAAGCGCTTTCAATTGCCATTAAAACCGCCACCCCCGAGTAGCCGAGGGTGGATATTGTACTGACAATAAAATTAGTCAAAACAGAAAAAATTTGGTGCATAATAATATCTTAATATCCAATATCTTAATATCGGATACTGGATATTTGATATTAGGATATTACTTAGCGAAAGCCTTAGCTTGATCCAGCTTAACAGATAACAACTTAGATATTCCATCATCCCCCATGGTAACCCCGTAAAGCATATGCGCCTGGGCCATGGTTTCGCGGTTGTGGGTTATGGTGACAAATTGTGTTTGATGCGCCAGTGTGCCTAAAATTTGCCCAAAGCGTATGGTGTTGGCGTCATCCAATGCCGCGTCCACTTCGTCCAGGACAACAAAAGGCGAAGGGAAGCAGGAAAGCAGGCTGCATAAAAGGGCAATGGAAGTTAAAGCCCTCTCGCCTCCGGACAAGGCTTGGATAGATGCTAATTTCTTACTGGGAGGGGTGGCTTTTATGTCTATGCCGGTAATACTGGAAGCGCCTTTTTCATATTTCTGCACTATTTTCTCTTCGGGACGTAATTCCGAAATACCATCATCTCCATCCTCTGGTTGGCGGCCGGTGGCCGCCTCTACATCCGCAGATTCTTCTTTCTGTTCATCATCAGATTTTAAAATACTCAAATATGCCCTGCCGCCGTTAAACAGCACCCTAAAATAATACTCAAACTTTTCATTTATTTTATGGAAAGATTCGTTAAACTTTTTCTTAATGTGCTCATCCAGTTCCTCTATAATTTGCCGCAAGTCCGTCATACCCCGCCTTAAGTCTTCCACCTGTGTGCTTAAAGTAGTGTAGCGGGTTTCGGTTTCCTGATACTCCTTTAAGGTCAACTCGTCCATGCCGCCAATGGTTTCCAGTTGGTTTTTAAGCCTGGCGATTTTATTTTCCAAATCACCTGTCTTGCTTTCATGTTTGTGATGGTGCAAATTTTCCCATTCCGGCTGTCCCAAGGCCCTTTTTACTTCCTCACTCAAGGCTTCCATTTGCGTATCGTATTTGGCCTTTTCAATGCTAATAGTGGATTCTTGGTCTTTAATTTTTGCGACTTGGTCCTGCAAATCCCGAAAACCGCCTTCTGTTTTTCTTAAATCTTTCTGCCGTTCGTCTTCCTGGTCATAATGTTCCTTAAGCGTGTGTTCAATTTTAGTAATTTCGTGCCCCAGGCCGGAAACTAGCTTGTTGATTTTTTCTTCTTCGGCTAAAAGGTTCCTCCAAAACTCGTCGGGAGAACTGCTTTGGGCTTTTTTCAGCTCAAGGTCAAAATGCAATTTTTCCTGCGCCAGCGAGGCCATTTCCCTTTCCAAAAAATCCAGAGAAATTTTGCTCTTGCTCATATTTAACTGCGCGCTGTTAACCTCACTCTGCAGCTGTTCTTTAGTTTTAAGCAAATTATCCAATTCCTGTTTTAGCGCCAGGCTGGCAACCTGGGGGTCTATTACCGAAGAACGCGCCGCCTTCTTAAATTTTTCAAAACTTCCGGCAACGCTCTCCGCCTGCTTCTTAACTTCATCCATGCTCTGGCTTTGGAAAAGTTGATTATAAAAATTATTCCAGGCGCTCTCCAAGGCCACCAGCTCCCTGTCCACGGCTTCCCAGTCCACGGAATTGGGGTTGGTTAAATTATGGGAAAGCTGGTTTAAATTTTTATTTACTTCTTCCAAAGCTTTAAACTGGGCCAAAAATTGGCTTTCTAAATTCTGCTTTTCACCTTTATTCTGGTTTATCTTGCCCTGGATTTCCTCAATTTTCCTTTGGCGGTTATGGACTTCTACTGTCAGGCTCCGGGCATCGCCGGTTACTGCTGTTTTTTGGCTCTGCATTTTTCCCCGCACCAAACTTAAATCTTCTAAAAGTTTGTTCTTTTGGCTTTGTAATTTATTTAATTCTTCCTGGACTTCTTTAAATTTGCCGCCGCCCTTTTGGGATGTATTCTCCAAAGCTTCCACCTGCTTCCTTAAGTGAGAAGATTTTTCTTCCAAAACACCCCGCTGTTTTTGCGCCTCCGAAAGTTTTTCTGAAATTCCATCCAAAATTCCTTTTAGTTGCCAAAAATTATGGCTAAAAAATTCTTTCTGATGGATTTTTAATTCCTCTTCAATTTCCGCGCGGGCTTCCATTTTTTTCGCCTGCCTGCGGAGGGATTTTAACCTAGGTTCAATTTCAGCAATTAAATCTTCAGCCCGCATTAAATTTTGCGCCGTCTGCTCCAGCCGCCTTAAAGTTTTTTCGCGTTTTATGTAATAAGTTTTTACGCCGCTGGCTTCATCCAGTAAATTTTTTATCTCGCCCGGGCCGGCAAGAATCATTTGGTCAATTGTGCCCTGGCCAATAACCGTATAACGTGAAGTGCCTATGTTGCTTTTTAAAACCAAATCTACAATATCTAAAAGCCTGACTTTGTTGCCATTTAACAAATATTCGCTCTCTCCGCTTCTATCTATACGACGGCCGATTGATACCTCAGAAGCGTCAACCGGAATGCGATGGTCGCTATTGTCAAAAGTCGCGGTAACTTCGGCAAAGCCTAAGCGGGTTTTTTTATCACTGCCGGCAAAAATTACGTCGTCGCTCTTTTTGCCGCGGATTAATTTTGCCGATTGTTCGCCCAAAACCCACCTTAAGCTATCGGCAACATTACTCTTACCACTGCCGTTAGGCCCCACAATCGCAATAACCCCGCTGGAAAATTCTAGCGTGGTCTTTTGAGCAAAACTTTTAAATCCGTGGATTTCTAAACGTTTAAGGTACACTTTTTTATTTCTTTGATTGAATTATGAAGTATGAATTAGGAATCATGGGCTTAAAAATCATAATTCCTAATTCCTGATTCAAAATTCACACTTAGAACTTATTCTGCTTTAATGCATCCTGCGCCGCGGAAAGTTCGGCTTCCTGCTTGGAAGGGCCCGTGCCGCGGCCGACTTCATCCTGGCCAACGAACGCGCCGACCACGAACATTTTGTTATGGTCCGGCCCAGTTTCCGATATTACCCCGTAAGTCGGGGTTACGCCCCGCTTTTCCTGGATAATTTCCTGGAGCTTGCTCTTTGCGTCCATGTAACTGCCCTCTTTAATAATATTGGGCAGTTCAACCAAAATTTCCCTTGCGATAAAATTGCCGCTTTCCTGGTAGCCTGCGTCCAAATACATTGCGCCAATAACAGCTTCTATGCAGTTGGCTAAAATAACCTGCCTGGCCCGGCCCATGTCCTTGGCTTCCCCGCGGGACATTAACAAAAATTTTTCAAAGCCCAGGCGGGAGGCAATGGCGCTAAGCATTTTGTAATTCACAAGCGCGCTCCTAAAGTTGGTCAGCTCGCCTTCGGGATGAGGGTAATTTTTGTAAAGGTACTCGGTTGCGGCCAGCTCCAAAACCGCGTCGCCCAAAAACTCCAAGCGTTCATTGTGGGGCAAGGCAAAAGACCGGTTCTCATTCAGGTAGGACCGGTGGGTGAAAGCCGACAAATACAAGTCAGGATTTCTTATTTTTAAGCCGAGGATCTCTTCTAATTCTTTTTGGTCTAAAGAAGGCATTAGGATGAACCATTCCTAATCTTTTATCTTTAATCCTCAACTTGTAAAGCTAAGGGAACAAAGATGAAAGATCGGGGATTAATTATACTTGTCTGGCCCTGAACCATTCTCCGCCGAAGGCGGATCAGGTATCAGGGCACTCACCACTCTATCGTGTAGATGGCTGCGCCACGTACCCGACCCGCCTTCGGCGGGGAGTGGTTCGTGGTGGGCGATGGTGGGATCGAACCACCGACCCTTTCTACGTCAAAGAAATGCTCTACCACTGAGCTAATCGCCCTACAATGTATCTTAGTTTTAAATATTGCCTTCAAAAACCGGCTGCTTCGGCATTGCCAACTCCATGGCTTCAGGGTCCTTTTTTTGGCGTATGGTTTCCAGGAACAAAAAGACCAAAAAACAATTGAGCAGAGCTCCTAAAAAAGCCGCTAAAAATATTACGGCAAAAAGCAATATCCATATTGTAGCAGAATGCCCAAAAACTGGAAACTGCCCGCTAAAACCCAAACTGTCCCATAAACCGTGGAAAAAAGCAAAACAAGCGGCCTGGGCAAGTATTAGAACAAAGGCTACCACAGCGGCAAGAGAGATTTTTTTACTCCACGTATCAAGAGCCAGGCCCCAGGCGGGTGAAAAACGCTGTTCGCATAAAACAGCATAGAGCATGGCAAGGGCGGAAGTTGCTGTAACCAGGCTGGAAAGAAGTGAAAACAAAACCACTTGCGCAACAAATACCCGGGCGGCTAAGGTTGCCAGCAAGGCGCAAAACATAATGCCGCCGGCGGACACGCAGGATTGGATAAAAAATTTTAAAGACTTTTGCTTAAGGCTCCTGGATTTCCTGGCGTCAATATCCATCCATATCCAGACCGTAACCGGAACCAAAATAATTACGGAGCCCGCTGACAAAAAAATATACCGGGAAAAAAGCAGTCCCGGGTAGACAATACTGGGCATAACCAAAAAAGCAAAAACTGCCTGGACAAGCGCTAAAATCCACCAGCGCGGAGTTCGGCTGGTGGATTCAATAGATGCATACGCAATTTGCCGCAACTTTAGCATAACTTTTGAAAATAAAAAGTTGTAAGTTATAGCCACCGGTTTCGGATGGGTAATAAGGTATTAGTTATGGCATCCGGTCTTGAAATAGTTATTAGCTATTGTTATGGCGTCCAGTATAGTATTAGGTAATTGATAATAAGGCTTAAACGCCTTACACCTTATTACTTACAACTATACTGGTGGCTATAACTTATACCCAACAACTTACCTAAACCGGTTTAGGCACAACTTCCGCCGCAACCCGAGCTTCCAGGTTTTCAAACTCCGGCGATTGTTTTTTTTCCGGCGGGATAATATCCTTTACTATTTCATGGAACTGCTCCTGTTCCAAAACCTCTTCTTTTACCAAACGCTGGGCAATGGTATCCAAATGGCTTCTGAACTTTGTCAGGACTTCTGTGGCGCGGTGGAGGCCGTCTTTCATAATTTTGGAAACTTCTTCGTCAATAATTTTTGCCACAGCTTCGCTGTAATTCCTTTGCTCTGATATTTCCCTGCCTAAAAAAACCATCTCATGCTGGTCGCCCAAAACAATCGGCCCAATGGCGTCGCTCATGCCATAGTTCATAACCAATCTCCTTGCCATGGCTGTCGCGACTTTTAAATCATTGGAAGCGCCGGTGGTCAGTTCATTAAAAACCAACTTTTCCGCGGCATAACCTCCCAATAAAGCCGCAATTTCGTCCAAAAATCCCTGCTTGGTATGCAGGTGCTTGTCTTCAAAAGGCAGCTTCATGGTGTAGCCGGCGGCGCGGCCCCTGGAAATTATGGAAACTTTATGGACCGGGTCTGAAAAAGTTAACGCGCTGCCAATTAAAGCGTGCCCGCCTTCGTGGTAAGCCGTAACTTCTTTTTCTTTTGTGGAAAGTATGTGGCTCTTGCGCTCCGGGCCCAGCATGACTTTTTCAATAGATTCTTTAAGCTCGTCAGGCCCGATTTCTTTTTTATTGCGCCTGGCTGTCAAAATTGCCCCTTCGTTTACCAAATTAGCAAGGTCAGCGCCGCTAAAACCCGGGGTGCGCTCGGCAATTTTCCTTAAATTAACTTCTTTGGACATTGGTTTGTTCTTGCTGTGGACTTCCAAAATGGCAGCGCGATCGTTTATATCCGGCAGATCCAAAATTACCTGGCGGTCAAAACGGCCGGGTCTAAGCAGGGCCGGGTCTAAAACATCCGGCCTGTTGGTAGCGGCCATGACAATAACATTTGTATCGGTTTCAAAACCGTCCATTTCTACCAGTATCTGGTTCAAGGTCTGCTCGCGTTCGTCGTGCCCGCCGCCCAGGCCCGCTCCCCTTTGCCTGCCCACAGCATCTATTTCATCTATAAAAATAATGCAGGGCGCGTTCTTTTTGGCTTTTTTAAACAAGTCACGCACGCGGGACGCGCCAACGCCCACAAACATTTCCACGAATTCACTGCCGCTAATATGAAAAAACGGGACGTTGGCCTCGCCAGCCACGGCGCGGGCCAGCATGGTCTTGCCGACTCCGGGAGAACCCAAAAGTAAAACGCCTTTGGGGATTTTGGCGCCCAGCTGTAAAAACTTTTGGGGGAAGCGCAGGAACTCCACAATCTCCTTTAATTCTTCTTTGGCTTCCTTGGCACCGGCGACATCCGCGAATTTTACGCGGTTCTTGCGCTCGTCGTTCAGCTTAACCGAGCTTTGGCCAAAGGTCAGCGCCCGGTTGTTGCTGCCCTGCACCTGGCGCATAAAAAAATAAATAATTATGGATATCAATAAAAACGGCAGAAGGATAGACAGCGCCGGACCGGCCAGGTTGCTCCAGGCGCTGCCGTTGCTAAAAGTAATTTTGACTTTATCCGGCGCCAGCATGGCCGCGTCTACATTGGTATTTTTAAAAAACGCCAGAACATCCGTGCCGCTGACTATTTTTGCCTCTTGCAAAGCGCCGGTATCTTTAAATTTGGCCGTCACAATACTGTCGGCAATAGTAAGGCTCTCAACTTTTCCTTGCTTAAGCGCGGCGCTGATATCGGACATTTGGACCGTGCTGACTTTTGTGTTACTGCTAAACGCGGTAAAAACCATACTAATCACCAAAAAGCCAACTAGAATCAATACTATATTTTTCGCAATTTTTCCCATTGAAATGAAAGTTAAATAATCAAAAAAGTTACTTCATTATACAAAAGATTTAACGCCAAAGCAAGGCAAAAGTATCAGGCAAAGCAGGCCAGGATCGGTGTCCTGTACCAGTCGTCTGACTCCGGTACAGGACACTCACCACTCTATCGTCTACGTGGCTGTGCCACGTACCCGAATCCGCCAAAGGCGGATGAGTGGTTCGTGGTGCCGGGGACAGGACTTGAACCTGCACGCCCTTGCGGGCATCAGCTCCTAAGGCTGATGAGTCTGCCAATTTCTCCACCCCGGCTTGTTATTCCCCCGCCCGACGCAACAAAACATGCCTGTATATTCTACCAGTTTATTGGCGGACTTGGCAAAACAAACAAAAATACGGCCCTCCACGAGCCGTAGTTTACATAAGAGATAAATTTATCTCGCCAAAGTAACAGCTACAATACTAGTAATGGCGTAAGACAAGATTATAACAACTAAACCTATAATGGAATTAATTATAGCCTTTTTGCCTTTTTCGGCCTGTTCCTCGTTGCCGGCCGAGGTAATATACCAGTAACCCCCGACTATTAGGATTAAGACCGCGATGATCCCGGCAAATTCCAAAAGTAACTTAACCACTTTAACAATCAAATCTTTAAGGCTGGAGGCGCAACGCAAAGAATTACCGTTGCACTCAAACTCTTCTGCCGGCAAACACAGTCCGTCTTTATAGGCTAACTTTGGGTCGTTGTTGCACTGTGGCGCGCCCACCACGCCGGGAGTTGGTGGGGTGGGAGGGGTTGGGGGAGTAGGGTTAGTTCCAGGCCCGCCGCTATCAACACAAGTATTATTTTGGCAATCCGTAGCCTGGTCAACACAATCCAGTACCGTATTGCGGCAGACTCCGTTAATATCAGAAAGGCAGATTTTCCAGTGTGGGTCGCAAATAAAGCCAGGATTACAAGTATTAGTTTGAGAACAATCAGACCTGACTGCACCGGGAGCGACTTGTTCTACTGTCCTTATACCCGCTCCCAAAGTCGGCTTGGCAACAACAAACATTAATGCCGTAAAAACCAAAAATCCGGCAAAAAATCCTGAAAGTAATTTTGCTTTGTTGTTTTTAGTCATTAAGACAGCGACTTAATCGTATTACCCGCCAACCTGTCTGGCAATTACGTTTACAATTACATAAGAAAGCACAATAATTACTATGCCTATTATGGCATTAATTAAAGTCTTCTTGCCCTTTTCGGCCGACTCCTCATTGCCCGCCGAAGTTACGTACTGGTAGCCGCCAATTATTATAAAAAGCACGGCAATGGCTCCGGCAAAAAGCAAAGCCAGTCGAATAACATTCGCAATCAGAGTGCTTAAGTCACCCGAACCTGAAAGCGAACCGGCGTTGCCGAAAGAACTGGACAAACCCGAACCACTAAGTCCGGTCTGGACGGCGTTCGCGGCCAAAGCCGCAAAAGGCAGGACTAAGACGGCTATAGGAACAGCATATTTCAATATGTTTTTTATTTTTTGCTTCATAAATATTAGTTATTAATTCAAACCCCCAAATAAAAATTAACTTTCATTTTGAAGTCTAAAACCAATCCCGCCCCATCGACCAACTTGCGGAAAATGGGAGCGGGATTGGATTGGAAGATAAAAATTTAAGGAGCGGTGACGCTGGGGTTTGTAACCAAACCGGATACCACGTTAACCACCACGTAAGAAAGGATAATTATTACAATACCAATAATGGCGTTTATTACAGTGCCCTTGCCCTTTTCCGCGGTCTCTTCGTTGCCGGCCGAGGTAATGTACCAAAAGCCGCCAATAATAAGGAACAAAACCGCAATTAAACCGGCAATGCCAAGCATTATGTTTATGACATAAAGAATAAGCCCGGTAACCGAACCGTTAGCAGAACTGCAATTTATCCCATGCAGGGAATTGCAACTTGGTAGGGATAAAGCCGAAACTGCCAAAGGAGCCAGGGTCAAAGCGACCACAGCAGCCACTTCCATTATTTTAAGAAAATTTACTTTTTTAACTGTTTTTTTCAAGTTGTTCACCCCCTCTCGGGTTATTGATAATCTTAGATTTTAAGATTTTTAACTTAAGTTAATTATAACATAAATTCTAAAAACCAGATACTCCGTGTAGTTAGCTGATCCCGCATCGGGGTGCGGGACAAGCTTATCAGCTGTTATTAAACAACCCATAAATGGGCTAACTACAGAACTGTAACGGATTTGATAATCTGTTTACTGTGGTGAACTGTTAATAGTAACTACTTTTCTAAAGATGTAGCGTGCCGGAAACTATCCTTACAATTGTATAAGCTAAAACTATAACCACCAAGCCTAAAATGGAGTTGGTTATAGTCTTCTTGCCTTTTTCCGCGCTTTCTTCATTGCCCGCGGCGGTTATGTACCAAAAGCCGCCGACAATTAAAAATAACACGGTCACTATGCCTGCCATGCCTAAAGCGTAATTTATTACTTTAACAATTAGTTCCGATGCCGAGCAAAAGAAAGGTTGGCCGTCGGTTAAATGGGCCCCGTAGGAATTAAGTTTGTCCTTAAAAGCGTTACAGCGGGCGATCTCTTCCGCCGATTGGGCCGAAACTGAACCCGGGACAATAGCCAAAATAGTAAGGCTTAAGGTTAAAGCCAGCCATAAGCCGCAAAATATTTTTTTAAGCTTTATTTCCATTTTGATAAATTTATTTTTATAATTTTACCCGGAAACGCTTCCGCAATCGGCCGTATCTATAATTAAATAATTAAGCGGGTTGCCCAAATCGAATTTGCATTTAGGCTTGTATTTGGGACTGCTGGGGTCAGTAACAACATTCCTGGTCAGCATGAAATTGGCAACCGTGTTAACAAACATGTAAGCCATCATAACCAAGACTAAGCCTATAATAGCGCTCTGTATGGCGTTCTTATTTTTGGTAATAGACTCTTCTTCTCCCATTGAAACTGCCAGCCAGAATCCGCTTCTGACAATTTCAAAAACCGCAAAAATCCCGGCCATGGCAATTAAAAAATTTGTAACTCTGGCGACCAAGACGAATATCTGTTCCACATCGCAGGGCTTTTCCCGGCCATCCGGCATAGCGGGATCATACCCCCCGCATGGCACCAAGCCGCGCGCCGACACAAAAACCGGCGCCAGTAAAACCAAACTCAAACAAATTGCTAAAATAATTTTTTGTTTCTTTAAAGGCATTTGTTGCCTAAAGAATAACATAATTTGGGGATAATTACCAATAATTTCTAATTGTACTAATTATACTAATTGACCTAAACAATAACCAATGTTTAAATTTTTAGCCTTGCTTGTCTTTTAATTTTTTGTAAATTGCATTGAAAATCAAGTTTAACTCTTTGGCTTCTACCCACAGTTTCCGCGCCCTGTCTGCCATTTCAGGAACGGCAACTGCCGACATTCTTAAAAAATGTTTGGATTCTCTGGATTCTTTCTTACACAAGCCAATTTTGTGCTTAAAATCTTTAGGGCTTTCAGCATCATCAGCCTCACAGTATTGTGCGCCGACAGAGGTGCCACAACCGACTAACTGATCAACAATCCTTCTAGTGAGTTCATTTCTCGGCAAGTCCCTGCAAAACTTAATAACCTCTTCGCCAAATTTAGCGGTTCTTTCTTCCAAATCATACTTTTTGCTATTGGAATCTTGATCATTACTCATTGTTTAAAACAATTAGGTCAATTAAAATAATTAGAATAATTTTCCACTTACTGCCTGCTAAACGCTTCGGCTTGCTGGCTGGCCTGGCTTAGGGCTTCTTCCGGGTTTATGCCGTTTAAAATTACCGAGTCTATTGTTTTGGCGAAAATCGCGTCAAGCTTTTGCTGGTCAGGCTTGTAAAAAGGCTTGGCTGTAAGATTGGCGTTGGCAAAAACACCTATATCCGGATCCTGTATTTGCAGGGAGATAAGGTCTTTGCGCGAAGAAGGCAGTTTGTGCTGGGCGTAATATTTATCCAGAGAAGTTTTGCCGGTTAAAAATTTTAACAAGTCCCAGGCCGCAGGCTGGTTTTTGCTCTGCTTACTCACCCCTGCCGCCCAGTAGTTAGCAAAATTTACCGCCGGCTGGTCAAGGTTGGGCTGGGGCACGCCTGCTACGTCAAAATTCAAATTGGGATTTTTTTGCCTTATAGTGTCGGCGGTATAAGAATAGCTGAACAAGAAAGCCGCCCTGCCGTTGGTAAACGCGTCAATGGAGTAGTCGCTGCGCGAGTTCCAGTTGTAGTTGGCGCTGGCGGGGTTGGCAAAAGAAGTGTAAAAATTCAGGCCTTCCAAACCCGGATTGGTGTATTGGCCATTTACGGAAACCGGCTGGTTAAAAGTTGGGCGGCTAAAATCCGAAGAGTAAGGCGCGGCGCCCTTTTGCAACATAAATAAATATAAAATATCCACGGCGCGGTTAACATTGCTACTGCTGCCGGCCGCCAAACCGCTTAAGGTAAAATAGCCTGTCTTGTCGGCCCGCCGTATTTTTTGCACGTCAGCAGCCAGTTCCGCCCAGGTTTTTGGGGGCGTGGCTATGCCCGCGCTGCCAAGTATGTCCTTATTATAGTACAAGGCCAGGGAGTCCACGGACAAAGGCGCGCCGTAAATTTGTTGGTCTAATGTAAAATCGTTTACCGCGGCATCCACAAAAGCATCTTTGTATTCCTTAAACGTCCAAATTTTGTCCGGAGCCGGAGCCAGCTTGTCCTGGTATTTCGGCAACCAGGAATTGTTTATGGAAAAAACATCCGGGCCGGTTCCCGAAGCCAAAGCGTTGAGCAAATCGGACTCATAGGTTCCAATATCCTTTTTAGTATAGACAATCTGGACGTTAGGATTTTTTTGCTGGTAGTCCGAAAACATCTGCTGTAAATTTTCCGTGGTTTCAAAAGGGTCCCAGACATTCAAAACCACCTGCTGGGGAGGAGGCTGTCCGCCCGGGCCGCAGCCGGCGGACAGGAACGCGAGCGATATTACGATTCCGATAATTTTGTTGGATTTTGTTTGTATTTTTAGTTTCATATGGTTATGAATTAGGAATCAGGAATTATGAATTTGGGTCTCAACCCTAATTCCTAATTCATACTTCATGATTCAGATTTTTAAGATATTCCCCAAACTCCCCTCTAAGCTCATCATGTTTTAACCCAAACTCCACTACAGCCTTTAAATATTCCAGTTTGTTGCCGGTATCGTAATACTTGCCGTTTTTAATTTCCACCGCGTAAACGTCCTGCTCCTTGGCCAGCCTGGTTATGGCGTCTACCAGCCACAGCTCACCGTCTTTGCCGGTTTTAGTTTCGGCTAAAATTTCAAACAGCCGCGGGGGCATAATGTAAGCGCCATGGGTTGCCAGGTTGGACGGCGCTTTGCCCACCGGAGGCTTTTCCACAATTTTGTTAATTTTGTAAACTCCTGCCGCTACATCGCTTACATCCGCGATCCCATATTTATTTACCGATATTTCCGGAACCCTAACCGCCGAAATATTAGGCGCGCCGTACTTTTCATAAACTTCCATCATCTGCTTCAAACGCGGCGGCTCTGAATAAATAAATTCGTCCCCCCACAAGACCGCGAACGGCTCGTCGCCTATTACCCTGCGCGCGTTAAGTATGGGCGTGCCGTTGCCATAGGGGCCTTTTTGGCGGATATAAATAAAATTCGCCATCTCGCCAATCCGCCTGACTTCTTCGGCCTGCTCTTCCTTGCCCGCCTCAAGCAACCTTTTTTCCAGTTCAAAGGGATAATCAAAATGGTCCTCAATGGTGCGCTTGTGCCAGCCAGTAACAATAACAATGTCTTCTATGCCCGAAGCCACGGCTTCCTCCACAACATATTGGATAATGGGCTTGTCTACAATTGGCAGCATTTCTTTTGGCATGGCTTTGGTGGCGGGCAAAAAACGCGTGCCAAAACCGGCTGCGGGGATAATCGCCTTGCGGATTTTTTGATTCACCCCGTTAGAAATTTTCATACTATTAACTAGTTCTTAGCAAACTGATTAAAGATACAACCACGCCCGCTGTTCATGAAAGCTATTTCTAACGGGGCTCATAAGGGTATTATAAGATAGTAATAGCGAAAGTACAAATAAATCTTAAGTGTAGTTAGCTGATTTATCAGCTGTCAATATTTTGGACAGCCCATAAATGGCTAACTACCGAAACCACTACTATTCCGACTTTGGCCGGTACATAATAGCTTCCGCCAAATTATCGGTACTAATGTTTTCCAAGCCGGCCAAGTCCGCAATAGTGCGGGCGACTTTCAAAACGCGGTGCAGGGAACGGCCGGAAAAATTATACTGCTTCATGGCGTGCTTTATAACCTGCTGTCCGGCTTCATCCAGCTTGCAATATTCTTTTAGCTCGATAAGCGACATTTCGCTGTTGGTCTTGCTGTTGTTAAACCTTTGGCGCTGCAGGCCCCTGGCTTTTTGGACGCGGGTTTTAATGTCAAAAGATTTTTCCGCGGGCCGTGAGTCTGACATTTTTTCATAGGGCAGGCGCGGGACTTCCACGTGCAAATCTATCCGGTCCAAAAGCGGCCCGGAAATTTTTTTCTGGTATTTAAAAACCTGGCCCGGGCTGCAGGCGCACTGCTTGCTTAAGTCGCCCAAATAGCCGCAGGGGCAGGGGTTTTGCGCCGCCACCAAAGTAAATTTGGCCGGGAAAGTAAAAGTGCCGCTGGCCCTTGAAACAGTCACCACGCCGTCTTCCAGCGGCTGGCGCAAAGCCTCCAAAACATTCCTGGGAAATTCCGGGAACTCGTCCAAAAATAAAATTCCGCGGTGGGACAGTGTTATTTCCCCGGGCTTTGGGCTGGCTCCGCCTCCTACCAAAGCTACGTTAGAAGTGGTATGGTGCGGGCTCCTAACCGGGCGGCTGGTAATAAAACTTTCTTTTAGTTTTCCGGCGATGCTGTAAATTTTTGTCAGTTCCAGCGCTTCTTCCAAACTTAAGTCCGGCAAAATTCCGGCCATGGCGCGCGCCAGTAAAGTTTTGCCGCTGCCGGGCGGCCCGGAAAGTAAAATATTATGCGAACCGGCCGCAGCTATTTCCAACGCGCGCTTGGCAGACTCCTGCCCGGCCACGTCTTTCATATCCAAAGCCGCCTGGAAATTCTTTAAAATTTCTTCCGGTTCAACCGAAGGCTGGGTTTCCAGAGTTTGGACTTTTTGTAAAACTCCCACCAATTGCTTTAAATCGTCAACCGGATAAATTTTAATGCCGCCGACC
>JAHFJJ010000022.1 GCA_023245895.1 Candidatus Doudnabacteria bacterium
GCAGTTCCAGTGTGGGGGTTATCCCTCTCGGGACCCCTAACCGTCATAGCCTTGGTAAGCCATTACCTTACCAACTAGCTGATGGTGCCCAGGCCTCACTTTAAGCGTCTTGCGACTTTAGCATTACTGCCACATGGAGAATTGTCCCACATTTCTATGGGTTATGCTCCACTTAAAGAAAGTTCCTAGGTATTACTCACCCGTTCGCCGTGGGTCTAAACCCACTCGACTTGCATGTCTTAGGCACGCCGCCAGCGTTCATCCTGAGCCAGGATCAAACTCTTATTAGAAATCAAAAGTAAATCTTGATAGTCCGCCAGAGGCGGACAGAAATTAAATTTGAAAGTTTGATCTGTCTAAAAGACAAACCTTGGCTTGCCCTGTACCCGAATCCCGCGAAGCGGGATGAGTGGTACGGGGCGATAGATTTATTTTTGTAAAATGTAAACCTATCAAAACATTTTTCTGTTATTCACAGAATATCATTGAACTCATATTGAATTGACGCAAACATCTTGCCCTGTACCGGAATCCGCGTTAGCGGATGACTGGTACGGGGTTGCATCCCAACTGGGTTTAAATCAGTCAGGACACGATGGTTTTGTACACAACTATAACCGGGCGGTTATAATTGTTTTCTAATCACTATTCAGCTGTTAAAGAACTCACCGCGGATATAAACGCGGATAGTTACGCGGATTTGACGCTGAGTAGTCAGTATCATTCTGCGCAATTATCTACGTTCTGTTGTAAATGTAGCGTGCCGATTTATCGGCGATCCCGGTGTCCCCTTCTCCCCCTCTGGGGGAGATGTCCCGAATGCAGCTGAGGGACAGAGAGGGTTTGCAAGGGTTTGCAAGGTCAATTTTGGGCGAAAAAAAACACATCTACCGAAGGTAGATTATGTTCAGCCCTAGGGATCAACCCTAGGCCCTTATAATCAGCGGTGATTTCCGCTTACATAAGAGCAAAATTGAACTACAAAATGTATGCCGTTTTTAAGTGTTAAGATTTAGTCCTAACCTGTTTGAGTATTATAAACGGTTTGATAAATAGTGTCAAGGATATCTTATGTATCCCTCACCAGTTAAGGCGAGGGAGTGCAATATGTATGTGAGCTTAGGCAGTAATCGATTGTACTACTCTTTTCCATGGCCTGCTTGGTTTAACTTGAACTCATAATGCCCCATCATATATAAAAATATATAAGCCGGTATCTGAGTTATTGTTATAATTTTCCCATTCATATTAAATAGCTTTACCCCAAAATCTTGTGTATTTTTTGTAACAAGAATCCCTACAGCTTTATTTTTTTGTGACAAATATTCACATATGCCTTCATTATGTTTTAATTCATAGTTTCCCCTATACTTTACCTCAATCGCAATTGGTGTATATTTAGAACCTTCTACAACCAAATCCACTTCTTTTTCTTTTTTCCCATGCCAATGACCCAATCTGGGAGTAGAACCATAGGTAAAAGAGGCCACCTGATTTACAGTAGCAGCTTCAACCATCAGCCCTAAATCAGTTGGGTCTTGTAATGAGTCTTTTCCTTTTAACAGCACAGCATTTCTCATTGAAGAATCAACAACGTACCATTTAGTTTTACCTTTTAAAACTTTTTTCCCAGTGATGTCAACTCCGACTATTTTCCTAATTAAATGAGCGCCCTCCAAACAATTTAATAGGGAATCTAAGGTTTGCCTTGTTATTTTTAATTCTCCACTAATAGTTTGCTCATTCATCATGGAGCCACTATGCAAACAAAGATAAACAAAAAGTTTTTCTAACTCTTGAAGTTTTCTTACTTTATAAAAAGCTGCCATGTCCCTTTTCAAAACCTTATCTACGACATCTTCTCTTAGTAATCGTTGCGCCAAAGCTGGGTCATCCAACATCGCAGATTCGGGAAATCCCCCTACAAGTAAAAAATTATTAAACTCCTCCTGCAAAGGCTTAAGGGAATCTGTCAAAAACTTTTTCTCTTCGGATGACAAATCGCCTAAACTTGTTGCCTTCCAAGCTTTAGCGAACATAGGAGCTTTCTTGTCATTTTTCTCATACTCTCTTAACAAAACATATTCAAAAAAAGATAATGTCGGCACAGGAACATGAACCCACCTCCCCACACCTGACTCCAAATCTTTATTTTTGAATGTTATGCTTGCTGAGCCTGTAACTATCATCTTCCAATTTGGATGACCATCAACCATTAACTTCAGCCATACTGTAGGCTCGTCAATATACTGTAACTCATCCAATAAAACAATTTTTTCTCTGCCTTTTTCAGTAACAACTTCTTCTTCATATAATTCCAAAATCTGGTCTATGGGCATTAATTTTAAAATTGGATGCTCCATAGTTAAGTAAATAATATTTTTTGCATCAAAAGATTCTTCGCGGATAAAATAATCAGCGATTTGATAAAGTATTGTTGTTTTCCCTACCCTTCTTGGTCCTGGCAAAACAATGGCTCGTTTTAAAGCTTTGTTATTCAATAACTTTAAAACTTCATAAAAAGGTGTTCGCCTCAGTCGTTTTACAAAAGCCGGCGGAATGTCTTTTTCGTCCCACCAAGGATTATAAGCCTTTAAGACTCTTAAAATTTCTATTTTGCTTATTAACATATATTTATAATGTATATTACTATCATACACATGATGATACATTATGTCAATTACTAATTAACATAATACCTATTTTCTAAAAAATCCCTTATTTATGGTCTTTTTTTTAAAAAGACTCTTTGATTAGGTGAACGTTAGTATCATAAAACCTCAATTGTTAAGCCAAAATCAATTCTATATCCCTTTCCCCATCTTTCAACCCACCCCAACCCCTGCCCGCCACTGGCTCTCGCCCGCTAACGCCTAACGCGTAGCTATGGCGAGCGAGACGCCCCTTACGAGTACTTCGGGTAAAGTTTTGGACAAATAAAAAACCACCATTGAGGCGGTTTTAAAATTAATTTCTAATGGTTAAACTTGATTCCGAGTTTCGGGGCGGCTTTGTCTATCCAATTCTCTACAACTTTTTTGATTCTGCGGTCTAGGACAGGAATTTCTTCGTCTTTATACTTTTTGTCCTTAGCAAAAGAGTCTACGGAAGTTTGGAGCCTGGAAAACTTTTTATCCAAATCTTCTTTAGTATAAAAGACTTCTTTTTGGGCCTCTATTTGGGCTTCGGTAATTTTTTTGATGTCTTCGTTAGATAACATAAATTTATAAATCAAGTTTAATTATAATAACCCCGAAATAATTATTGGTCAAATAGCTTAAATCAAGCTTATTTGAATAGTATACAATCGTTCACTGCTTGTCAAGTGGATAACTTTTTTACCCTTTCCCCCATCTTTCAACCCACCCCAACCCTCCTACTAGGAACTATTCGCGCGAATAGTTCCTAGTGCTTATTCGTGCGAATTAGTACCCTTGTCTCCATATCTCTTTTCCGATAATATTCTTTTAGATAAGAACGCCACAAGGAGGCAAACAATGTTTTGGAATTCCAGCACATCGGCAGAAGAATGGGCCGCCCTGACGGCGGAAGAAAGGATACAACGGCGGATTGCGATACGGGCTTACTTTCTCAAACAAAACGGCATGCCGGGAACAGACCGGGACCGCCTTAAAATGGCCAGGTTCGAGGACCAATTCAACGACGAGTTTTGCCAAATGGAGGGCAGAAGGTCTTCCTTTGCCTATGTCAAAATGCCGCGGGAAGAGTCGTTGGAAAAAGAATTGCGTCTGCTTTTGGCAGAACACCTCACGGGAATTCTTCGGACAAGCCCCAAAAAGATCGGCGACACCACCGAACTGCCAAAGGACATGTCCCTGATGTTGTATGTGGCAGGCCGCGTTAACTTCAATGTCTTGGACAAATTCGACCAAGCCACCTTTCTGGACTGCGCTACTGTTGGGGAGCTTGTTGCCAAGCTGATGGAGGAATACAGACGGAAATATTCCGAAAAAGCACGTCTGCAAATTACGTAAACCCACCAAAACAACCAAACTGCAAAACGGCGGTGACTGTTCAAACCCATGAACTTCACCGCCTTTTTCAAGCTGCGGATATTGGCGTTGATGTTTACCTTGTAATGAAACGGAGGAAGAACGTCGACGGAATGATCCAATGCGTTGGGAGGCGGAGAGTTACTGTAAACATAGGCTATATCAACCCCGACCAACGCCACCCCACACTGCTGTCGTTGAAGTTCGGCGAAATCGCCGAAGTAAAATTCGCCGGCTAAGACCATTAGCGCGCCCAACCCATTTCCCAATTGGGTTTCGAGCGCGCTTTAAATTTATCTAGAAATTCCTACACCCCTTCCCCTTATTTTTCACCCCACCCTAAAGGCCCGCCCTCCTCCTGGCAACTATTCACGCGTCTGCCCGCCGGTTGGCAGAAATAATCCCATAGGCCGCTAAATAAAAAAATCCCGCTTAGACCTAAAAGCCTAACGGGATAGCGCGCTTTCTTGAATTTAATATTGGCAGGCGGTTTTAACTGCAAACTGCCTGCCAACTGCTTGGTTACTGCGCGCGAGGTTGTTCATCCAGCAAACCCATCTGTTTGGCCAGGATGACCGCATCGGCATCACTAGCGGCGCCTAACTTTTCCCACAAATTCCGCATACGCGTATTGGCTGTTGGCCGCGAACAGTAATATCCTTCTATGTAGGACAGTTCCTTTTTTTGTCCGCCCCTGGCAAGGATTTGCAACATCTTCGTTTCCAAATCTGTCAAAACAATCGTGCTATTCATTTACCCTCTTTCTTTGCCTACTCGGCCTTGTCATTTCAAACGGTGTAGAAAATTATATAACTATTCTAAAAAACTTTCAACCCACCCCAACTCCGCCTCGGCTCGCGCCTAGCGAGACGGGTCCGCCCCTGTAACAAGGCGCATAGCTTGCTTTTAGGTCTTTATTTGTTAAAATTTAATAAGACCCCCAAAGCAAAGCCCCAAGGAGGCATAAGTAATGAAGACTTTACGCGTAGGAATTTCGGGAGAGCGAGAGCAGTTTACGGGAGCAATGGAAGGCCGAAGAATTAGGCTCACCTTTGACGACGGCAGTCGGCTGTTGTTGAACCTTAAGGAAATTGACATTCCGACAAGCGGCACAAAGCGGAGAAAAGCGCTGCGCCAAGAGCGCTGTCACTTCGGGCTCGACGCAGAAGCGCCCCATAGCGAGCTTTCGCCGGACAACCCAAACTGGTCCGTCAGCCTGGACAGGAACGAAATTTTGGGCAAAAACCCAGAAACCTGCCAGCTGTATATTGCGGGACGACACCGTGAAGCCCAGTCGAAGTGGGAAAGCAAAAAGCCCGTTAACCCAGGCAGAGTGCTTGATGCCATGGGAAGACTGCTCGCCAAAATGGAACCGGAAAAATTCCATGAGTGGCTCGAACAGATGGGCTGACAATTACGAAAAGTTTACGCCATTAAGACAAAACCGGCGAGTGGATTGTTCGGTATTACTGAACAGTCCACCGCTGATTTTTTATACCCATTTTAATTTTTAAATCCTCCAAATCTCTTTACATAATCTATTACGTAATACTTTACATACTCCTCCCCCTATGTTCGGGTTGACATGGAGCAATTTTTCAGGCATAATGGTGGGCAGTCTTTAAGGAGGGCGCATGACACCAATTCAATCGCTTTTGAAAGAGTTCGGCCAAGCGGCGAGAATCCGGAACGGGGTTCTTACCATGGATATGAGAAATCACCCTACGATCCTGGACATGCAAAACCGAATCAACGCCCATACGGACCCCGCAGCTCAACAACGTGGCCAAGCATTAGTGGAAGCGCTAATGGAACAATGTAGGCTCATTATCTTCAAGGACGCTTTGGCGGCTGTGGGAGAAGTTCTCCAAACCTCTACAGATGTTACAGCAGAAGAACATCAGCAAATCGTGAGCGAGGTCCAGCAAATTCAACAGGCCTTGTCCGAAAACCAGGAGGTCGTGGAGCTCTGCGAAAAAATCGTAAGCGCCCATAAAGCGTAAACAGAAGACCAGCCTAAAAACTGGCGCGCCTATTTTTAATTCAGGCCGCCGGTTTTATTTTGTCCAAAATTTACATACCCCTTTGCCCCTGCCCGCAATGCCTGAGCAAGCCCAGGCTTGCAATGGCAGGCGGGTCATCTTCCAACCCAAACCCCGCCCCTCCCTGTGTTTCAGGTAATCCTAAAATAACAAGCAGAAAAAAACTCGGCCGGCTCCAGCATCAATTAAGATGCGGAACCGGCCGAACGGCGCACAAAGTACCATTGCGCCACCATAAGGAGCTGTCCTGCGGCATACACCCCAAAGGTGAACGCGGGTGCGTAGTAGCCAAAGTGGAAACAGTAAAGGCAAAGCAAGCTTCCTCCAAGCCCGCCCCAACCCAACATTGCCACCTGTACCACGCCTGTGCTTTTGTTGGCCCATACTTCGGCCGGTTGCGCCAGTCCTGCCGCAAAATTCATCGCGGCAATAATTAAAAGCAACAAACCTCTGTAAGGGGTTGCCACCATTAGCACAAGCAATACACCGTAGCATGCAAACATGGCCTTTTCTCAATTCTTAAGTTTTTTATATTTTACTAAAGGAAAAAAGACAACAGCCTGCCCCACAATGGTAAAAATGGAATTTATGGCTAAGGGCGTATCTAGCTGGGCAGAACCATAAATTACTTTTGTCAACGCTCCTATCATGAGCGAAGCAATCCACGGCACCGAAAGCGACTTGCCCGATTGCAGTCTACGAATGGCATTTGATTGCAAACGAAAACCAACTAACGACACAATGGTCGCTATGGCTATTACAATTACCCACATGAATCCTCCTTTGGACTAGGGGAATTATTAAATTTTATACTTCTTCCTCCCATCTTTCAACTCGCCCCACTTTTATTTGAATAAGACTTTGCAAACCGGAACCGTCTGTGTTTGGTTAAACTTTTGCTGACAAATAAAAAAGGCCGGCTTTGGAGGGCGCCGGCCTTCTTTGCTTTTGGTTCTAGATTGTAGCTTGTTCAGGAAAAACGTATACGACTACGCCTTCGGGTAAATCTTGCACAGGCAATTCCCGAACGCCGGAATTATATACGAATCCCAAAACGCGAGCGCCTACGCCATAAAGGTAACCGCATCGCGCGGGTAGAACTTGTCGGACCCGAAAATCCGGGAACAAAAACACCAAATGGGCTCGACGATGTTCTTGGAGCTGGACAAAATCATTATGGTCTTGTGCAGAAACCAAGACCTTTAAACCGTCCATAACTCGAACGCGCAATATATCACCTTCAGGACGAGGCAAACGAACTTGTAATTGTGGCATTTTGACGTGCCTCCTAGCACGTCTGTATTTGGCTGCGAGCGAATGGAAACATAGCTACTGCCTCCTTTTTATTTCCATATTCTATACCCATTCTTTATTTCTTTCAACCCACCCACCTTAAATCCCCACCCCTCTTCTAAAGAACTATTCGCACCCCTTGCCGCCTCTGGCGGGAATAATTCATTAGGCTAATTCGCACGAATTAGTACGCCCTCCTGTATTTGAATAAACTCACGTAAGGGCTAATTTAAACGTCGGCTAACCAAACTTGAAATCCTGGTATCTTGTTAAAAGCTCAATCCAATTATCCAAAGCTCGCGTGGCCGTACTTTTTAAAGACATCCCCATTTTCTCTTGTCTGGAATCGCTGACGGATAACTCCAATTCTACTATACCTATTATTGTTTGTACCGCTTCTTTCAGGCCCAAATGCGCTTCTAAACAAAACAAACCGAAAGCTTCAACCATTTCTTGTAGCGGCGCGCCCCGATAAAATATAGAGCCGCCCTCAATGGGTGCCCAGACGCCGGTTTCCAATAAAGGCATTATTGCCGCGGCAAGGTCTTTTTTGATCCAAAGAATAGTGTGGACCCCCGGTTTTTGATGCTGTAAGCGGGCTCTATTTAACATTTGAAACGGAACCCCAAAGTCCTCCGGAACCAAATAACAACTTACGCACATTTCCACCCCTTCGCTCAAAAAACGCAGCAACAAACCTAAGTCATCTTGGAAGTATCTTAGCTTCATTTTTTCTCCTTTGAATTAAAAACACCCCTTTTATGAAAGGGGAGTTTAAAGGAACGAACGCTGGTTAAGCTAACCATTCACTCCCAAAAGCACCGCTTTCATAAAAGAGGCGTTAGAGGAAGAATTTAGTTGGCAAAAATTGATACTCATTCAAAATAGTTACCCATACAAATACTAAGACGAGTTAAGGTTATTTTTGTTACAAATAAAAATCCCGTTTAGACCCTAAGAGTCTAACGGGATGCGGCACCTTCTTGAATATAATATTGACCAGGCGGTTTTAACCGC
Source organism: Candidatus Doudnabacteria bacterium (assembly GCA_023245895.1). Classification (GTDB taxonomy): domain Bacteria; phylum Patescibacteriota; class Doudnabacteria; order UBA920; family UBA920; genus PALSA-1336. Next base: position 8,366 of record JAHFJJ010000022.1, read on the forward strand.
AAACTGCCTGCCAACTGCTTGGTTACTGCTGACAAGGCTACTAGTCCAGCAACCCCATCTGTTTTGCAAGGAGCACGGCACTATCATCAGTAGCTACGCCTAATTTTTCCCGCAGACTCCGCATACGCGTATTCGCTGTTGGACGCGAACAGTAATATCCTTCTATGTAGGACAGTTCCTTTTTTTGTCCGCCCCTGGCAAGGATTTGCAACATCTTCGTTTCCAGATCTGTCAAAACAATCGTGCTATTCATTTACCCTCTTTCTTTGCCTAATCGGCCTTGTCATTTCAAACGGTGTAAAAAATTATATAACTATTCTAAAAAACTTTCAACCCACCCAAACTCCGCCTCGGCTCGCGCCGAGCTAGATGGGTCCACCCCTTACGAGTGCTTCGGGCAAACTGTTTATAATAATTAGGTAATTAATTACGTATTTAAATACACACTCCTCCTTCCCCTGTTCGCGTTGGCTTTTAGCAACCCCGAACCCTTGCCCAGGTTTGGTTTTTAGGCTAAAATCAGTCTTAGTCTAACCGACAACTTCCCAAAGGAGGATAAATGCTTTACAACTGGCTAACTTTCCCTCTTTACAGGTTACCCGAATCCGACCTGCCAGTGCTTACAAGCAAGCCTAATAGGGACCAACAGGCCATTGTCTCTGTGGAAATTACGGAACTTAGCGCGGAAGACACAGCTTTCATGGACAGAATTGGTTCACCAGGCCTGTGGCACCAACTGGCCAAAGTGGTTATGGAATCCGCTTTTGACAATCCTGACCCGGCCGCTTCCCTGCCCAGATTTTCAAGTAAAAATACAAGATTCTGTAAAAGGAACCCCCGAGCAGTAAAAATACTGCTCAAATACGCGGCCGCCTCTAAACGGCTGCGAAAAGAAGTGGAAGCAAAAATTCCAAAACCAATCTAGGCTTCCATGAAGCCAACCGCGAGCGCCCCCCATATAACTGGAAGGCGCTTTAAATTTGTCTAAAATTCCAAACTTTTCTGCATCTTTCAACCCACCCCAAGCCAAGCCCAAACTAGGAATTATTCGCGCGCCTGTCCGCCTCTGGCGGGAATAGTTCTAAGTGTAATATGGAAAAACCCAAACCCACCGGCTGGTTTCGGGTAAGCCTTTATAAAATTTGCGGCTGACGCTTATTGGCAGCCCGCCTGGGTCAGGGTATGGGCACCAGCTGATAAAAAGCCGTTAGACTTGTTCAGATAGAAATTACAATTTTCAAAATTTTATAAGCTGTTTTCTTCACATTTCTTCAAAAGATATAATATAATTTACTTTACCAGCATTACAGAATAATCAAACTCGGTTGAATCCTCTAAAAATATTTTAAACCCATTTACTGATTATCTCAACCCGCCCCTCATTCTCTCTGTTTAGCTTAAACAAATTTTTAAGCATTTAAAAACAAACTCTGCGGCTAAAGCAATTACAGTAAAACCTTTTTGGCCAAATTGCCTGGGGATAAAAATTTTGTAATTAAAATTATTTTTGTGTAAACTTAACCCGACTGCCAAGGAGGCTTGAATGTTCCTAATTTGGACAGATACTTACAGGTTGGGGGAAAATTCCCCAAAAATTTCCACGACCGATAACCTTCATAATTACTCCGACATAAACAGGCCGGTTTACGGCTTAACTAGTGGAGAAAATATCTTATTAACAGTCTGGGTTTTGTCGGAAAATTCTCCCCTGCTGGAAAGAGTGGTCGCGCATGGATTTAACTGTCCTAACGGACAGCCCCTGCCTCCGGAACTTCATGGCCAAGAGTGCCTTCCATGCCGGCCTAACCGCTGCAAAGAATGCCTGTTGGAAAAACTTGGGCGCGCTGCCCAGTCGTTCCGCGGCTACGTGGAAGAAACGGAAAAAAATGACCCCACCTAAAGCGCTTTTGCCTACAACCTTACAAAGGGAGTCGGCCGCGCTTTTAACTTTATACCTTGTACAGAGCGGCCAAAAAATGTGTTACAATTATTTTATGAAAGAATTATTTCCCTATAAAATTATTTTAGCCGCGGGGATTTTTGCCTTCCTGGGGGCCGGTTGCCAGACAGCAAAAACCCAGACTCAAAAACCCGACAAGCCTCCTGAGGTGGCCTCTTCCACACAAACTAGCCAAGAAAAAATCCCGCCGTTTGTACCGGCTTTCAGCGAACCGGGGCCGGTGGTTGTCACGGCCGCGCCTGTTAAAAAACCCTCACCCGCCAAAAAGTCGGACGTTCAGGCCTCCACAACCCCAGACACACTGCCGGGACTTCCGGCTAATTGCGGGAGCAATTATGACTGTTACGACCAATATTACAGGGGTTTAATTAAAAAATTCGGCACGGCTAAAACTTTCGCGGCCATAAAAGAGCAATATAAAACCAACTCGTACGTACAGACCCAATGCCATTCGTTAACCCACATAATTGGCCAGGCCGCGGCCGCGCTTTATACAAATACAGCGGAAGCTTTTGCCCATGGCGACGAATTCTGCGCTTCCGGCTATTTCCACGGGGTAATGGAAGCCATAATTTATAAAGTCGGGCGCGAAAATTTGCCCAATAAATTAAATGAATTATGCGCCGAAATACCCGGCAAGGAACGCTACTCCCTGGATTATTACAACTGCAACCACGGCCTGGGCCACGGCTTAATGGGCTTTACCAATAACGAACTTTTTGACTCGCTCAACCTGTGCGACAAACTCACGGGCCAGTGGGAACAGTCTTCCTGCTACAGCGGGGTGTTTATGGAAAATGTCATTGCCGATTTCCGCAACCACTTTACCAAGTACCTGCACCCAGAAGACCCCATGTACCCCTGCGGCGAGGTTGATGCCAAATACAAACAACCCTGCTATTTAATCCAAAGCTCTTACGCTTTAAAAGTTTTAGGCGGCGATTTTAAAAAAACTTTTGAAGTCTGCGAAAAAGCCGACTCGGACTTCCATGCCATATGTTTCCAAAGCATAGGCCGCGACGCCTCCGGCTGGAGCGTGAGCAATGTGGCGCTAACCAAAAGCCGCTGTGAACTGGGCAAGGACTACTTTGAACAATCCAACTGCGTTATTGGCGCGGTAAAAGATTTCGTCTGGCATTTCCATTCTGACCAAGAAGGCTACAAACTCTGCGACGCCCTAAACGCTGACCTGAAAGAAATTTGCCGTTCTACTGCCAAAAGCTATTATGATGCGTTTTGAATTATTATCAGCCCCGATGAAAAAGTGCCCGCCAAAACAATTGTGTCATTCCGAGGTCGGAGTGCATCCGACGGCCGAGGAATCCCTTAATTTTGATAATGAGTTAGTGTAAGGTATCCTTCCACTCCCTCAAATGTCATACCTTCGGTATGTCTGCCTTAGGCACGACATTCGGTCGGTCGGGATGACAAATAAAAAAAGCTCCCAAGTCGGGAGCTTTTAAATTTACTGTATAATTTTGTCTATAATCCCATACTTCTTAGCCTCTTCCGCGGTCATAAAATAGTCGCGGTCCGTGTCTTTTTCTATTTTGTTTACGGGCTGGCCAGTATGCTTGGACAAAATGTTGTTGATTTGGTTTTTAATGCGCATCATTTCGCGGGCCTGGATTTCCACGTCTTTTTGCTGGCCCTCCACCCCGCCCATAACTTGATGTATCAGTACGCGTGAATTCGGCAAAGAAAACCTTTTTCCCTTGGCGCCGCAAGCCAGCAATACCGCCGCGGCCGACGCGGCTTGCCCTATGCAGATTGTAGATACATCTGCCTTAACATGCTGCATGGTATCGTAAAGCGCCATGGCGGATGTAACACTACCTCCGGGGGAATTAATATAGATTTTAATGTCTTCTTTATTATTTTCCGCGTCAAGAAATAACAACTGGGCAATTACGGTATTTACAACCGCGTCGTCGATACCTTCGCCTAAAAAAATAATACGCTCTTTTAAAAGCCGGGAGTAAATATCATACGCCCGCTCACCCATATTAGATTTTTCTATAACCATTGGCACTAGTGGCATAAAAGTAGTAGTTAGTTTTTAGTGTCTTATTCCCTCCCCCGGAGTGCTGCCGACGTGGGAAGGGTTACAAGGGAAGGGAACCAAGAAATAAAGGTTTATCATTATTCAGCCGCCGCTTCCTCTTTCGGGGCTTCCGATGTTTCTTCCGCAGGCTTGTCGGTTGATTCACCAACCGGCTGATCGGTTACCCCTTCCGCAGGAACTTCTTCCCCGCCGATTTTTTCTCCGTTAATATCTATCTTCCATCCGGTCAAACGCGCGGCTAAACGGACATTTTGTCCGGCTTTGCCAATGGCCAGGGATAGCTGGTCTTCCAATACGCCGACTTTGGCTTCCTTGGCGGCTTCGTCCAGTTGCACATTTATAATTTTAGCGGGCGACAGGGCATTGGCAATAAATTTTACCGGGTCATCGCTGTATTCTATAATATCTATTTTCTCGCCGCCGAGTTCGGCCATGACAGTTTGGACGCGGGAACCCCTTTGGCCTACGCAGGAACCGATTGGGTCAATGCCGTCTTGCGTAGATATTACCGCGATTTTGCTTCTAGAGCCTGCTTCCCTGGCAACGGCTTTCATTTCCACGCTGCCGTTGTAAATTTCCGGCACTTCCAACTCAAATAATTTGCGCACCATATCCGGGTGGGAGCGGGAAAGGGTAATCTTTGGCCCCTTGGTAGCCGGCTCAACATGCAAAATTAAAACTTTTACGCGCTGGCCAATTGTATATTTTTCCCCGCGGATTTGTTCGCTGGGAAAAAGCACGCCGGCGGCTTTGCCTAAGTCCACCAAAACCGTGTCGCCTTCAACACGCTGTACAATGCCGTTCTGCAAAGTACGCTCTTTGGATTTAAAATCAGAAAACTGTAGGTTCCTTTCGGCTTCGCGCAATTTTTGGATAATAACCTGCTTGGCGGTCTGCGCCGCAATGCGGCCGTAAGAAGTGCCGGTTTTAGGCGTTATGTCGGTGCGGATTTCGTCGCCGGCCTTGGCGCCCTTTTTCAACTTTTTAGCATCTTCCACTAAAATAAATTTTTGCGGGTCTTCTTCCACTTCGGTTGCGTTTTCCACCACGGTCTTTACGTCAAAAACTTTGGTGCCCATGGTTTCGGGGCTGAATTCCACCACAATGTTCTGGTTCTTTTCGCCGTAGTCCTTGCGGAAGGCCGCGGCCAAAGACGCCTCTATCATGGAGATTAAATCTTCCCTGCTAATGCCTTTTTCTTCGGCTATTTGGTCTAACGCTTGCTCTAGTTGTTCGTTCATATTTTGCTAAACTGATTAACACGGATACTGCAACGAATGGACACGGATCTGTGTTAGTCCGCAATCTGTCCGTGTTTATCTGTGTGTTCTAATAAAAAAGATGAGCATCGCTCATCAGTTAGTTCCAATCTTCTACTGCATTCCCTATTATTTTAGCACTTTTAAAGGTTTTGTCAAGTTCGCTGTACTCCATCACGCATACGTCTATTTGAGGCGCTAAGACAGCATATTTTGGGTTGCGCAAAAAATACATTTTTACCGCAGCCAAAATTTTACGCTGTTTAAAAACATTCACCGCTTCTGCGCCCGAACCAAACCTGTCCGCTGATGATGACCTTGTTTTTACTTCCACAAAAACAATCCGATGTTTATCAAGAGCAATAAAATCTATTTCCCCTAACTGCTTACCCTTTTTATTGTATTCATTTTTGGCAATAATTTTAAAACCCAACTTCCTATATTCATCCTGCGCTTTTTCTTCTCCAAGCTGCCCTAAGGTTTTGGGTTTGACGGGTTGTGTTTTTAACCAATTAAACATAAAGCTTATCCATAGCTGCCGGAAAAAAATAAAGCAACAAAACTAATGGCACAGGCCAATACAAAATTTAAAAGTAAAAATACTACAATATTAACAAATTTTTCTTTTCTTAGCAGGCCTGCCTGAAAATCGCTTAAAATAGACCCGACAAAAAGTATAATATTCAATGTAAGGAGAATAGTTTCTGCAAGTCTGTAGTAAACACCAATTAATCTAAAACCGGTCAAAAGCCCAAACACAGCATACAATAAAAATAAAGCTTTAAAATAGTTGTTAATTTTCATTTAGGTAAGTACTTCATTTTAAGCTGCTCCTTATCCCACGCCATTTTTTCTGCCCTATAATTCTGGAATATTGATTTTAAAATCAAAGCCAGCCAAATTACGCCAATTAAAACAAACAGCCAGGCAACAAAGTGGCTGCCAAAAAATTTGACGTTCTCGTAGCGGCATAAGTACCAAAACAGTTGGCTTAAGCCCAAAAACAAAAATACGCCGTAAAATTTATTCCTGTATTTGGCGTCTGTCGGGTTTGCCGCCGTAATGGCCGCTATTTTTAAAACAACAGCCAATAAAGTAAAAACCGCGCCGGCCGCAAAAACCAATTTTTCCCCGGGGCTAACAAAGGCGCTGTTAATTTGGAAAAGGTATTGGGAGGTAAAGTAGCTTTTTAAATTCATACTTGTAAAAGCTGAAAATAAACGCTGTTAATCACGCTATGTTAAACGCCGGCGTTTATTTCAGCGTTTGCAGCTTGCCGCGTTTATCACGGCTTCTATTTCTCATATAAAACAGCATAGTGATACCCGTCCGCGTCTAAGTCTTTGGATTTCCTAAAACCGGCCATCTGCAGCATTATTTCCAGCTTGCCCTGGTCAACCCTGCGTTCCAGTGGGGGGCCAAAAGGCGTTGCCGTCCTTTTCCATTCTACCGCAACTACATGCCCGGGGCTTTTTAATATACGATAAATATTTTTAATCAACTCCTCCTGGCTGTCTATTTCGTGGAGAATGTTGCCTACAATTACCAAATCGCAAGAATTCATCGGGATGTCCAGTAAAGGCTTGCCCAAATTTGCCTGAATAACCTGGACGTTCTTATAGCCAAACTGGTTGGCAATGGAAACCGTTGCCGCCAGTTTTGCCGTCTGCACGTCCACGGCAATTACGGTTCCGGTGGGCCCCACCATTTGCGCCGCGGGCAAAACATAAAAACCGTTGCCGCAGCCCAAGTCCGCCACAACCTGGCCCATCATAAGGCCGGTCTGCGCCACTACCGATGCCGGATTTAAAAATTTTGTCACCATTTTTGTTTGTCGTATAAGTCTAATAGGCCCTATCAGTCTTATACGTCTTATTAAATTTCTTGATACAACTTTTCTATCTTTATAGCTTTCTGATTTTCATCGGTCTCCACCAAAACCCCGTTTACCTGCAACATCCCTTCTTCTTCCATCTCGTTTACAAATTTTCCTTTTTCCAAAAATTTAGTTAAGGCATTTTGGGCGACTACTCCCAAAACGGAGTCCCTTGTCCCCACCATGCCTACATCGGTTATATATCCGGTACCGGCCGATAGCACTCTGGCATCCGCGGTAGGAATGTGGGTATGGGTGCCAAAAACTCCGGCAACCCTTCCGTTCAAGTACAGGCCCATTGCCACTTTTTCGCTTGTAGCTTCCGCGTGGAAGTCCACTATTATTATATCATTTTTTTGGCTCTGGTCTAGCAAAAGCTGGTCAACGGCTAAAAAAGGATTGGCCACCGTGCCGTCAAACTGCTTTTCCATAAAAACCTGGCCGTTTAGGTTAATAACAAGGAATTGCTGAGTTGCAGTTTTTCCCTCCCCCTCTGGGGGAGGGTTAGGGAGAGGGTACAGCGGCTTAGAAAACCTATAATACCCATGTCCCGGAAACTGCTCGCCAAAATTTGCCGGCCTAATTAACTTGTCGTACTTGTCAAAGCACTCCTTTGTAAGGTCGCCCTTTTTAAAAATATGGTTGCCGGACGTAAAACAGTCCACGCCCAATTCGTCCACTTCAGCTAGCGTAGATGGCGTTACTCCTTTGCCGTGCGCCAAATTCTCCACATTTACAATTACAACATCCGGCTTATATTTTTCTTTCCATTGCGGCAAGACCGACCGAAGAATCTTTCTGCCGGGTTTTCCTACTACATCGCCTATAAAAAGTAATCTTGACATTTTTATAATTTTATTCTATAACAACTTAGCGAGGAGGAGACATGACAAGAAAGGAAAAAGTAGCGGTAGTGACAGGCGTAATCCAAGGTTTCGTCCCAGGTTTTGGGATTATTTTGCTCTGCGCCTTGGCGGCTGCCTTCTTGAACCTCAGGTAGATGAATCCAAACGGGGTCGTACTGTGTACGACCCCGTTTTCATATTTATCTCGCGTATTCTATAACACGCGTCTCTCTTATCACATGCACTTTAATTTCACCCGGGAATTTTAATTCCTGTTCTAAACGGTTGGCAATTTCACGGGCCAATTTTTGGCAGGCTAGGTCGTCCAGTTTGGACGGGGTAACAAACACCCGGATTTCACGGCCGCCCTGGATGGCGTAGGTTTTTTCCACGCCTTCGTAGGAGTTGGCAATGTTTTCAAGGTCGGTTAAGCGTTTAATATAATTTTCCAAAGAATCTTTTCTGGCACCGGGGCGGGCGCCGGAAATGTTGTCGCAGGCGTCTACGATGATAGCCTCCACGCTGTGCGCGGCTTCACTTTTGCCCGAAACGTCCGTGTCATGGTGGTGGCTGGCAATAGCTTCTATAACACGGGCATCCAGGCCGAACTTTTCGGCCACTTTCTTGCCCAGGTCAACGTGGCTGCCTTCCAAATCCTGGTCTAAGGCTTTGCCGATGTCGTGGAGCAACGCGCCCTGTTTGGTTATTAAAACATCCGCTCCAAGCTCTTCAGCCATAAGCGCGCCAATTTTAGCCATTTCAACAGAGTGACGTAAAATATTTTGGCCGTAAGAGGTCCTGAATAACATGCGGCCGATTAAATGGACAAGCTTGGGAGGGAAGTTGGTAATACCCAATTCGTAAACCGCCTGCTCGCCGGCCTGCTTAATTTGCTCGTTAATTTCCGCTTTGCTTTTTTCGTAGGCTTCTTCAATCCTGGCCGGGTGGATTCTTCCGTCAGCCAAAAGTTTTTCTAAAGTTAGCTTGGCAATATGTCGGCGAATGGAGTTAAATCCGCTGATTACGACTGTATCCGGAGAATCATCAATCAAAATTTCAACCCCCAACATCTGCTCAAAAGCGCGGATGTTGCGGCCTTCTTTACCAATAATTCTGCCTTTCATTTCTTCGCTCGGGATTTGAATGGTTGTGGTGGTAACTTCGGCCGTTACTTCGCTTGCTACGCGTTCAATGGCCTGGGCAACAATATTGCGGCCTTCGCGTTCGGCATTCTCATGGGTCTCGGCCAAAATTTTCCTGTGAAGGCCAAGCATTTCTTCTTTAATGGTTTTTTCGGCGTTATCCAGCAAAACTTTGGCCGCTTCTTCGCGGGTCATGCCGGCAATTTTTTGCAAATTTTCCAACTGCTGCTGCCTTAAACCCTTAATTTCTTCCTGGATTTGCTTAACCTGTTCGCCTTTGGCTTCCAGGTCGGTTTTTTGCTTATCCAGGTTATTGGATTTTTGGTCCAGTTCCTTTTCCTTGCGGTCTATGCGCTCTTCAAAACGCACAATCTGGGAACGGAACTCCGCTTCCTGCTTTTTAGCCTGTTCGACGATTTCCATAGCCCTGGATTTGGCGTCCAAAAGCAGTTCTTTTTCTTTATTTTTGGAATCTTCTAAAATCTTTTCGGCCCGCGCTTCGGCGCTGCCAATATGCTTGCCAGCTTGTGACTGGCGGTAGAGATAACCGGAAACAACGCCGACAGCCAAACCGATTATTATATATATAAACATCAACATAAAATACCTTACATCTGTAAAGTAAGGGCAGGAGTAAATGCAAAAAGGCTAATTTTGGGAAATTAGCGGTTTATCTTTCTAACAAAATCTTTACCTATGATTTTAGTCACAGAATTAAATGGAAAAAAGACAATAATTGCTTAAATACTCTCTTGCTTGCCTGACTTTACAGAAATTAATCAATAAATTTCAGTACTGTTATCCTACCATAAGTTGCCCTGCCTGTCAAAGAAGGATATAATTGGAATTAGGAAGTAAGAATTATGGATTAAGGGGGCAAAACTATAATTCATAATTCCTGATTCATAATTCAAAGAAAGAAAGGATAAACCATGAAACACGAACTGCCCAAACTCAACTTTGATTACGGCGCGCTAGAACCCTACATAGACGCCAAGACCATGGAAATCCACCATACCAAACACCACCAGACTTACGTGGATAAATTAAACGTAGCGTTGGAAAAATATCCGGATTTGGTGGGCAAGCCGGTGGACGAGCTGCTGATGGATTTGGCTAACCTGAAAGTTGAAGAGGGCGACAGAACTGCTATTCGCAACCACGGAGGAGGCCACGCCAATCACAGCCTTTTTTGGAAATATCTGGATCCGACCAATAAAAAAGACGAACTCCTGACAAAAGAAATAACCTCGACTTTTGGTTCAACCGATGAATTCAAAAAACAATTTACCGATTCCGCAACCAAAGTCTTTGGCTCCGGCTGGACATGGCTCGTCCGCGACAACAAAACCTCCAAACTCATAATCCAAAACCTACCCAACCAAGATTCGCCTTTAATGACCGGCCTCCAGCCCATCTTCGGCCTCGACGTGTGGGAACACGCCTACTACCTTAAATACCAAAACAAGCGGCCAGATTATATAGCCGCTTGGTGGAATGTTTTAAAAATAATTTAATTTCTTTCTTTTATTCTTTTTTTGTCGCGGCCCTTAAACCATTGTGTTGCAACTCACTTGCTAATATATCGACAGCAGTTAAAGCAACGCATGCATCATTAACTGCTTTAA
>JAHFJJ010000035.1 GCA_023245895.1 Candidatus Doudnabacteria bacterium
TTCCATGGTTTCTCCCGGCTGGACCTGCATATTTAAAAGCACGCCAAAAGACACCTGGGGGTCGGCGGTTTCCTTAAGCAGTTGGATGACGGTTTGGGTGGCGGTTAAAAAGTCGTTGCCGCTGACAATTTTAAGCAGCCTGTCCATGGACAGGTAGTTAAATAACTGGATAGTGGACAGCAAGAGCAAGTCGCCCAGGCGGATTTTGCCTGTGGCGTAATTTTCAAAAGTTTTTAGCGGATGGCTTTGCGTTTGGGAGCAGGAAATGTCGGTATACTCGCGGTTGCGCAAAAGATAAGCCGAAACTTTGCCGCAGGTGGCTATGCTAAAACTTTGCCCGCTTTTAACCGCCAGAACGCAGTTGAGTTTGTCTATCCATTGGGTTTGCCCCATGGAAGCCAGTTTGCCCAGTTCTTCGTTAATCTGGCTAATGGCGTTTTCAAAAGTATTTTCATTACCCGGGCGTTTATATACCCGTTTTAAGGTAGATGAAATCGCCAAACAAATCCTTTCGCACGACTCTTCGGCTGCTGGGTTAAAAAGCGGCAGTTCGGCAACCACATACAGTTCATCTTTGCCGGCCGGAGCTTTTTCCGCCATGGCGTAAACATAAGAGCTGGAGGATTTGGTATTGCCTAAGACTATTTTGGCAATTTGTGATTCTAGTTCGTCCATTGGGATTAACAAGTAACTATAAATTAATAACTAGTAATTTTAAGAGTTAATAGTTATTAATTAAATATTATCAGTTAGATGTTATTATACAACATTTATCCCCAAAGCCCAAATCTTGTCTTGACTTCTTAATGTAGTTGCTCGATTTATCGATCCGCCTAGGCGGACTGATAAATCAGGCAACTACATAAAACACAACATTCCAGGCGCTTACTTATGCTATAATAATTAAATGCTAGAAGAAATTATAGATTCCAAAGCCGGCGCATCTATTTTAAGTTTTTTTCTTACCGCCCCCGAGAGGAGTTTTTCGGTTTTGGAGGTTTCCAGGCGGCTTAACGTCCCTTATTTAAAGGCCGCCCACACTTTAAATAAGCTTGCTTCGGCTGGCGCGGTAAAAGGTTTTTCCAAAAAAGGCAAAAAATATTATTTGGTTAATTCCAAGTACAAACTTTTGCCGGAAATGAAAAGTTTTTGGCTTAAGGCCGGCGGCCCCAAATACCAGGACGAATTGTTCGCGGCTATTAAACGTTTGGGCGAAATTAAAGCCGCGTTTTTGAGCGGCATATTTTGCGGACACCAAAATTTGCCGGTAGATGTTTTACTGGTCGGCAAAGTCAACTTAAATAAATTGGCAGATTTTTTAAAGGGCGCGGAAAAAATGATGGGCCAGGAAATAAATTACAGCGTCATGAGCGTGGCCGAATTCACCCAAAGGCGCGACACTTTTGACAGGTTTATAAAAGATATTTTTGACTATAGGCATTTAACTGTGGTGGATGAACTTTCGGGCAGGAAAAAAAGGTAGAATTGTCCAATATTAAAAGAGTTCCGCGGCGCCAAACAGCTGTGGGACTTTTTAATTTGCCTAACTTAGCGTAGTTGCCTGATTTATCAGTCCGCCTAAGGCCGATCGATGAATCGAGCAACTACACAAATAATCATTTTAAAATGTAATAACTCGGCCAATTTTGGCCATTGTCAAAAAAAAGTTTTTTGTGTTAAAATCGGCGTATAGCAAATTTATAAAGGGGGACATATGCGACAAGAGATTGTTGACAATGTTGATGTAGCAGATCCAGATGAAGTCCCCGGAGATAACCTGGGGGACGCAACTGCACAGCCAGAAGATTCAGACGAGGCTTTGGACTCGATTGTAGGCGACTCGGATTGGCTGGACGACAAAAAACCAGTATTCATCCGTCCTTTTAGAATGCTCTCAGCCGAAAGGAGCAGTTCACTACCGTCTGAACTTGATTACTACGACCCTTCAGTGGCTATTTTTGCGGACTGGGCGATTGACCTCATTAAGGACCAGCAGGGCCGGAAGTCACCCCACCTCCCGTGGTGGTATGAGTTCAGGGACTTTGCCTTAAGCAAATCCCCTAAGAGCATAAAGAAGCAACTTAGGGAAGGCAAAAGAAAGGCCAAAGTTCTTAAAGCGGAAGTGGATTCCATTCGACAGCCGAAGAAACCGACTTATTCTCCGGCCAAACGTAGCCAGTCGCCTAAGCCTGAATTCCGGGGCCGGGCATCCATTGCTGTCAATTCCGGCTCTCCCAATTCCGAAAAAGCAAGGATTGAAGGCGTTTTGGATAAAGCCAGCTCTGTCCCGGAAGCTGTAAAGCAACTCGGGATGGAGAGCATCTCTAGGCTCATGAGCGCCTGCCTGGTTAATAACTGCAACGCATCTCTTACCCGGCTTTTTGCCAAAGCCAAAGCCGGTTAGCTTATACCCCCACGATTGCGCCACAAGCGCGGTTGTGGGGGTACTTTTAGTAATAGTTCATCACAATGAAGTGATCATCAAAATCATTGGAGTTCTGTAGTTAGCTGATTCATCAGCTGTTATTAAACAGCCCATAAATGGGCTAACTACACGGAGTTGCAACCAAAAAGCCCTGCATGCTACAATAGTTTTTACTGTTATCCAAATTTCAAAAGGGGGAAGCATGGCAGAAAATGATGATGTTGCAGGTTCACAGAGCGGAGAAAGCTTCCCTAAAACGGGAGGAGGCAAGCATAGGCCAAGGCGTCCCAAGTCGCCAATATTCGTGGATATACCACATGCCGCCGGGCTCGCCGGTTTCTCAGTCCGACATTTCAGGCGGATTATGGAGGAAGACCGTATTCCCATAATCCAGATTGGCAGGAAATTTTTTATTTTGGGGAAGGAGTTTGACAGGTGGATGGCTTCCAGTAAGGGGTCATTTAAGCCCAGTTGGCATCGCGAGGTTGGTTTAGAGGGCTCGCCTGTTGAACTGACTCAATTTGTCGCTCCCGTGGCTGAACTTTCAGAAAAGGAAAAAATTTTGGCAGTACTATCCGAAGCAAAGTCCCTGCCCGAAGCCGTTAGCCAACTTGGCCTGGGCTCCGTTCCGGAACTCATGGTGAAGTGCAGGGCTAACAACCTTAGCGCCGAATTGCAGCAATTTCTTTCTCGCATAAAGTAGCAGGCAATCCCCATGAACGCAGCAACAACGCGTTCATGGGGTTCTTTTTTGTTGTTTTTTCTTGTTTGACAAAGGCCTAAAAACCCCATAAAATTATAAATTCAGTAACGGCATGTTCTTATATAACAGAAAGGGGGATCGTATTAGCAAATTAGTTCAGGAAGAAGTTCAAGAGTCCTTAAATAAGCTTGTTTCTGCTGAAATGGACAGGCGGTCTTCCAGGTCTGGGCGCGGTAAGTTGGACAATCAGGAACGCGGAGAAATATTGGAAGACTTTATGCTTAGGTTTTCAATGTACCCGGTGCAAGCCCTTCAGGCGGCTATGGGGGCATGGAAGCCATCCGTTTCTAAACCAGCAGTTAACCGTAACAACGTTCAGCCGTCCAATTCGGGCGGCCGGAGGAGAAAGAGTGGATCACAAAAACAACAGACATCTGTGGAGGTGCCAATGCTTAAAATAACCAGAGACGTCGTAACAGCGGTACTTACCGAGGTGGCCATGCAGCTGCCGGAGGAAGCCAGCTTCCAGTTTTCTTTGGAGCAAATGAGCGCGTTCATGCCTCAAATTCAAGAAAAGCTTGGGGCGGAAGGGATTATACTCAGCGATGAGCGAGTTGAGGAGTTTGGCGCGGAGGCAAAATTTTTTCCGCCAATCGAAGAAATTCGCCGGCATCGCGAAGGCGACGTTGTTTCCGGTGTCAGTATTTCAAACAATGATGCAGTCACAGTCGGAGAAATTGTTTCCGATGCGGCTGTTTCTACAAACGAGGCGGCGGCAGAAGGAAAAGCTGGCGCGGACAATTTTGAGGAGCCTGAAGACCCGGCCGACGACCAAAGTCGCATCCATAAGGCGGCGGTGGATTTTGTCGGAAATCTCTTTCACCGGGTCAGTCAAATTCCGGAGATCAGGTTGGAAGATGCCTGGAGAAGAGTGCAAAGAATAGATTCGGCTCTTAAGAGAGTGGAGTTTGATGCGCTCGTAGGAAGGGCACAAAAGGGCGAAATTGGAGGAGGAGCTTCGGGTATTCCCTCAACTCACTCAGTTCAGGCGGCCGTTGCTCAAGAACCAAGGACTTCTATTAAGGAGTCGCCGGACACCGTTCAGCACTCCCGTTTCTTTTTTGCGGTTTCGGGCAGGTACAGGAATGAAGTGGACGAAGCAATCCAGCGGCGGCAAAAAATTGTCAGCAGAGCCTTGGGTTCCACCTTTGAACTTCCCACTTCAGCACAAGACAGGGAAGATGCCATGAACGATTTGCGGACAACCCTTAGGACCGCTGAACTGCCCAGTACAAACTGGGTTATTCATCAGGACATGGCATGTTTGCGAATCGCGTTCTTGAATTACTGCGGCACGGAAGCGGTCCAGCTGGCAGTCGGGGGAATGATTATGGAGGAACATCCTGCCACTCATCCCTTGAGGATTTTGCTTGAGGACGGTTACACAGCCTGGGAAGACTTTGGCTACCAAAGCAAGCCATTGTTGTCCGCCAAGCAAGAACTGGTTGCTTTGGAATATTTGGGAACGGTTGCCAAGCTTTTTGAACAACCGACAGTGGAAGTGGAAGATTTACAAGTACCAGTTACAGTTCGTACAGATTCGAAAGGAGCACAATCGATGAAAAATTTTTTGAGGAACTCACCCAGCTTCGTAACTGGCACCAAGACAAAGACCTTGGTGCGTTACGATGCTATTTTCCCGGTTCTTTGGCCCAAGTTCATGAAAGACGGCAACGTAACTGCCGGTGAGGCCATGGAAATTCTTAAGGACAAGAAAATCAAGGCCGCAAAGAAAACCGACTTGACCAATGACCTGCCCGCTTTCCGCACCGTGTACCAGTATTACCACGTTGATGGAGAGAAGAAGGCGGCGCTGGCAAAATCCAAGGACGACAAGAACGCGGCCGGCGGAATTTTACGCCGTCTGCTTGCGGATGGCCTGGACACCTGGGACAAGCTTTTAGCCGGAAGCGCTCAAGCTTCCGGAGAAGAGGCCCCAGCTCCCAAACCCGGGCGTAAAGGTGGTTCAAGGGATTCCGGCGGAGCCGCTGTTCAAACGGAGGCTGGCGGTGATACGACCGGAA
>JAHFJJ010000002.1 GCA_023245895.1 Candidatus Doudnabacteria bacterium
CTGAATATTTTAAAGCAGAAACGAACGGCCAACAGCACCAATAAACGCTGTCTTTAAAGGGCGGCGAGAAGTGCCTTCTCGCCGCCCTTTTTATGTATTGACAGAAAATCGCATATAGTGTAATATGTTCGTATATACGAACTTTGTCCATTATGCCAGGAAAGAAGCAAAAACAGCTCACTTCCACCAAGGAAGACTACCTTAGGGCCATTTTTATATTATCTGATAAAAATAAAGGCAAAGTCGGCACGACCCAAATTGCCAAATATTTGAATTTAAGCAAATCCACAGTATCAGAACGTTTAAAAGAATTAATGAAGCAAAAGTTAATTGAACCCAGTTTTTACTCTTCTATAAAGCTTACGCCTGCCGGTAAAAAGACCGGGCAAAAGTTGACCTATAAACATCGTTTAATAGAAGTTTTCCTCCATCAAGTTTTAAAAATTCCGAAAAATAAAGTCCATAACGAAGCCCATAAGCTTGAACACGCTTTTTCGGACGAAGTTATTAAAAAATTAAGCAATTTTTTAGGCAATCCCCAGCATGACCCGCACGGCGTGCTTATTCCTAAAATTTAGATTATCCACTGTCATTGCGAGTGCAGCCGAAGCAATCTAATCATCGGTAAAGAGATTGCTTCGTCGCCCGCCTTAGGCGGACTCGCAATGACAAAGAATTATTATTATGGTAGATAAAATTAACACACCGGAACGGCTTTCGCTGGAATCGCTTTCTGAAGCTTTCAGGACAGTATCCATTCCAAAAAACGCGTCATTTTTCAGAAAACTTTTGGCTTTTTCCGGCCCGGGCTATTTAGTCGCGGTCGGATACATGGATCCGGGCAACTGGGCCACGGACCTTTCGGGCGGAGCCAAGTTCGGCTACGCGCTTTTGTTCGTAATTCTTTTATCTAACTTGATGGCGGTCTTGCTCCAATATCTCTCCGCCAAGTTGGGTATTGCAACAGGGCGCGATTTGGCCCAAATGTCCAAAGAAGCTTATTCCAAACCGGTCGGCATTTTTATGTGGCTGATTTCGGAAATAATGATAATAGCCTGTGACCTTGCCGAAGTAATCGGCTCGGCCATAGCGCTTAATCTTTTATTCCACATCCCTCTTGTAATTGGGATTATAATTACTGCGGCGGATGTATTCTTATTATTGATGCTGCAAAAAAAAGGCTTCCGCTATTTGGAAGCTTTGGTCATTAGTTTAATTGCCATTATTGCGGGTTCGTTCTTGCTGGAAATTATTCTTTCCAGTCCGCAATTTGGCCCTTTAATAAATGGCTTTATCCCGACCGCGTCTTTGGTTACCAACAAAGAAATGCTTTACATTGCCATTGGCATAATTGGCGCCACCGTTATGCCTCACAATTTGTTTTTGCACTCCTCTGTCGTCCAGACCAGAAGTTTTAATTTGGATTATGAAGGCAAAAAAGAAGCTATTAAATTTTCGGCGATAGATTCCACGCTAGCCTTAACCGTCGCTTTTTTTGTAAACGCGGCAATTTTGGTAGTAGCCGCGGCCGCATTCCATGGCTCTGGCAACCAGGATGTTACTGACATAGGTGTTGCGTATAACTTGCTCACTCCCCTGCTCGGCACATCGCTTGCCAGCATTGTCTTTGGTGTTTCCCTGCTCGCCTCCGGCCAAAATTCCACGCTTACCGGCACTCTCACCGGGCAAATTATTATGGAAGGATTTTTGAATTTAAGGATTAAGCCCTGGATTCGCCGTCTTATAACAAGACTTATAGCCATAGTCCCCGCCCTAATCATCATTATCTACTTCCAAAACTACGGCCTTGGCGCCCTCTTGGTGTTCAGCCAAGTCGTCCTTGGCATAGCCCTGCCCTTTGCAGTTGTGCCGCTTGTAATGTTTACCAGCGACAAGAAAAAAATGGGACCCTTTGCCAACAACCTATTGGTAAAAATAACCGCCTACGCCGTGGCCGCACTGTTAATTACCCTGAACGTTTGGCTGATTTATGGATTATTTATTGGGTAAAATTTGAAAAGCATAAAAAAATCGCAGCCAATTGGCTACGATTTTTTGTATGAGCTTGAATAAAGTTTTTTTAAAATATAAAAAGGGCAGCCGCGAAGTGAATTCGCTTCTACCCTTATTTTCCTCCATAATATTACCGGAATTTGATGAGTAGAGAAACAGCCGGTTAACTGGATCCCGCCTGCCTGCGGTAGGCAGGGATATTTTTTACAGCCCTAAAAAATTTCGGGATGACAGAGATTTTTGGACTCACTAGCAGGCCGATTGACTGATTATTTTTTAAATGCTACATTTCAAACTAACCATTTTTACTAGGAGGATCCATGTTGAAACCAGGCAGTAAAGCCATTTGCGTGATTTTGGATGACGAGGCCGCGGACGGTTCCCATATTCCGTCAATGGCGCTTCTGAAACTTGGCAATGTTTACACAATGGCAGAATTCCAGGACGCGGACGAATGCGCCCGGCGTTTCCGGGACCAACCCCATTTTGCCCAAAACGGGGGCAGGGTCGTTACACAAGAAATGCCCGGACTCGAGTTTTTTGGAAAGCGGTTTGCGGAACAAGCCGCCTGACGGATCGACTGGTGCGAACTTTGTAAACCTAATTCGGGGTCTACCCAGGCCCCGTTTTTTATTTAACCAGAATAAATATAAAAAGCTCTGAATGTCAAGAATTCAGAATTAATGCCTATAGTAATAAAGTAAGATGTCCTATTTGAACCGGCCTTTAAATAATTATTGGCGCTTAAAGCTTGCCTTGCCATTCTTTAAAAAACCTGTCTACAAATTCTTCCATGTATGCAATCCTGGACTTAGCTATTTCCTGGCCGGTTTTTGTGTTCATGCTCCGGCCAAGCCTTAGCAGTTTATGGTAAAAATGATGGATTGTTGAAGGGTCGTTTCCCATGGATTCATCGTAAGCGCTTTGTGAGTCCAGAGGCACTTCCGGCACCCATAAGGTCACCCCATTAGCTCCGCCATAGGCAAAAGTCCTGCCAATGCCAATTGCCCCAATGGCGTCTAAATTATCCGCGTCTTGCAGAATTAAGGTTTCCAAGTCATTTACAGTCCTCCCATTTTCGGAGAAACTGTACTCCTCGTGAAATTCCACGCAGTGCAGGACCTGGTTAGTTTTGTCTTCAGGGAACCCAACTTTTTTTAATAAGTTCAATACCTCGGGCAGGGATTCTTTCGGATGGACAAACGCGCCTGTTTGGTTTTGCATTAACCTGTGTATGTCGTGTAAAAAAGCCGCCGTGCCCACAACTAACCTGTCCCCACCCTCCTTTTTTTGGATAGATAAAGCTAAGTTACTCACCCGCTCCAAATGGTAAAAGTCGTGGCCGCTTTTGTCGTCTTTGAAGCGTTGTTTAAGTATTGCTGCCAGCTGGATTTTATAATCTTTCATGAAGTTATTTTTTTGCCGCTTCCGGGCTAGGGAGTTTTCTTAACAGGAACGCATAAGAAATTCTGACGTTGCCGTCTTTATCAGTCGTAACTTCGGTATCAAAAGACTCAAGGTTTAAATTATATTTTTTTGCCAAGGCCAAAATTAACCGGGACTCTATAAGTAACACCCCAAAGCCTGCCTGGGTGCCTTTTTTTGTTGGGGATTCAAAAGAGCTTTTTGGGGATTGGGGTGACGGCGCCAGTTCGTTTCCAAACCTTAGCAAAACAGCTCCTTTTACTTTTGAGACCCTGCTGATTTCAGAAATAGCCTGCTCAACCCCTGCCTGGTCGGGCATGAAGTTTAAAGTGTAATCGGAAACTATTAAATCCTGGCTTTCGCTTTGTACGCCCGCTTTGCCCATATCTCTAATGTCGCCGCGCGCGAAACCCACTTTTTCTGAATCTTCGCCCTGGTTTTCCGCCTTAGCGGCTTCTAAAGGCTGTTGGTTTATATCCAGTAGTAAGATTTTATCGGATGCTTTTTTACCCCTTTGCCTCAGGTGGGAATAGAGCCCCTTAAAGGCATTTAGGTTTTTGCCTGTTGCCGACCCTAATGCCAACATACTGACTGATTCTCTATTGCTAAAGGCACGGACCATGGCTGGAGTAATCATATTTTTTGCCCTGGCAAATAAGCCTTCATATTGCCTTAAAGGGTTGACCTGCTCTTGAATTTGGTAATAATCCCGGGGGCTGCCTTTTTCTGCCATAAGATTATGTGAAATAATATTTTGCTTTATTATACACTATTTTAGCTAAACTCCCATTGGCACAAAAAAACTCCTGCAATAACAGGAGTTCTTTTGGCGGGGAGTGCAGGAATCGAACCCGCGCAGCTCGTTTTGGAGACGAGCGTACTACCACTATACGAACTCCCCGTGGGAGAACTGATAATGGTTAATTAATAACCCATAACAAAAGTTGCTTGTTATCAAATATAAATTATCAGTTTTGCCAACTATTTCGTTTCCTTATGTAAAGTTTTCTTTTTACAAAATTTGCAGAATTTTTGGAGTTCCAAACGTTTTTGGGTGTTCTTTTTATTCTTCTTGGTTTGGTAATTCAAGTTGTGGCAAACCGTGCACTCTAAGTTTATAAGATGGTCTTGGGACATGGGAGAAATAACTTTTGACAATTAACAATTAACAATTGACAGCGATCAAAGTTAAAGGTTAATTGTAAATTGTTAATAGTTAATAGTTTTACTAAATGGAGCCGGCTGTCGGACTTGTCCGCCGGAGGCGGATCCGCCTTTGGCGGAAACCGTGGCCCAACCACCTACGGTTTACCCGCCTGCCGATTGCCTGGAGCCGAAAGTCGGGTTCGAACCGACGACCTGCTGTTTACAAAACAGCTGCTCTACCAGCTGAGCTATTTCGGCACTCGGCGACTGGCGGGCAGGCAAAACCGTTGCTCTACCAGATGATCCGCCATAGGCGGACGGCGTGATACCGGATAATCCCGCTCAGCGGGACGGCCGACAACTTTTGATATTTTAACATAAACACTTAAAAAAAGCCAGCCCCTAAATACCTGCTATAATATTAAAGTATGATTAGGAACAATCACAAATCCGGCTTTGCCTTAATTGCCTTAGTAATTGTCCTTGCCGTTGCCGCTGTAGTTTTTGCTATGTACTATGGCGATTCAGGCAGCGGGAAATCCATGCAAAAGGCCGGGCAGGATGCCATTGAGAAGACAAAGGAAAATAATGCTTTGGAAATCCAAAACCATATGGAAATCCAAAATGAGTTAAATGGCATGAACAGGTAGTTTGTCATTGCGAGTAGCATATAAGGCGCAGTAATTCTTTTTTGTGTCATCCCGACCGAACTCTAAGCCATTAATAAGTGTGAGCGGAGGGATCGCTTAACGTTGATGTAATTCGAACGTAAGGGATTCCTAGGCTCAGATGCATTCGCTCGGAATGACATGCCAGGGATGTCAGCTTGTAGTTTTTTGCTATAATAATCCGGATTAAATCAATTAATATCTTAAAAATGCCCCACAAAGTTAAAGATATAAAACTTGCAAAACAGGGAAAAATAAATATAGAGTTGGCTCAGCGTGAAATGCCGGTTATGGCTATCATCGCCAAAGATTTTAAAAAGAAACAGCCATTAAAAAATATTACCGTGGCCTGTTGCCTGCACGTTACCAAAGAAACCGCGGTGCTGGCCAGGGCTTTGGCCGCGGGCGGAGCCAAGGTTGCCATTTGCGGCAGTAATCCCCTTTCCACCCAGGACGACGTAGCCGCGGCTTTGGCCCAGGAGGGCGTAAATGTTTTTGCCTGGAAAGGCATTTCCAACAAAGACTATTACCGGACTTTAAATAAAATTTTAGATTTTAAACCGCAAATTATAATTGATGACGGGGCGGACGTAATTTCGCTTATCCATTCACACAGGGCAGAACTTTTAAAAACACTTTGGGCCGGGCAGGAAGAAACCACTACAGGGGTTATTCGCCTAAAGGCTATGGCCAAAGACGGCGCGCTAAAATTTCCGGTGGTAGCTATAAATGATACGCCCACCAAGCACATGTTTGACAACTACTACGGCACCGGCCAGTCTACAATGGACGGCTTGCTCCGCGCCACGAACATTTTGCTTTCCGGAAAAGTTGTCGTGGTCGCCGGCTACGGATACTGCGGCAAAGGCATAGCGCTAAGGGCTAAAGGCTTAGGCGCTAGGGTCGTGGTGACAGAGGTAGATCCCCTGCCTGCATTGCAAGCGTCCATGGACGGCTTTGAAGTTATGCCAATGGCCCGCGCGGCCGGAATTGGCGATGTATTTTTAACAGCCACGGGCGATAAAGACGTAATTGTCGGCAGGCACGTGAAGCTCATGAAAGACGGCGCCATTTTGGGCAACAGCGGGCACTTTAATGTGGAAATAAACTCTTCCGATCTTCATCGGCTTTCCAAAAACCATCGTAAAGTCCGTGGGCAAGTGGAAGAATTTACTTTAAAAAATGGGCGGCATATTTATTTGATTGCCCAAGGTAGGCTTATGAATTTAGCTGCGGCTGAAGGCCATCCATCGGCCGTAATGGACATGTCCTTTGCGGACCAGGCCTTAATTTGCGAATGGCTGGTAAAAAACCATCAGCGTTTACAGAAAAGAGTTTATAACGTACCTGACGAAATAGACAAAAAAGTTTCCCGCCTTAAGTTGGCCGGTATGGGCGTAAAAATAGATGTTTTAACGCCGGCGCAAAAAAACTATTTGGCAAGTTGGGAAGAAGGAACGTAGGGGAAGTGATTAGTGATTAGGGATTAGGAAAATACAAAACAAATAACCACCCTTCGAATCCTTCTTCAGGCTCGTCGGGTGGCTTTTTGGTTCGATTACAATCAGGGCTTACCTTTCTTCACTGGAGCTAAATTCGAAATTCACTTCAGGGTAACGCTCTTTGAGGGCTAGCTCCGTTCTGTAAACGGAGTTTCTGTCGGCGCCTTCGACGACTTTCGCATGAAGGTGTACGACTACAGAGGCTCTGACTTGTGTTACTACAGGATTTTCTTTAAGCTCGTTTGCAACAGCCAACAATATTTCTTGAAGTTCGATCGTCGACATTTGGTTCCTCCTTTTGGCTAGCGTGGTTGATTGTTTAGACTTTAACAAATTTTACAGACGAGGTCAATTAAAAGAAAATAAAAAAAACAAAAAGACCGTCGGCGCATTTTTTGGAAGTCACTCCTGAACCTTCCTAAAACGCGCCAACGGCCGCGGGCTTAGCTTTGCGCCTTGCCCTACAAAAGCCAATGGCAATTAAACACGGGAACCACCGGCTTTGGTTCCTTAATTGCGCTCTCTCTAAAAGGTTTAATCTTATTTCCCGCCCTTAGACAAAACGCAAACAGGCAGTTACTACATTACATACCCAGTCTGGTTGGAGTTCGCTCCGGCGGCTTGCACTCGGACATTCTCTACCTTCTTTGTAGGGTCGCACCTCAGGTGGTAGATTTTGCCCTCGATTTCCACCCTTTCTTCGGATAATGCGAGTTTTGTTTCGCATCCTTGGCACTTTGGTCTTTCCAACGGGTCGCGGGAGGCAGAGCCTGTGTGGGTTGGTTTTGGCCGCATTTTCTATTTCCTCAGTTCAGATTTCAGATTCAGTTATTTGTAGTGGACGTGAATGAGCATGTGTTAAGTTCCTCCGTTAGGCTACCTAACTTGAGCTGATTATATAATTAAAAAGCTTTAAAGTCAAAATTGCCTCTACTACTAAAAGAGAAAAAGAGGTATAATCATAATATTAGGAAACTTATGAATCCTTAAAAAAGTAGGGAATTATTAACTAATTCATAATCATAATATGGGAGAAATTTTTTTAGCCGAAACAGATCCCCGGCCCAAACCCATTGAGCTTAACGTTGAGCCGAGATTTAAAGAAAAATGGGAAGTTTTTTTACAGCACTGCGGCCGGAACGCCATAGCTTTGGATGGCAGAGTTATAGGCGCAACGAAGCGCGACTTTAATTTGCCCGCGGCAAACTTTAACCACCACGAAGAAGTAGACCGCACGTCAACCGCCGCGACCAGCCAGCAGACTTTAACTGAAATTAGGCTTGGATTATTTGAAACTTTTCAGAAAGACGGAAAACCTTTTGCCCGCCTTTTTGTAGAAGACTGCGATGAGGACGTCAGCACATCAGTAGCTTTGTTTGAAATGTATTGCGAAGACCCAGGCCTGTTGGATAACTGGAGAGTCAACCAATTGGTGGAAATAGAAAATCGTTTGGATATGTCGGCAGGCATGTACCCGATGAAGCACGATTTGGATACATTCGCGCAGCTTCGCTGGGTTTATGAACCATACAGGTCCGCGCGCAGACAGGGCAAAGTATCCACCATGGACGCAAGCGGCATGGCCGAAATTATTAAAGAAATTGGCAGCCGTATAAGAAAGTTTGTTGAAGAAAAAGCGGAACAAATTCCCTTGGACGGCAGATATGAAGTTTTGGGAGGCGGCAAAAGTTGGTCAATGGTCAAAGAAATTGGCAGTGATGCCAGAGTTAAAATGATTGCTGACGGCATTAAGGCCATACTTTCCGTGGCCGAAGTGCCAACGCAAGAAGGGCAGGAACAGCATTGGAAATATACTCTTGCAAGAATGTCGCCTTGGATAAAATTTCCATTGCCTGAATTTTACAGCTACCTTAACGAACAGGAAGGCATACTAGCAGGGAGCCCGGATAGTTGGGGCGGCAGTGATTTGTCAGGCGGCTCCCCAAAAACTGCCCACAGTAAAATTCCACCGCAAAGAATGGAGCAACTGCTAAATGAATTTTTAGAAAGGCAGCAAGAATAAAAAAACGGCATTGAGTTTTTGGTATAATGCCACTTTTAACTGGATAGTGTACGACCTTAACACAAAAACACCTTGCAAGTTTGCAAGGTGTTTTTGTGCCCCTCGACTTCGCTCGAGACACAAAAAGACTCTGCAAGGTTGCAGAGTCTTTTTGTGGTGGGCAGGATAGGATTCGAACCTATGTAGCCGAAAGGCGCCTGATTTACAGTCAGGTGTAATTGACCGCTCTACCACCTGCCCTAGTTTTTAAATTACTTTGAGTATTTTAGCAGGTTTGCGCGGGTTTATCAAGGTTTTAGTTTAAGCCGAGCCAATAAAATAGCCGGACAGGAAAACCAGGATGCCTCCCACCACGACTTGCAGGCAGGAAAGCCAAAATTTCATCTTTAAAAAATGATAGCGAATGAAGGCAATGGCAATGAGTTCAATGCCTACAATAATGTAGGCAAGGTATAAAGCGGTGGTAAGGTCCTTGAGCAAAAAAGGCAGGGTGTGGAATACGCCGCCCACGAATGTCATGCCGCCGGTAATTAGGCCTCGCGCTACGGGGTGTCCGCGGCCGGTGAGTTCGCCGGTGTCGGAAAGGCCCTCGGCAAAAGCCATGCTAATGCCCGCGCCGGTGGCGGCCGACATGCCGACTAAAAAAGCAATGTGCGCGCTGCCGGTGGCGTAAGCCGTGGCAAACAGCGGCGCCAGCGTGGAAACCGAGCCGTCCATAAGCCCCAGCAGTCCCGGCTGGATTATCCTGCGCAAAAAGTTGGAATCGTGATGGTGTTGTGGGTCTATCATCCCGTTAGAGACAGGGAACGCTTCAATCTGTTTTTCAGACAGCGTTTTCCCATGCCAGATTTTAAATATCTTTCTCTTGCCATTGCGTCAAACTTATCAGTTGATGCTTCATAATAAATAAGTTCAAATGGCCCGCGACCTTTAGTGTAAGTTGATAAATTACTATTGTGCTGATTGAAGCGTTTCCGTAAGTCTTTAGTAAAGCCTGTGTAGAGATTGCCAGTCTTTTTACTTTTTAAAACGTATACATAATACATAAGCCGTCTCTAACGGGATCATATACAAAAATTATAGCACAATTTTAAAAAGACGGCTTTTTTTAGTGGCCGTCTAAAGTTTATGACGCCCCTTCCAAAAGCTCAAAATCTTTTTTAAACAGCCTTAGCGAAATATGAAAAACCCCGTAAGCAATAAAAAAAGCGGAAAATACGTCTATGGAGTAATGCAAATGGCCAAGCAAAACTACGGCGCCAAAAAACAGCGACGCAAAAAAGAACAGCCGCCGGAGCAGTTTGTCTTGCCAAAAAATTAACATCATTAAAAAAGGAAAGCCGGTGTGGCCGGAAAAGAACAGCCCGGCGTCGGCCCCGGCAACAAGCGTTTCCAAAAAGTTGGTTGTATGGATGACCCACTCGTTGGCCGGCGGCGCCAAGTGCGTCATCATAATAAATACCGCCCGCACGCCAATAAAAAGCCCGCAGGTTTTTAACACAAAAGGAATCCTGGCCGGCCTGTGCAGGCAAAGGAAGCTTACAAAAGCAATAAGCGCTATCATCCCCTCTACAAAAAGGATTTCAATGTTGAGGGTGGGCAAATGGTCCAAGATAATGTCCGTAACCGAAGAAGTTGTGGAGTGCGCGACTGTGTATTTGTTGGCGAAGTTGTTGAAAAGCAGGGCCAAGCCCATAACCAAAAAACCGCTTAAAACTTCCAGGTAAAAAGCTTTGCTTGATATTGAACGGTAACGGTGGACTAGTTTACGCATACAAGTAATTTAGGCGGCTAAATTTTTTTCAATTCCAAGCACATAAACAGCGGGATTTCCTTGCGGGCTTTGTCTTCGGCCGTTTTGCGCGGGCCTTTGTCCGAAGTTTTATGCGACACCCACTCTTCCAAGCGCGTTACGCTAAGCCCGGCTTTGGCAAAAGTTTTAAAGTAAACTTGCAAAGGATGGTGGAAAGACAAAGTGTATTTTTTATTTTTGGGGTCTTTAATGCCCTGCGTCATATCCACAGCCTGGGAAATTTCCGACATATAGCTGTCTATACGGCGGTATTGCGCGTTTGCTTTCTCATCGAATCCCCAAGATGAAGCGCTCGGCACACGGAAAGCTGGGTGATTCAGAACTAAAACCGCTCTGCCTTTTGGTTTAAGCACCCTGGATATTTCCAAAATTGCCGTGCCTAAATTTTTTATATTTTGCAAAGCCAGGATGCATATTGCGGCATCAAATTTTTCATCACGTATATTACTTAGCTTTTCGGCTGATTCCACTAAGTATGTCTCGTTATCTGATGCTTGGGATTTTGCAATTTTTACCAACTCATCTCCCACATCAACTCCCACTACTGTGGCCCCGCTTTGCGCCATCACGCGCCCAAAATAACCCTGCCCACAGCCTACGTCCAAAATTGTCTCGCCTTTTTGCGGGTTAAGTATCCTCATCAAGTTAGGCTTAATCAATTTTTCCTGGTAAGTATCCTCTCCTTCTTCCAAAAGGCTGTTGTACCATTTAGCCACTTTGCCCCAGGAGGTGTCTTTTTTATTCATAGTCTTTATATAACGTGCTTGTGGATAACTCTTGACAAAATTTAATAATTAGGATATAGTACGGGTACATTTGGCAGTAGTGCCATATGACATCAACTGCAGGACCTAGCGCCGAAAGGTGCTAGGTTCTTTGCTTTCTTGGATTAACTTTCAAAATTTCCTCTCTAAAATCCGCAATATCAAAATAGTGCGTGCAGGCCGGCGGCAGTTCTTTTGCCACATGGCCGGACCTGGAAAACGCAATAACAATTTTTCCCTGGCCTCTTAAAAATTTTGCCAGATATTCAAAATCACAATCGCCGGAAAATAAAATAAAGGTATCAAAATTATCCAAGCTAAAAGTTGCGTCTACTGCTATCTCAACATCAAAATTTGCTTTGCGATGGGGCAGTTCAGGCGTATGGTCTTGGTATTCTTTAAGTGGTTTGGTTTCTAGCTTAAATTTTAAACTTTTTTTGAGAAAATATAAAAATTTCGTGTGGGATTCGGTATTAAACGCGGCTGAATAAAAGCTAACTTTTTGGCAATCTCCGGAACTTTTAAAGAAAGTGTTGAATTTTTGATAATCTACATTCCATCGGAGCAGTCCTGACTCCATATGCTTTAGGCTGTCCGGAATATCTTTTGGATTTACCCACATATCCTGAACCGACCTTTCTAAGTTCGCGGCATCTATATAAACAACAACCCGGCCTTTAAGCACCTGTTTTAATTTTTCTACGTAGGTGTTCATAGTTTATTGCTTTTTTTGATGTTTCTTTGCTTGTTAATAAGCATTTTCGTGATGTAACGAAAATGCTTATTAGTAGATGTCGCAAAGTTTATCAGCCATTTTAAGCACTTCTTTATAGTTTATTTTACTACTTTTTCTCCTTTTCTTCAATCAAAATAAAAGACCCCAAACCGTTGGAGTCTTTTATCTGGGATGCCTATACAACCAAGTCCGCGCCTGTCTGATGGGCAATATTCTAAATTTGCCTTCGCTTATCAATCTCCTTTCGCAAAAAACCTAACGCGTAGGGCAGGGCAGTAGCCGGTTTATCTGTGGAAAATGCAAAAATATTCTTGTTTTTATCTTTCAAAGGTTCAATATAGGAAGCGGTTACGGCCTCGGCTTCTTCCTGGTCATCGCCGTATCCGATTATTAAAAAAATAACCTGGCCGTCTTCCTCAATTTGCTGCATAACCGGGGCTATGCCCTCGCGGTTGCCTTGGCCGTCCGTAAACATAATAATTATTTTGATGACGTTATCTTTATTCAAGGCTAAAGCTTCGTGGACTTGCTTAACCGCGGCCACTTCGTCAGTACCGCCGCCGACTTGCGATAAGCGGTCTACAATCTTAATTTCTTTTTCGTCGCTCAAACGCTCTTCCAGCTTACTGACGCGCTCCGCCGCGGTTGAGTATTTAGTTACGCCGACCTGGAAAGGCTGCTCTTCGTCCGGGATAAGCAGGTTTTCCGCTTCCAGGTCTTTTAAAACCAGTTTGAAACTCTCCACAATAATAACGCCCATATCGGTGGACTTTTCAATCTTTTCGCCAAACATGGACTCCGAGGTGTCGTAGAGCAGTTCAAGCTGGGTTTGCAAAAATTGCGGATTGCGCACGAGCCTCATTTTGGTATCGGGGTCAAGCTCGCCGGTTAAAATTGCGGCTACGTGCTCATATTCCAAGCCCGGCACAATTTCGCCTTCGCGCTTGAGGTATTCAATTTTTTTGCGTCTGTCGTCTAAAAATATTTCTGCCAAAACCGCGGCAGTAGACATAATTTCCGAAGGGTATTTTTCTTTGGTCCGCTCCCAGCTTTCTATAGATTCCTGGCGGACTTGCATGCCTTCGGCCAGGCCTCTTTGGCGGCGCGCGCGGTCTAAGTCCCGCAAGGCTTCTGCCCGCGCCGCAAGCGCGTCCGCGCCGCGGTCGTCCTTAGGCGGGGCTACTGGAACTTTAGGCCCCTCTTTGCCCAGTATGCCCTCCAGTTCTTTCATTGCCTCGCCAAACTTTTCCCCATCCTCTTTGGAAGGCGCCTGGCTGGCATATTCTTTAGCTGCTTCTTCCAGTTCTTTGAGCAACTGGTTTTTTAGTTCTTCAATTTCTGCTTTGGTCAAAGGCACGTCCGAAGTATCCCTGCCGGGCTTACCCGGCTTGCCGCCTTTGCCTTTTTGCCCTTCGCCTTTTTGTTTTTGCCGCTCTTCTTTTCGCTTCTCCAGCTCGGCAGTCATCAGCTTAAGGTACTCCGGCAGCCAGACTTGCTCGTAAGCCTGCATTTTACGCTCTAGACTGCGTTTTTGTTCGCCCTCTTTGGCAAAATAGGTGTAAGCCTGCCAATCCATGGTTGTGGACAGGGCTCGGCTGTCAATAATCCTGCGGAACGATTTATACACATCATCATCCAATTTTTTTCCAACCTCGGGGTCTTCATTAAAACGGTGCCTTAAAATAGACTGCAAAAGCTGTTGGGGTTTGGAATAATTTTTATATGTCTCCGGCGGCTTGTCCTCGGTATTAAGCGCGCGCACCGCGTTGCGGATTATAGTATAAGGCCGCCTGCCGGCAAAGGACTCCAGCCAAACATCAGCCACGGCATTATTGACATTGCCGTGAACCGCCCCTAAAAAGCGCTGTTCAGCGTTTGCGTCCCCTCTATATGCCTCGGGTATGGGCACATGTTTTAGGTTGCCAAGTAGCCTGTCCTGCAGTTCAGTAACTTCCGGAGCGTGGTGGAAAGCTTCGTGGTAAAAAAATCCTTTAGCCTCTGCTGGCTGCCAGGGCTCTACTCCAAATTCAGGCGCGCCGGTCGCGTGGATGGGATTATAATAAATGGTTTTAGTGTTCAAGTTCGTATAACCGGACTTTAACACGCCTGTCTGGCGGAATTCCTGTTCAAGCGCCGGGTCCGGCCGGAACGAAAACCCGCCCGAAGCGCTGGAAAGCATTTTTAAATGCTCCGGGCTAATGACCTTTTCCATTTCCAAAGGCGGCCGTCCCGGTTTTTTTTCGCCCTTCCCATCCGGCGCGTCTGGAGGAAGCGGCGGTTGGTTTTGGCCCATTTCGTATTGTGCTGATTGCTTTTCGGATTTTTCGCTCATATGCTATTATACTTAAATTTTTTAATTTTCGGTACTTCGTTAAGTTTACTATGTATATCTCATTTTTAAAACTTTTTTGATTCAGGGATTTTAGAAGCGGCAATGCCTTGGTCTCGTTCTGGCATTACCAATTCCAAACCCTCATCACCTATTTTAATTTCTTGAGCGGCTAAAATTTTCAAGCTCCTTGCAAGTTTAATAAAATTAAACCAATCATCAGCGTCTCTATATTCCCCAAGTTTCCTCTTCATTTTTTTCCAGGTTTTTTGGTCCGGTTGACAGTCAATTGGTACGCTTAAAAGTTTAATACGCGCCGCGAATTCAACATACTCTTCCAGGTTCGAGGTTCGCTTTTCTTCCAATTCCATTTTCATGCCTTCAATCACCCGCTTATCTATACCCAGTTCCGCATCGGGTTTGAACAACTTTAAACTCCCCGCCTCATAAGCAAAGTTCCAAAATTTATTGGCTGAACGAAGCGCCTGATTTTTGGACCTTTTTATGCTTCTTACTCCTGCGGCTACGGCTTTTTTTATAATCTCCTGGTCTGCGCTTATTTTAAGCACCCTTAAACAAGCTAAAAAACCTACATTTTCATAGGAACCGAAATCGGTGGTGGATTTTTGTTTTAACATTGCTTCTAATCCCCGGCGCCAGCTGTCGGTTAATTGGAATTTAATATTGGGATCCAGAATTTTTAAACTTAGCATATGATCTACGCTACCTGAGCTTTGGGAAAATGATTGCATTGCCCGCCAGTCTTCCTGCGTGACTTCAGTAGCGGTGTCAAAAGTTCCCGCAGGCCTTTCCTGCTCAACGCTGAAATTTTTTATATTCAGTTCTTCCGCCGGAATTCGCGTTTCAATAGCCATAAAATTAAAACTTTTTTACTTCGGGCAGATCTTGGGTTTTAGCCCCAACTTTAGGCTCAGGCATTTTTATTTTTAAACCCGCTTCCGTAACCCTAACCTCCTCGGCCGCAAGAATACCTGCATCGGCAATAAGCACAACAGCCTCTCTTATATTCCCGTCGCGCAGGTAATCGCTGATTGTCGTTCTAATCCCATCCCAGGCTTTGGCCGTTACCCTTATTTCTTTTAGTACATCGGGCGCGCCGACTTTTAACAGCATTGCGTAATTAGTAAAATTAGCCCACTCCTCCGCCTGGCCGTAATCTTTTACAGACTGCACCATTTCCAAATCCGGGTCAAGGACTTCTTCCCGCAGGTCCAAAGGCATTTTATTTGGGTACAGTACTTTTAGCGCAATTTGTGTTTCAATTTGGTTCGCCGATGTGTCGAGGCTATTTTCTTTAGCCATTTCCCATAAACCTTCGCCGTCTATGCCGTATTGGGAAAATTTGTCAGGCGCAAAAATTTTCAGGACAGCCGCATCCTGAACCGCATAGCCCAGTACGTCGACGTCGCATAATTCCCCATCGTCCACAAATCTAGCATAATTCTTCCAAAATTGTTTTTCCACAATTTCCTGGCATTTTTCGGCTACTTCTTTAATTTTTTCCGGGTTCATTTGCAGTAAAACGGTTAAAGCCCAGGCGGGGTAGTCTTCTGTTTCAGCATATTTTGAAGAATTATATTTTTCCAAATAATCTTTAATTTGCTTCCACTCCTCTTCTTTGACATCGCGGATCGGATCAAATTCAACAGCCATCTCCAGCCTGTCAATGCTAAAATCCCTAATATTGAGTTCTTGGGTATTGATTCTTTCTCCGATGGCCATATTAAAAATTTTTAGTTTTAGGAACCGGGGGCGTTTCCAGGATTTTTGGTTTTGGCTTGCTTTGCAGGTGGAGTCCCGATTGGTTAATTTCAATTTGGTCTGCTGAAATAATCGCAAGTTCACACGCAAAATCCAACTGGTCTTCAGGCGGCATGCTATGAAACTTTGTTTTTATTTCTATCCACTCGGTTTCGTCCACAGCCTGTAAGTCAAACTTGCCAGGCAAAATAACGCGCAGGACGGCCAGTTGGCTTACCAAACTCCGCCAGGACTTTTTAGAGCGGCTTAATTTAATTGAACCTTGCAACTCCGGCAAAAAGTCTTTGGCTAATTTTAGCTTGTTGTTAGGCGTTAGGATTTTTAGGTTTTTATAGACTTCCTGGGTCAGACTGCCTGAGCCGACGCCTGCACAAAATTCAATTGCTTTATTTCTCGCGGCTAGTGGCAGTAAAAAATCCGGCATAATTTTTTTAATGGAGTATGCCGCGCGGATGAGCGTATCGGTGGTAGCGGCAGTCTCCCCGTTGGAATTTTTTTCAACCAGATATTCCCAGGTTTTTTCCAGCCCTTCTCTTAATTTCGTCATTTGACCAGAGGACAGCCTTTTTAAAGTTTCCGCCTTCAAGAAACATAAATTGCCTAAGTTTTTTAGACGGTGGGGAACAACACTGCCTGAGGCAAGCCAGGGTAAATCTTCGGCAGCTAAATTTTCAAAAACTTTCCACTCCCGCTCGTAAATATCTTTTTTCGGGTCAAAGCCCGCGGTGTTGCCGGCTTGCTCTCTCTCGATGCTCAAACCTTTAATATTTAATTCTTCCCTAGGAATTCTATATTCAATAGGCATATTTAAAAGTTTTTAGTTTGCGGGACAGGTTGCGTGCTGGTGAGCGGCACTTGTTCTTCCGCCATAACCAATTCCAGCCCCTTGTCTGTAATTTTTACTTCTTTGGCGGCTAAAATTGACATGCTATAGGCAAGCATAAGGCTGTCAAGGTCCGTTTGGACTGTTTTTTGGAGGGTTGTTTTCATTGCTTTCCAGTCAGCTTTGCTTATTGCAGTCTTGGCAAATTCTTCCGGAAACAAAATTTTTTCCCTGGCCGAGTAGGAAGCAAATAACCTGGGGGCGTGTAATTGTTTATCGGGCTCAAATTTCATATGCTGGAGCCACATACCGGCCTTTTCCGGAAACAGGATTTTCATATTTTTTGCCATTTCCCTGTAAGTTTGGTCCTTTTTAGCCAATCTTGTGTCGTGAAGCTTTTGAATAATCTTGCCTAAATAATTGTCCAGGTTTTTTGATTTAACCACTTCCGGCCATAATTGTTTAATGGTAGCGCCCAGTGAGGCAACGTCATACCATTGGTTTCGTCTTATGGCCTCGGAAAGGTCGCGGTCAGCCGCGTTTTTTTCTTGTTCCTGCGCGGGCAAAGCGCCGGGCTGCATGGTCCTAAGTCGGGCCAAGTAAGTATAGCCGCCTCTAGAAAGACCATTAATAGCCAATTTAATTTTCCGCCATTGTTGCGGACTCAAATCCCGCGCGGGGTTAAACACCGCCCGGGTTTCCGCCCTATGCTCGGTGTGGAAGCTTTTAATATTCAAGTCTTGTTGTGGAATTCGTTGTTCTAAGGACATATTAGAAGTTTTTAATTTGGGGGATTTCTGGAGCTTTTTGCATAGTATTTTTTTCAGGCATAACAATTTCCAGGCCGTTGTCGCCAATTTTTGCTTCTTTGGCGCCAAGAATGGTCATTTCTTTTAATTTATAGCACGTGTAATAAAAGTCCCCATGAATAAGGCTGGATTCAACTGACTGCTTAAAATTTTTTTTCATCTCTTTCCAGTCGCCTGGGCCTATAACCAAGGCGTCCGGATAGCTCATTTTTAAGCTGGCGGCATCATTCCTAATAAGCTCCCAATATTTTTCCCGCTTTGCCTTTTGTGTTTTAAAATCAGCTAATATAATGTCTTTTGGTACCATATATTCTGGAGTAACTTCATCCGGAAATAGGATTTTCAAATAACAGTAAGTACGGGGAGAAAAGTTGTTTCTGATAGGGTTTAATTTTATTTTTTGCCATAAAGGGGCTAGTTTGGCTGTTAGGTTTTCAGCAGCAAAAGTTTCGGGGTCCAGCCTCTTGAGTTCAGCGGCGTCGACAAAAGGGTCGGTAATACTTTGCCCGGGCTCTTCTGCCTTTAGCAAGTCTTTTGTAAATTTTGATATTATCCTTTGCCTGCAAACTTCAGCCATATCCGGGAACAGTTCAGGATTAATCCCTTTTAAGAATGTTAAAGTTCCTATTGGCAGTGCTTGGCTGTCGGCTGTTAAAATAAACTCTCTTAACGCCTTCCATTGCTCGGGAGTAACCTCTTCCATGGGATTAAACTCGATATTTACTCCCCGCTGTTCCAGGCTGAACTCCCTGATATTCAGTTGTTCGGTATTTATCCGTTGGTCTAAGGACATATTAAAAATTTTTAATTTTTGGCAGGGTTGATTTAGTTTCGGCTTCAAAAGCCGCGGGTCGGGTTATTTCCAAACCATTTTCGGTAATCTCTATTGCAGGGGCTGTGGCAATAAGCAAGTTAAAGGCATCTCCCACAAGTTCAGAAGGATGAGTTTTGTTTTTCTTTAGGTGTTTTTTCATTGCTTGGACAAATTCTGGCCCAAGCTCGGGCTTAAACCAAGGGTCAATAGTTCTAATACAGGCGCCATATTTAAAAATATCTGAAACCGAGGAGCCTGGCCTGGCTTTTAGAGCATCAAAGTCTTCCTTAAAAATTACATCCGGCCCCGCATCTAAGTTGGGCAGGAAAATATAATCGTTTAATTGCAAACCGGTTATTTTCATATCGGCAAAAACTTGCATACTGTAGAAAGGGGCGTCGCTTTTCAGAAATTTATCTATTGAGTTAACTTCTTTCGCCGTAAAATTAAATTCATAGTTTATTGGCTTTAAAATTTTTAGTGCCGCTAGCGTATCGAAAAATTGATCCCAATGCTCTAACATCCTGCTTTCTCTCACTACCGCCATAGTTCTCTCTTCCCATTCAGGGTCGAAGTTAATTGCGATTGCCGGATTTAAGAGCTTTATTTTAGAAGCAATCCGGGCGGAGTCATCGGGCTTAAATTCTTTATTTTCCTCCATTACCTGCAAAAGATCGTCCCACTGCTCAGCACTAATATCCCGCTCTGGGTCAAAGCTCTCGTTATTCCACTCCTGAAAATTAAAGTCTTTAATATTTAGTTGTTCGGTATTTATTCGTTTGTCTAAGGACATATTAAAAAGTTTTAAATTGCGGGAGAGCGCCGGCAGGCTCAGCCAGCTCGCCCGAGGAAATGGTTAATTCCAGGCCATTGTCTGTTATTTTTATTTCCTCGGCCGAAATTATGCCCATATAGTAGGCCAGTTTAATGGCCCTTAAATAATCACGGCTGTTTTGGCGCTTTTCAAAAAGAATTTGGAATTCGTATTTCATTTTTTTCCAGTTTTCTTTGGACACAGGGGCTTTTTTAAATTTTTCCGGCGCGACAATTTTTTGGCTGGCCTTAAAGCCGGCGTAGGTTTCGGCAAATTGGTATTCAGGTTCGGTATTAAGCTCTGGAATTTTAAATTTTTCTGCTTTGTCCGGAAACAGTATGGTTAATTCCCTGGCCATTTGTATCCTATTGACTTCGCCAAACTTTCCTTCCAAAGCCAGCGCCAGTTGGTCCAAATCACCTTCAAGGCCTATGGCTTTAAACTCTTTTGGATAAAGCTGCTTCATCGCAAGCGCTATTTTTGGCACTGCCCGCCAGTTGTCTTTGGCCATCAAAGCCTCTAGTTCGTCGCTAACAACCGACTTGGTGGAAGGCTTGTCTACTATTTTGTATAAACAGCCCGGCCTTATAGTCCTTAGTTCCGCCAAAGCCGTCCAGGACAAATGGGTATTCATAAAACTTTCAATAATTTTCCATTGCTCGGGCGTAATATCCCTGTTTAAATTAAACTCCTGGGGTGCCTCCTGGACGCCAAGGTTTAGGTCCTTTATATTTAAATCTTCTGAATCTAATACGCGGTTTTCAATAGCCATAGTTAGAAATTTTTAATTTTCGGAATTGCCGGCGTTGCCTGGCTTATTTGGGCGTTGTTTGACAGCTCCATGCCGTGGTTTGTAAATTTCACCTCTTTGGCCGCCATAGTAGCCAGCCATTCGGCTAAGTTTATATACTGTAAACAGTCATGGCCGCTTTGGCAATTGTCTAATTTTTCAAAAAGTTGGGTTTTCATAGCTTCCCAGTTTTTTGCGGTAATTTTTACTTTCGCGAATTCTTCCGGAAACAAAATTTTCAACAGGGCCGCGCTTTTGCAAAACATATACCAATTGCCGCCTTTATTTTGCGCCATATCTTGTTTCAATAGCGAAACGTCGTTGTCCTTCAACAGGTCTTTTTCTTGGCCAGGGAAAAGAATTTTAAAATAAAGAACGTTGTCTAAATCTACTGTACCCCGGCCTGTTATTTTAGGCTTCCTTAAGGCTTCGGCCATTCGTTCGCGATATTGCTCGGCCAATGCTTGCGAAAACCTTTCCGGAAATAAGGTTTTCATTTCGGCAAAATTACCAAGCAAATTATCATAGCCCATTTCTCCCCGCTCGCAATGGCGTAAAATGGTTTTGGCGAATTTATCCATCTTCTGCCATTTTTTATTGTCAGATTTTTCAAATAGTCTTTTTGGTTCAATCACCTGCAAACTTGCCAAATAAAGGTCAACATTTTCTTTTCGCGCAGACCGTTCCATTTTATCCCATTGCGCTTTGCTCAAATCCCTTACCGGATCAAAAGGTACATCCTTAGAAGACTCCGCCGAGGGCAACTGCTCCAGGTTTAACGAGCTAATATTCAATTCTGCCGGGTTAACCCGCTGTTCTATGGACATATTAAAATTTTTTAATTTCAGGAATACGCGAACCAAGTTCCGGTAATTTTTGTACTGCCGGCGACAGTTCCAGTCCCCTATTCGTAAATTTCAGCTCGCTCGCGGAAATAATAGCCATGTCCCTGGCCAAAGTTATGGCTTTGTCTAAATTCGTGCCTTTTAATTCCGCGCGCAAGTCTTGTTGCATTCCTTTCCAGGCATTGTCGCCGATGTTTTGAATATTAAAACGTCCAGGAAATAAAATCCGTAATGTGGCCATATCTACAGCTAAGCTTGGCCAATTTTTGAGTTTTTTTGAAAGACCAATGTTTAGGGTAATAGCAGTAAAATCTTCTTCGTTTACTTCCACTCTTTCAGGCAGCAACCTTTTCATTCGAGTAGCAAGGTCAAAATAAAGAGCGTCATTCCAATGCCTTAACGCAATGTTTTCCAAGTCCTCGCGGGCAATAAATTTTTCCCACTGGTCAGGCCATAACTGCCTAATTGACGCGGCGACATCCAAAAAAACCAGCTGGGCTTGAACGTGATTTACTTCCTTTACTCTCCTGGAAATCTGCTCGCTTAGTTCCGGGTTGGTTGCCGGATTGGGGAGGTTGGGAAAGCTTTCAGGCCTTATTAAGCGCAAATCCGCAATTCTTTCCCAGACATGGTAAGTTTGCTCTACTTCCTTCGCGTCTGCTTCCATGCGCCGCCAGTCGTCGGGTTTAATATCAAATTCCAGCAAGCCTTTTTCCGGAGTCTGGATATTAAAGTTCTTTATATTCAATTCTGCCGGGTTAACCAGCTGTTCTATGGACATATTAAAAATTTTTAATTTCGGGCGTCGGTGGAGTCGCGGTTTCTGATTGTTTTTTTGGCATCACCAACTCCAAGCCCTGCTCTGTAATTTTAATTTCCTGGGCGGCTATCATTGCAAGGTCGCGGATCATGCCGGCTTGGTCCACGCTTTTAGTCTTTCCCTGGGCCAATAAAAACTTTAAATGACTTCGCCAAATTTCCCAGGTTTGGCAATCAACTTTTAACTTTTTGGCGTCATCCGGAAGCAAAGCCTTAAAGGCCGCAAAATACGCGAGTTTTAAGCTAAAATCATCAGCCATAACCTGTTGCAAGGGTTCATTTATAGGTTCTCCTTTTGCCAGAGTTTCCAACCAGGGATCTGTGGGTATTTTATCTAAACTGAGTTCACCCGCCCGGTCGGGAAACAGAACCCTCATATCAATTAAAAATCCCGGACCTACGTCGCCTGATGCCAGCTGCTCATTTCCTTTACGCCACAGTTTCGGGGCGGTTCTAAAAGTTAGCGGTTCAAATTTATCCGGAAAAAGTTGCTTAAACCCCGCGTATTCCGTAACCACGGAATACCAAAGGTTTTCGTCAATTAACCCTTGAATCCTCCTTTTAAAAATATCACCCTCCGGCACCGGAATATGGGTAAACTTATCCGGCCGTACTTGCCGAAGCACAGCCAGCATGCCATAAAAGGCGGGATTGTCAGATATGGTTTGGCTTAAAAGTTCCCAATCCCTTTCGCTCACGTCCCGCTTAGGATCAAATTCAACGCCGGCCTGCGGCTGTTCCAGGTTCAGTTCTTTTATATTCAATTCTTGCCGATCAATCCGTTTTTCTATGGACATATTAAAAATGTTTAGCTTCCGGCAGCGGCGAGTCCGCTGTGAAATTTGTTTCCGGTAAAATAATAACTCCGCGTTCATCAATATGTGCGTCCGGGCAGGATAAAATTTTTAAATAACTTCCGACCCTCATCAGTTCGTAGGGAGCCCCCTGTTCTAGCCAAAATTTTTTAATGCCGCTCCAGTCTCGCGCTTTAATTAGGGGTTTTACATCCGGAGCCATTAACTTTAACGCTACTGCTTTGGCTAAATCCGCACTTAAATGGAATTTTGAGTTGGGTGTTATAGCGAAAGATGTTTTTTTCATCTCCTCTATGGCTTTTTCCATAACTTGAGTCCATCGCATGCCTTTTAAATGCTGGGGAAAAACTTGCACCGCTTCCAAATGCTCATAGGGAAACGCAAGCGAACTTTCAATGCGGTCGTCAACCAGCTTCCAGTTCTCTTCCGAATTCCACTTTTTCCAAACATCGGTCCGCTCAGGAAACAGCCTTTTATATGCAGACGCGATACCTAAAAATTGCTGTACAGAAGGGCGGCTGCCTGTAGTCAGAGGCATTTCATTTGCCGCGGCTTCAAGAGCGCTGGCTAATTTTTCTGAAACTTGCGCATCGGGAAACAAAAATTTATAATTCGCCAAATAATCGGGCTTTTGCCCGAAAGCCGGCCTGCCTTCTTCCCAGTCACCGCTTATCCTAAGAAAGTTTTGCAGGCAGACCTCTCTGGTATTTTTTGGAATTTCAACCTCGGGGTTAAATTTAAACCCGTCCACAGGCTCCTGTTCAAAGCTCAGCTCCTGGACTTTTAATTCGTTCGGGTCAATGCGTTTTTCAATGGCCATATTAAAAATGTTTAGTTTCCGGAGGGCCGGTTTTGTTGTCAGTCTGCATTTCTGTTAAATTGCCCAACTCCAGGCCATTGTTTGTAACTTTTACTGTAGAAGCCGAGGCAATAACTGCGTTTACCGCATTTTCTGAAACCGGGAAAAGATCTGTTAATTCTGTCCCTGCCTTTAGTACTCCTTTTATAGCTTGGAAGTGTTTGGGTGTTAATTCAGGGTCAAAATTAGGTTTAACAATTCTCATACTGGCGGCGAAGCGGAATAGTTTTTCAATGGGCGCCTTCTCTTTCATTTCAGCCATGGTGGCTTCCAAAACACCCCAAAACTCCGGCGTAAGATATTTGTCCATAGGCAGGCCAATAATTTTTATTTCCGCTAAATGCAGCAATTGATAATAAGGTTCCATATTCGGGTCTGTCAGGAACACTTCTATAGACTCCGCTTCTTCCTGGCTGAATACAAATTTTTTTGAAGGCTGTAGAATCTTGATTGCTAAAGCTAGCGGTAAAAAGTCGCCCCACTCTTCGTCTTTTTTGTCAGTTTGTAATTCGTTTTCAATTTTAGTAAATTCTTCAGTCTCGATTTTTGGAGCTTCGTTTGGATACAAGATTTTGAGGTTTGCAGACATTAACGCGACATAATATCTACTACTTCCAGCCCTATAAGATTCTAAATCTCTAAACAAGCCCTGTTTTTGGCTTTGACTGAAGTCTCTTTTTGGATTAAAAAGGAAAGGCTGTTGCTTTTCGTTGAGGCTCAGTTCTTTGATATTCAGCCCTTCTTGGCTTATTCGTTTTCCAATAGGCATATTAAAAATGTTTAATTTGTGGGGCGTCAAATTTTGGCTTTCCGATGGGTGTAACCGGCATAACAAATTTAATCCTATTGTCTTCAACCACAATGCGTTCCGCGGCCAAAGCTTGCAAAGTTGCCGCAACATTTAAAAATGTAGTCCAATTGCCCCTCTTCCGCCATCCTTCAAGGATGTCCCTTAGTTTTTTTACAGGCGGCAATTTCCCCTGCCAATGTGCGGCAAGTTCCGGGAAAGCGTACTTAATAGCGGCGGTTCTATTGATAAGCACGGAAGTTTCGTTTAAGTGTTTTTTGTTGTCACTATATTGTTTGTAAGCCCATTCCCAGGCAGTGGCACAAAACTGTTTTGCTTCTTCCGGCAGAGGTTCGGTCGGATAACAAATTGCGAAATTTTTAATTAACTTTACACCCTCATCAATCCAGTTGGTTGTCGTGTAATACAAAACGCTTTCTTTTAAAAGCTTAAATATTTCCGGGTTTTTTAAAATTTGCGCGCAATTCTGCGGGAACAAAATTTTCATCATCATTAGAGCCTCTGCTAGTTTTCCCGGTTTGCTTTCAGTTAAGTGTTGTTCTATTATAGTTTTTAAATTTTCTTCCTTAACAAAAGTTTTATTCTCATATGGAAAGTGCAAAAGCTGCGCGGGCGCCAAATAGTAGATGCTGGCGTACAAGTCATTTTCCGCTCTGGGCGCGCCGGAAGCTTTTTTAAAACTTACCAAAGACTCCAATATCCTGGTTTTGTCTGAATCTGTTATGTCGCGATTGGCATCAAATAAAATTTCAGTACTTTGGGAGCTTTCCAAAGATAAATCCTGAATTTTTATTTCTTGCGGATCAATCCGTGTTTCTATGGCCATAGTCTTAAAAAACAAGCCGGAGTTTCCGCTCCGGCTCGTTAGGTTAAAATTGCTTTGCCGCGGGCACGAATTCGGTGGTGGCAAAACCCTGCAAACCGCGGATTTGCTTTATTATTTCTTCAAAATCTTTTTTAGTGTCTTCCGAAGCCTTTTTGCGCTCATCATAAGCTTCCTGGCCAATATAGCCCATGATTTTGTCTTTTAATTTTTCGTCATCCATAAGAATGCCTACGCTGGTAAGCATATCCACAACCGCTTTGGGGTTTTCACTGCCTTCAAATTGCTTGTAGCTTTCCACCATCACCTGGTAAACCGCTTCGTCAAAGGACATTTTGCTTGCCTGATAGAGCGGTTTTTTGTTTTTTGCGTCGCGGTAGAGAACAAGTTTTTCCCCAAGGTCCCGGATGGTACGGTAAGAAAGCGGAATCGTCTGCCTTTTGCCTTCCAAAAAAGAGCGTATTTTAGGAAAGGCTTCGTTAATTAAGGTGTAAAGTTTTCCTAAGTCTTCTTTAGAGCGCAAGAATGTGCCGTCGGGGTTAGCCAGCGCGGAAAGCGACACCAACATTTCCTCTTTGCGTGGCGGGTAGGGAATTTCCATAACTTTGCCTTCGGCGCGCGAAGCCAAAGCTTCCGGGACTTCAAAGACACCATGCTTGCGTTCAATGTTGGCGGTAAAATACATCCTCCAATTATCGGGAATCGGAATACGCTCATCGTTATCCGCAAAATACCAATCCTCCCCGGGTTTGGCAGTTAAAAGCCCGTAAATTAAGCTCCAGTTTTTGTTTTTGTTAAATTCGTCCATTAGCACGCTGTCCCCCCGCCTTAGGGCCGCTGTAATAACCCCGTCGCGCCAGCCGTTCTTTTTGACAATATGCGCGAACTTTTTGGCCAACTCCCCGCGGAAAGCCGCCTCGGCCATGTTTACAACTTTGGTTTGTAAGTCGCGCAATTGCGGTACATCTGCTGCCTTGGTTTTTTCAGCTGCCTGCAAAGATTCCTGTATTTGGGCTATTGCTGTAACAGCCGCCTCGTCCGGATTGAGATGCAAAGTTTCCCCAAGGAGCTTGCTGTGTTCGGAAACAAAATCCCTAAATTTTTCAGGATCCAGTCCTCGAAGGTCATCGCTCAGCTTATTATAGTACTCAGTTGGGTCTTTAAATTCCAAAGATTTTGAACCGTAGAGCATGTAGCGGGTTACATCTTCGGACAAATCAAGATAAACATAATTCCTGCCTTTTTCTTCCAGGTAATGGCGGACAAGCGTGGTCTTGCCCACGCCCGGAGGCCCAACTAAAACGCCGCCGACTGTGGTGCGCTGGTGCTGGGTTTCCCATTCATGGAGCATGTTTAAAGAATGGATGACGCTTTGCGTTTCCACTACATCTTCGCCTTCTGAAAATTGTTTTAAAACAGTTTCTATTTCTTCTTTGCCGGAAAAATACCTGACCATGGGGTCTTCCCACAGTTCCTCTATTTTAGCCCTGGCCGCGGCGAGTTCTTCTTGCAGCTGCTTTTTTGAACGCGGAAGTTTGCGCTCTTTTTGAGTTTTAAATTCTTTTAAGGCGTTTACATACTCCTCTGATTCCTCATCAAAAATAGTTTTTAGCGCCTGTTCAATATTGTTGACATCGTCAGTTTGGACTTCGTCTGAAACCGACTGGCGCTGGCTTACGGCCTCGGCGCGGGCGTAAGAAATATCATCCAGGCCTTCGGCGCTGGCAAAGCTTGCCTGCTCAAGCAAGCCTGAAAGTTGGGTCGCGGTTTTAAGGCTATTTTTAAACTCTAAATAGTCAAGCTTCGAGCGGATGTATTCCCTATAGGCTTTTTCAAAAGACAGCTTTTCTTCGTCGCCCAGCCAGCCTTCAATTTCCGTTTTTTTGGCCTTATAATGTTGGGCGGCTAAAAATCTGTCATCGGCGCTTTTTGCAGACTTAACAATGCTCCTCAAATCCTGGGCTTGTTTTATCAAGAGCTGGAATTGTTCAATAGCTTTAAGGCGCAAATCACGTTCAAGTTCCGGGACATTTTCCAAAGCTTGCTCGCGGGCTTCCCTTAAAACCCTATTTGCTTCAGGCTGTGTTTTTGTCTTTCTGCTTTCCTTTGCGGCGGCTTTTACTTCGGGCACTTCCCCACCCAAATGACGCGGCAATAGACGTTCGGGCATATATTTTGGTTAATTTAAAGTTGGTTTCTTTTGTTGATTTTAGGCTAAAACACCCTTTAATTATAATATAAATTTTGTTATTTTGCAAAAAGGCTTTTATTATAGGCAATCCGAGCTTATTCCCTTAAAGTAAAAAATTGATTTCAGCCCACAAACACAATGGGCTGCGCTAAGCGCAGCCCGAATTCAAGCCTTAAAATCTTCTTCTTGTAGTATTATGGAGCCCAAGTGCGGAATTGAACCGCAGACCTTCTCCTTACCATGGAGATGCTCTACCAACTGAGCTACTTGGGCGTGTATTATAGAAACAATTTCCGCCAAAGGCGGATCCGCCTTTGGCGGAAACAGGCAGAATCAATCCCGCACTTTTAACTTAGGCTGTTTCATTTTTGCCATTGCCTGCAAAAATTTAGGATTATGCGGCTCCAGCTCCAAAGCTTTCTTTAGGGCGTCTTCGGATTCCTCATGTTTGCCGCAGGCCTGGAGGCTTAAACTTAGGTTATAATAACGGTTCGGCTGGGTTGAATCAAGAGCCAGGGATTTTTTGTAGCCTTCGGCGGCCTGCTGGTAATATTTGG
This sequence comes from Candidatus Doudnabacteria bacterium, assembly GCA_023245895.1. Classification (GTDB taxonomy): domain Bacteria; phylum Patescibacteriota; class Doudnabacteria; order UBA920; family UBA920; genus PALSA-1336. The sequence goes on from JAHFJJ010000002.1 coordinate 27,969, forward strand.
TTTGGTACAGGCAGTAAGCCAGGCGCGCCTGGTAATCGGGGTTTGACGGCTGGTGGTTTACCAAGTATTGGTAAATATCCCTTGCGTCGTTCAGGCTTTCTTTCTCCAAATAAAATTTACCTAACGCGTCGTAGTTGGAAAGGTTTTTAGGCTGAACTTTTATGGTATCAAGATAGTACTGTTCGTTTTTTACCTCATGCAAAGTCTGGGGTTGGGGGCTGGCCGGCTTGTTGAATAAAGGCAGCCTGCCGCCAAAAATTTTTTTCATTTTGTAGCCGGCCGCGGCATGCGGCTTTAAGTCCTTGGCTTCCAAAATAAAATTCCAGCTTCTCATTACCGTAGTGGCCAAAACCACTTTTATTTTGGATATTGCTTGCGCAGGCAGGCCTTTTTCTATTAGCTTTTTTTCCGCCGCCGCGGCCAGGGGCTGGTTTTTTTGCAAACTGGCCGCCTCCGGCAAATGTCTAAGGATTATAAGCAGTATCCCCAGGACGGAAAAGATAAAAATAATATTGGGCAGGATTTGGTAAGGCAAGGAAGTTAACAGGTAACTTATAATTTATAACTAGTAACATAATAACATATTTTGTGTTACTTGTTATAACTTTATTGTTATTTGTTTTCCTCGCTAGTTCCCTAGTACAAACCTCGCGAATCTTTTAACCACCACATTCTCCCCCATTTTGGAAACCGCCTGGGCGACCAAATCTTTGACCTTTAAGTCGGGATTTTTGGCAAAAGGCTGTTCCATTAAGCAGACCTCTTCGTAGTATTTGGAAATTTTGCCTTCAAGTATCTTGTTTACAATTTCTTCAGGCTTGCCTTTTACCTCTTCCTTGTAGATTTCCTTTTCTTTCTCCACAACTTCGGCTGGAACATCTGCCACGCTTACGTACAAAGGGTTAGCCGCGGCAATGTGCAGGGCTAGGTCTTTGGCCAGCTGTTTAAAGTCGTCGGTGCGGGCCACAAAGTCAGTCTCGCAGTTGACTTCCACCAGGACCCCTACGCGGGAACCCGGGTGAATATAGGCTTCAACAATGCCTTCATTGGCAACGCGGTCGGCCTTTTTGCCGGCTTTAAGGGCGCCTTTTTTGCGCAAAAATTCTACCACTTTGTCTTTGTCATGGCCAATTTCGGCCAGCGCGTTCTTAATTTCTAAAATTCCGGCGCCGGTAATTTCCCGGAGCTCTTTTATTAAATCGTTAGACATAAATACATTTATTTAATTTCTATTTATTTCAACTTTATTTCCATTTATTTCGCTTTGAAATACGGTAGAAATACGCTTCGCGAAATAGATTGAAATTTATTGTTTGGGCTCCTCTTTCACCACCGTCTGCGAGCTCCTGCCATGCGCTACGGCTTCCGCAATCACCGTTGTCATAAGCTCAATGACTTTAGTGGCGTCATCGTTGCAGGGAATGGGGTGGTCAATATTCTCCGGACTACAGTTAGTGTCTACCAGGCCGATTATTTTAACTTTGCTCTTTTGGGCTTCTTTGACGGCAATGGCGTCGTGCTTTACGTCTGTAACAAAAATTGCTTCCGGCAATTTTTTCATGTTTTGGATGCCTTCAAACAGTTTTTTTAGCTTTTCTATTTCGCGTTCCACCATCAGTCTTTCTTTTTTGGTATAATTTTTTTCCAGCTCGCCCGAGGCTTTCATGCTTTCCAATTTTTCCATTTTACGGATGGTTTTTTGGATAGTCTTAAAGTTGGTGAAAGTGCCGCCCAGCCAGCGGACGTTCACGTAGGGCATATTGGCGGCAATGGCGGCATTTTTTACTATTTCCTTGCTTTGGCGTTTGGTGCCGACGAACAAAAGCGTCCCGCCGCGCGCGGCGAGTTCAGAGGCGAATTTAGCCGCTTTTTCCAAAGCCTTTTTGGTTTGTTCCAGGTCCAGAATGTGGATGTTGTTCCTGGTGGTAAAAATGAACGGCTTCATTTTGGGGTTCCACCTGGAGGTGGTGTGGCCAAAGTGCGCGCCGCTTTTGAGCAAATCTAAAAGAGTTATATCTTTCATGATTTATCCTTTTTCTCCCATCCCCTCTTATCGTTTAGAGGCCCTCAAGCCTTTAAAGGACAGGATAAATATGCGGGGATGTGATAGATTAGTTTATTAACTTGGATATTATATCAGGGGTTGACTTTTTTGGCAAGATTAGCTAAAGTATTAAAGTTACAATTTATATAAATTTGTTTCTACTGTATTTCAAGATATTTCATTTTTATAAAGAAATAAGTGGAAATACATAGAAATACAGTAGAAATTTACAGAATTATGAAGCCTAACATCCATCCCCAATTTAACATGACAGCTACCGTAACCTGCGCCTGCGGGGTCAGTTTTGTTACTGGCTCAACCGCCACAGAATTACATACTGAAATTTGCAGCGCTTGCCACCCATTTTATACAGGCAAGCAAAAATTGCTCGACGCCGCCGGCAATGTAGACAAATTCAAAAAGCGCACAGCTACCGCCACCAGCATTAAGTCCGTGGTTAAGGTTAAAAAAGAACGAAAAGCCAGGACGAAAAAGTAACTATAATAATAACTATAACTTAAGCCATCCGTTTAGATTATGGGTGGCTTTTGTGTTATCATTAGCGAATAGAGAATAGTGCTTAGTGAATAGGAAAAGGCACGAAACCTTTTATCCTATTCACTATTCTCTAGGCACTAAGCACTAATTCAATGGACAAATCTTTTCAAAAACTTATAGACGAATATAACCAGCTGACGGAAGCAATGTCTTCCGGCGGGTCTGTGGATATGGCCAAGTTGGGGAAGAGGCAGGCGGAACTTCAGCCTATAATATCCAATATCCAATATCTAATATCCAAACAGCAGGAACTGGAAGATAACAAGAAATTGCTGGATGACGGTGATGCTGAGATTAAATCTATGGCGCTTGATGAAGGTCGTCGCCTTGAGTCTGAAATCTTAAATCTTAAATCTGAAATCGAGGACGCTCTATTGCCCAAAGACCCCAATGATGACAAGAACGTTATAGTAGAAATAAGGGCCGGCGCCGGCGGCGACGAAGCCACGCTTTTTGTCGCCGAGATGTTCCGCGCATACGGTAAGTTCGCTGATGAAAACAAATGGAAAGTACATATACTTTCTTCCTCCAAGTCAGATGCCGGCGGCTTTAAGGAAATAATATTTGAAATTTATTCATCCAAACTCCCCGGCCCTTACAGCAAGTTTAAATACGAATCCGGCGTGCACCGTGTACAGCGCGTGCCGGAAACGGAAAAAAGCGGCCGCGTGCATACATCTACCATTACGGTCGCGGTCTTGCCCGAACTGGGAGAAAAAGATTATGTTATTGCGGACAAGGACTTGAAGATTGAAGCAACTACATCCAGCGGCCACGGCGGACAGTCGGTTAATACGACTTACTCTGCGATTAGAATCACGCACATTCCTACAGGCATAACTGCCCAATGCCAGGACGAAAGAAGCCAGGCGCAAAACCGTGAAAAGGCTTTGGCGGTCATTCGCGCGCGCGTTTTTGCCCACTATGAAGAAATAGAAAATAAAAAAGTGCGCGACCTGACCAAAGGCCAAATTGGCACCGGCGACAGGAGCGAAAAAATCCGCACCTACAACTTCCCCCAAGACCGCGTAACCGACCACCGAATAAACGAAAACTTCAACCAAATAAACTTAATTATGGAAGGCAAACTGGAAGACATTACTGAAGCCCTGCAAAAAGCAGATTTGCAGGCTAAAAAAGAGGCCTTAAAGAAATAAAACAAATACTATCATACTACTGTGTATGATAGTATTTGTTGAGTCTAGTGGTAATCAAAGGGTGTTAAAAAAAATAATACCGCACTTGGCCTTGCAACCAAGTGCGGTAAAAGAAACAGCAGGGCTATTTCTTTTTTTGCTTGAAGAGCTTGATGGAAGTAGCGAAGCCATCGGGGGTTGTGTTAGTGACACTGTACTTTACCTGGTAAAACTCTACAGTCCCCCACCCCTGCTTTTGGTATACATCCCTTAGCCAATTTTCTGCCCAAGGTTGGATGTCTCGACCGAGGCAAATATCTGCTTCCCCCTTTTCCACATCCGCTTTTAGGATTAGCTCTTCGTCGATGTGCATGCCAATCTGTTCCAATATTTCTTTGCGCTTTGTCTCAATGTCATTGATTGAATGCGGCATTTAATTCCTCCAATTTGTGTGTAAGTATGCTGACCGGTAAGTATCGCGTATTTATTAAAAAATGTCAATAATACTAACTCTAAAAGGAGCTTAGAAAATAAAGATGCTTACAATTAAGGACGCCCGTATTCTTGCTGAACAAATAAAAGAAAAAAGCCCAAAAGTTAATAGCGTTGAGCTTTTTGGAAGTGTGCTAAGAAACGGACAAGGCCATGATGTTGATTTTATTTTAGTTGTTGATGACGAGCTGTCCCGCCAATTCTGGCTGGATATGCCTAATTTTCGGGTAACCGGCGGCCGGCGCTGGCTAATGTTCCGGCGGGTAATTAAAAAATTATTGCCTTGGCTCATGGAAGCTTTTGACCACAAAAGCAAGCAAGCGCGGCAGTTGAGAGCGTCAAGATTAGTCGGTATTAATCTGGCGGAGTTGAGTAAGCAATACAAGCCTGACGCGTCGATTGATGTTTTGCTTATGCCGCATCATTGGCAGTCCCAGATACATAAAATTACATCTGACCGTAATATTGCCATGTTTTTCCAGCGCATAGCCGATTCGTCCGTAAAACTTTTGTAGTAATAAAGTTAAATAAGATTTAAAAAAAAAGAGAACGGGGCATAAGTGTCCCGCTCTCAAAGTGGAATCTAAAGCATTGGCGCTGTGCTTACGATAACCGGACGAGTAAGTTTGTAACTTCTCGTATTTGGTCTTCGGTGAGCCTTATTGAGCCAATTACGCCCTCGCCCTGGATTTGCATAACGGTCTCACTTTCTTCCCAGGGCTGAGTTAGGGGCTTTGCCTTTCTGAGTCTCTCAGAAACCAGAGGCCCGGCAACATCGTGTACTGAAAATGCGTTGGTCATATCTACCAGCACGCGGCCTAGGCGAGCGTTTGGTATGGTTAAATGCTCCATTACTCCAAAGTTGTCGCATGAAATTGTCCAGAACGAGCCGCATTTTCGGATTTCCAGCCTGGGCTTAACCATCACGATTTCGTATTCAGTCTTCATGAACCCTCCAATAGAATGCTTTTAAGCTATAGTTATTTATATATTGTGTCAAGTTCTTGATGTGGAATCAACAATGACCATAGAACAAATCTTAAAAAAATACCGCACGATTGAAATTGAGCTGCTTTTATTGCATGCCCTTGGAAAGCCCAAGGAGTTTTTATATATACATCCGGAAACAAAATTAACCATACTGCAATACAAGAAAGTATTGCAGTATGTAAAAAGAAGGCAAAAGGGCGAGCCGATGGCTTATATTTTGGGGTATAAGGATTTTTATGGGTTGAGGTTTAAGGTGAATAATCATGTATTAATCCCCCGGCCGGAGACGGAGATGATAGTTGATGCCGTAGTGCAGGCCCTAGGCCTGCTTCATAAGCCAGAAAAGCAGGCCACGGGCCCGCACTACAATCGTAAAATCAGGATTCTTGATGTTGGTACCGGTAGCGGTTGCATAGCAATCAGTTTGGCGAAAAATTTGAAAGCTGATTTATATGCATCTGATGTTTCAAAAAAGGCGTTATCAATTGCCAAGCAAAATGCCAGCCAGCATCACGTTAAAATTAAGTTTATAAAGAGTGATTTGCTGAAAAATATCAATGGTGACTTCGACATAATAACTGCTAATCTTCCCTATGGCTGGCATGGGGTGAAAAACAGGTTTTCTTCGGTAAAAGATGGGTTAAAATTTGAACCGCAAAGTGCTTTATACACACAAGAAAAGGGCTTGATGGAAATAAGGCGTTTGCTGGAGCAAATTTCCTCCAGGGAATACCAGCCAAAATTTGTATATTTGGAATTTGACCCTAGGCAAAAGAAAGATTTGCAAAAGTTGATAAAAAAATATTTGCCATCCTCGAATATTGGATTCCATCGCGATTTAAACAATTTTTGGCGCTGTGCGGAAGTCGAAATCGTATAAATTAATAAAAAAGTGAACGCGGTAGCTCCTGCCGCGTTCACCTTATTCAATTTGCGGCTAGTCTTTGGCCGCGGAACTGCTTGGTACTGCCAATGGCCGCTGAGAAGTAATTGTAAGCGTCCCATTTTTGGGCGTGAACTTTTGCTTTTCTTTTGGCCGGTTTGTCGAAGCATTGGCGACGCCTTCAATGCTAAAAATGAATATGGCGGCGTATTCCCCTGTTTGTTTTTTGGGGAATTTCCACAAGCTCGCGTGTTCTTCTGCTGCTGAGAGCAGCATTGGCGGCCCAGATTTAGGAACAACTCCGGTAACCTTGCCGTCTTCAACAGTTAGCGAGAGGGTCACGCTCCCTTCAATCCCCGCGGCTTGCGCAAGCCTTGGGTAGGCCAAGGCCGGCATTGATTTGGCGAGCGGCGAGAGCAGTTGGTTTCTGTTGCTGGCGGCGCAGGACGCAAGGACTAAAAGCAGCAACAGTGAAATTGATGCGGTACTCTTCATGGTTTCCTCCTGCCTTTAGCATAGCATTAAAACTATGCAACAAAAAAGCCCCCGTTTTTGGAGGGGGCTTTTAGAATTTAAACTACTTCTTTTCTTCTCCGCCTTTGGCGGGTTTTTCACTTTTATCATCAGCGCCAGTTTCGGCTTCAGGCTTATCTTCGGCCGCGCCTTCTACCTTGCTTACGTCTTCAACAACCGGAGTAGCAAGTTCAGCTTCAACGTCGCGGGGGGGCTGGACTTTGGCTATCATTTCATCCGCAGGGGTTAAAATTTTAACCTTAGCCGGTAGATTCAGGTCCTTAACGTGGATTGAATCCTGCAAAGTCTTTAAGCCTTCCAGGCTAACAACAATGTTGTGCGGCAAGTCTGCTGGTAAACATTCAACTTCAACTTCATTTAAGACTTTGACCAAAACTCCGCCCATAGTTTTAACGGCAGAAGATTCACCTGTGAATTCCAAAGCCACTTTGGCTTTGAGCTTCTCGGTCATGCTGACTACATAAAAGTCTACGTGGGTCGGCGCGCTGGTTAAGTAATGGATTTGTACATCATGGATTAAAACAGGATGGGTTTTGCCGTCGCCTGTTACTAATTCAACAATTGTGCTTTCACCCGCTTTTTTTAAAATTTTATCAAACTCCCTGGCGTTAACGGTTAACGCGGTATTTTGGATTTTATGGCCGTACAAAACCGCCGGCAGCAAGCCTGCCTTGCGCAGTTTTTGCGGTGTGGTTGCCTTTAAATCCCTAACTTCAGCTTTGAGCTGTAATTTTTCCATTCTTTTCCTTTATGATGATCGCGCCCATTCCCTTCGACTACGCTCAAGGTACTCACGCGGTCTTAAAAATTTGTCTTGATGATTATATCAAAAGGCCCGGACTTTGTCCAGGCTTTTGTCGTAGTCATTCAGCAATCAGCCTCAGATATCAACCGCCTGTAGCCGTGGCTTGACTTTTTAGGTGAGGTGTGTTATCGTTTTTAGTTCAAATGGACAAAATATTGAGGAGGGTAAATGGAATTTAATGCGAAGATGGCAATTCAGAACTACGAGGCCTACTTAAAGGCCTTGGGCGAAAAAAGGGCAGATATTGACCGAAGGGTTGGTATGCTTGCCAACTTTTTGAGCCCCGATGACATCAAAGAAGCACGAGAGTTCATGTCAGACTCCCGGTGCGGCTGGGAAATTTACGTCAACAACACCGGCCAGCCATATGTGGTGGGCGTGACTTTCAAGGTAAGAGGAGCGAGCGAAACCGGGTACGTCTATGATTCCTCAATGGGATCGGCTGAAAGCATGGAGAACCGGTTTGTGGCCGAAGTCCACAAGCGTCTTGAATTCCTCATCCAGTCAGCAGTTAAAGTTTGGCCCTTTCTGCCAAAAAAGTGGAAAGAATTTATGGAGGCATAACGGCCAGCCACAGGCGCCGGCCCCAACGAACCATAAAAAACAACCCCGCACTTCAGGCATTTGCTTGGACGCGGGGTTTATTTTATTGTGTATAAGATAATAATTATTTTTTAGTAAAACTAGACACAAAATCGCCTTGAAACTCTTTTAACGCTTCGTGGATGCCTAAAATGTCATTGGCTTTAATGGGGCCCAGCTGGTTGAATTTTTGGCTGTCTACGCCGGTGAGGTCGGTTACCATGCCCACGCTAAAGACTTCCGGGCCTTTAATTTCAACGTTGAACATTACCGAGCTTTTGCATTTTGTGCAGTCGGAGTGGATAAGCACCCAGGCTTCGTTATAGGCCTCATCCTGTTCGCTGTCTACTATTCTGGTCTTTTCCAGATTGTACTTATGCCCGCAGACCGGACATTTTAAAATAAACCCCAGCCATTCAATAACTTTTTTAATATCAAAATTTTTCATAAACAAATGAGTAGATACTAATATACTAATTTATGCGAATGATACCAATAATACTAATGCGCGATTATAGAATTCGTATTATTGGTATCATTAGTATCCAGATTAGTATATTCGTATCATAACACGTCTGTTTAAAACCGCAAAGCTTTGGATTGGGTGGCTACGTTTTGGACTATGCCTAAGACAATAAGGCTGACAACCAGGGAACTGCCGCCGGCCGAAGCAAAAGGCAAAGGTATGCCTGTAACCGGCAGAAGGCCAACATTCATGGCTATATTAATCAAAACGTGGAAGAAGAAAAAAAATAGCGCACCGCCGGCTATGTACATGCCTAAGTCGTCTTTAGCCGCGCGCATAATTTTGGAAATCCTGAACATTAAAAAGAAATAAAGCGCCAGCAGGCCAAAGGAGCCTAAAAACCCCACTTCTTCACTGCCGGCGGCGAAAATAAAATCTGTCTGCCTTTCAGGCAGGAATTTTCTCTGGCTTTGCACGCCTTTGCCCAAACCCATGCCGGCAAACTGCCCACTGCCCACGGCAATGGTTGCCTGCCTTACGTTGTATCCCCTGCCCTTGGGGTCCAGGCCCGGGTTTAAAAAGACCAGCACCCGGTCTTTTTGGAAATCTTTTAGCACAAATTTCCAGGTCACACCCGCCCCGGCAAGGAAAATTAAAAATAGAATGATGAGGAATTTTTTCTTTATCGGGCTTAAAAGTATTACTCCCAGCCAAATGCTTAAAATAATAATCGCCGACCCCAAGTCCGGCTCAATAACAATAAGTCCGGCAGGCAGGGCAGTATAAACAAAAGACCAAATAATAGTCGGCCAGGAATTTATTTGCCCCCTTTTAATATAGAGCAGGCGCGCCAGGCCTAAAATGACCACAACTTTGGCAAATTCCGCGGGCTGGAAGCGGAAGATTGAAAAATCTATCCAGCGGCTGCTGCCCCGAATTAGCGATCCGAAAAACGGAAGGTATAAAAGCAGTACTATAAAAATTGGGTAAATAACCCGGTTGAGTTTAGCCAGGCTGTGGTAATTAAAGACGCTAAAAAAAAAGAAAGCACTTAAGCCAATAAGCAAAAAAAACACTTGCCGGAAAAAAACGCCGGAACTTCCGTCAGAAAGCGTTGTGGCGTATAAAATAGCCAGACCTCCGGCGGCCAAAAGCAGTGTGGCGGCCAAAAGCGGCTGGTCAGAATATTTAAAGCGGGAAAGGAAAGAGAGCATGGTAGTAATCGCAAATATACAAATTTTAACAAATATACAAATCTTCGGAACTTCAGTATTTGTATATTTGTGTTGATTTGTATATTTGGGAGCACTACCTTCCCAAGTCTCCCGCGTTTCCCGAAGGGGCCGACGCGGCTGACAGGTTAAGAGGGTCTAAAACATTAGTGTCCGCGCGGACTTCAAGGCGGTCGAAATCGGTCGGCTCAAAACCCGGCCAGAGCTGTTTGTAGGCCCTGCGTTCAGAAGGGGCAAGGGAAAACTCTTCCCGCTGGCTGGAGCCGATAATATGGTTTTGCGAGTCAAAAAGCACAAAGGTTATGCGGGCCTGCTTTATGGCGTAAGGGCTTTGGTTGGTAATACTGCCTTCCGCAATTAATGCCTGCGGCGAGGCTTGCTGGTATATTGTTGGCGCCAGCGCCAGAAGCTGGACTTTGGGCAGGCTTAGCCGTTTTTGCCAGGTTGGGCCGTCCGGCAGCTGGAAGTCGCTGTAAATAATCGGCACGGCCGACGAAAAGCGCGGCGCAATAACATATTTGCTTTGGTCTGGGAGAAGGAATAGCTTTTCGGAATAGCTGTAAACCAGTTCTTTTTGTGAATTGTAAAAATTAAATTTGTAAGGGGCATTTTTAAAAGAAAGGTCTAAGTTTGGGTTGGTAACCAGTACCACCGCGGAATACGCCCCTGTCCCCTGCTGGGTCAGATATACATCGGAAATTTTTAAAGGCTGGGGGTTGGTAAAACTGGTTTTGGCCGTTATGCCCGCCTGTTTTTTGTAGGTGTTAAAGTAAATGGCTTGGGCAGAGTATTTGGCAATAAAGTAAGCAGGTACAACCGCGATTAAAATAACAAGCGTCACTATTTTATATCCGCGGGGAAAACTGTTAAAAGCCCGCTGGGTTTCAAGCTCGGTTTCTTCAATTTTAATTTCTATTTTATCTTTTAAAAATGACATAGCCGGATGGAATTTTGTTTATATATTGGCTATTTTTAGTATAGCAAAATATGGAGGTTTTTGGTACTATGAGAGTAGGGTTCCCAAATATACAAATCCAAACAAATATACAAATTCTTATCCGGACTCTTTGTTGTTATTTCAGGACTTGATAGGATTTGTATATTTGTGTTTATTGGTATATTTGCGATTACTACTTATGCAATTCACCCACCTCCATTGCCATTCGCATTTTTCGCTCCTGGACGGCCTTTCCAAAATTGAGCCGCTGGTTGAGCGCGCCAAGGAGCTGGGTATGGATAGTCTGGCCTTAACCGACCACGGCGTAATGTACGGGGCGGTGGAATTTTACAACAAATGCAAAGAGAGCGGCATTAAGCCCATAATTGGGCTGGAAGCATACATAGCTCCCCGCTCCATGAGCGATAAGAGCGGAAAAGTGGATGCCGACTACTATCATTTAACCCTGCTTGCGCAAAACGACGAAGGCTATAAAAATTTAATCCAACTTACCACGCTCGCCCACCTGGAAGGTTTTTATTATAAGCCCAGGATAGATTTGGAAATTTTAAAAAAACATTCCAATGGTTTAGTTTGCCTTTCCGGCTGCCAACGCGGCGAAATCGCGCGAGCGGCGGTAAATAAAACTGTTGACGAAGCGCAAAAAGTTTTGGAAAAATACCTGGATATTTTTACAGCAGACAGGCTGTTCATTGAGCTGCAAAGAAACAGCAAGAATCAGGCGGACAAAGAAAAAGAACAACAGCTTAACGAAAAACTAATCGCCCTGGCCAAGGCCAATAATCTTCCCATGGTTGCAACTGCCGACTGCCACTATATATATCCCGAAGACGCCGAAGCCCAGGACGTTATGGTGTGCATTGGCACGGGCAGGACTGTGCAGGATACCGACAGATTGGATATGCGCGGCTATGACCTGTCTTTAAAATCGCCGGAAAAAATGGCCGAACTTTTTTACGATTTGCCGGAAGCCGTGGAGAACACGCAAAAAGTCGCGGATTTGTGCAATTTGGAAATTTTAATTGACCAGCGTTATTTTCCGCAGGTAGAAATTCCGGAAGGCATGACTTCGGCTGAATATTTGCAAAAAGTAGTTTATGAGAAGGCTTTGCCGCTTTATGGAAAAGATCAATCCCCTGTAGTGCAGGCCCCTGGCCTGCCTAATGAGCAGGGCACGGCCCTGCACTACGGCCAAGGTAAAATAGTTCCTGATGAAATTAAACAGCGCATAGACTACGAACTTAACATAATCTGCAAAAAAGGTTTTGATACTTATTTTTTAATGGTAGCTGATGTTGTAAATGGAGCCCATAAAATTGGGGCTATCACCAACACTAGGGGGTCAGCCGCAGGTTCCATAGTCGGCCGCATTTTGGGCATTACCAACGTTGACCCTCTATACTATGAATTGCCATTTGAAAGGTTCTTAACAATGCACCGCCCGACTCCGCCGGATATAGACCTGGACATTGCCGACAACCGTCGCGATGAGGCCATTCATTACATAACCGAGAAATACGGCAAAGATAAAGTCGCGCAAATCATTACTTTTGGGACCATGGCCGCGCGCGCCGCGGTGCGGGACGTGGGCCGCGCCATGGCTGTGCCCTATTCCAAGTGCGACCAAATTGCCAAAATGATCCCCATTGGCAAACAGGGTTTCCAAATGACTTTGGACAAGGCCTTGGAAAAGTCCCCGGAGCTGAAAGAAATTTACGAACGCGACCCGGAAACGCGCCAAATTTTGGAAATTGCAAAAAAATTAGAGGGCTGCGCGCGCCACGCCTCTGTCCACGCCGCGGGCATTGTCATTACCCCCACGGCGCTCACCGACTATATGCCGCTGCAAAAAGAACCGGACGGCGAACGCATTATTAGCCAGTACGATATGTACACTTTGGATGTTAACGCCAATGGAAAAGCCTTGGGCGTAGTCAAGCTTGATCTTTTGGGTATCCGCAACCTTTCCATTTTGGAAGACGCGGTCAGGCTGGTGGAAGAACGCCATCAAACCAAAATAGACATTTACAACCTGCCCCACCCCGACGCTAAAACTTTTAAGTTGCTTTCCGACGGTTTAACTTTCGGTGTTTTCCAAATGGGCTCTTCGGGCATGACCCGCTATTTAAAAGAACTAAAACCGTCATCAATCTTTGATATTATGGCCATGATAGCGCTCTACCGTCCTGGGCCTATGCAGTTTATTCCGGACTACATTGTGCGCAAACACAATAAAAGTTTAATAAAATATTTTGACCCGGCATTGGAAAAAATCCTCCATAGAACATACGGAATTTTGGTGTATCAGGATGACCTTTTGACCATTGCCCACGACTTGGCCGGTTACAGTTGGGAAGAAGTCGACAAGTTCAGGAAAGCGGTCGGCAAAAAAATTCCGGAAGAAATGGCCAAACAAAAAATTAAGTTCGTGCAGGGCTGCCAGGAAACTTCCAAATGGAGTTTTGCCAAGTCCGAACAAATTTGGACCTGGATAGAACCATTCGCGGCTTACGGTTTTAACAAAGCGCACTCGGCTTCTTACTCGGTAGTATCTTATCAAACCGCTTACATGAAGGCTAACTATCCTGTGGAATTTATGGCCGCATTAATGACGGCTGAAAGCGGTGATGAAGATAAAATTTATGAAGCCGTGGAAGAGTGCGAGGCGCTGGGAATCCAAGTTTTACCGCCGGACGTTAACGAGTCTCTCGGCGATTTTACGGTGGTTGATGAAAAGACAATTAGATTTGGCTTGAATGCTATTAAGAATTTGGGGAACGATGTGATTAGTAAAATTATCCAATCCCGCGATGTAGTTGCCCCATTTATGGGGCCTCAAGCGCCTGATAAATCAGGCAACTACACTTCCCTTGAAGACTTCCTTATCCGAGGCTACACCAAAAATTTTAACAAACGCTCCTGGGAGGCTTTGGCCAAAGTTGGGGCTTTGGGCGCTTTTGGCGAACGCGCACAGCTTTTGCATAACACCGAAGAAATTTTAGATTTCGTGCGCCAGCATTTTAAAGACGCAAACAGCGGCCAAAATTCCCTCTTCGGCGGGGCTTTAAAGGCAGGCAAACTAAAATTAAAAGATTCACCTCCGGCGACCAAAGAGGAAATGCTCTTGTGGGAAAAAGAACATTTGGGCATGTATGTTTCGGCGCATCCTTTGGACGTGCATAAAAAAGTCTTGGACAACATGAGGAGCGTAAAGAGTTTGTCGCTGGACGAGCTCGGCGGCAATGTGGTAATGGGAGGAATTATTTCGCGCCTTAAAAAAACCTTAACCCGCAAAAATGACCCCATGGCATTTTTTACTTTGGAAGACATGACCGGCAATATTGAAGTTTTGGTTTTTCCCAAAGTTATGGAAAAGGCTTTGCCGTTTTTGGCGGACGACAAAATAGTCCAGGTCAGCGGCCGGCTTAGCGACAAAGACGAAGAATTCAAGCTCATTGCCGAAGATATAAAAGAATTGCCCAACGATGACTTATACGCCATGGCCATGAATGAAATGCAAAAAAGCAAGCAGTTAGTTTTGCATATGGCCGGCCTACATAATATGGAAGCTTTAAATAAAATTAAAGATATTTTACAGGCTCACAAAGGCAACGCCCAGGTTTACCTTTCCGTAGGCAGCGGCCCGGCAGCCAAACAAATAAAAACCCAAAGCATGGTGGAAATTACCAATGAACTGATGGACCAACTCCGCCAACTGCCGGAAATTTTGATGGTGGATGTGAACTAATCACAGATAACGCAGATTGGAGCAGGTCCCCTCTCCCCATGGGAGAGGGTCAGGGTGAGGGTTCTGTAGTTAAAATAAAAAAGCCAGATATATAGATTACCGCTGTTATATGTTATAAAAAATTTCAGCCCGCAACTCTTGTTAGAGCTGCGGGCTGTTGGGTTTAGGCTGGTTTCTGCACTTGGCATATTGCCAGCCGCCGCCTCCCCCGGAGGACGGCTTGGTGCGCCGGCGTCGCGCCTGTGTCGGCGGCGGTGTGCGCCGCGGACGCGGACGGAGGCATTCGTCGGCTCGCCTCCTGGTGTCGAATTGTAAGACGGTGTGGCCGCCATACAATCCTACGTTATAGGAAAGCGGGGGCCGTTTGTTGCATGCCGCGCAGCGTGAGCCTGCGGCACCGAGAATCAAAGTGCCAGGTCGTGGTTAGTTGCGCCGATTAGCGGTCAGCGCGGCCGCGTCCTTGGCACCGCTAAAGAAATCCGGTGCTATATCCGACGGTCTCGTTTTTCATCGTCGTTCTCCTTTCTTTTTCTACACGGTCGTCGTTTGCCGGCGTGTGGGCCGGCGTCACATCAAAAAAAAGGGATCGTGGGTTTGGTAGCTTTTACGCTCCGCCGCATAAGCGAAAGCCGGTGGCGTAAAACAAAGGCAGAAGCGAATTGAAATGCTTGCGATGGTTCACTGGGGGTTTCCTCCTTTCTCTAGTATTGAGAGTAATTATACACCTTTTTGTTGCCTTTGTCAAGGCCTTTATTTAAAAATTGTCTTAAATAAGGGCTAATTTACCTGTGGAAATCTTCCCTTGCTTAAGCTATCTTCTTCTGTTATAATTTTTTTAGTTCTTCAAGCGAATCCCCGCACCAGTCATTACCTAACGGTAATTCCGGTACGGGGCGCAGCCGGACAACCAATTCGGGGAGCTTGGAACAAAGTGAATAAATAAATCTGATGTGTTCTAGAGCCACATTGGATGAAAAGTCTTTCGGTCAAACGAAAGAATTCTGGGACGGAAACGTCTCCAAGTAGAGACCCCAGGATTTGCTTATCAGTTTGTTGATGAGTAAATCTTGGGGTTTTTATATTTTTTGTGTCTGTCATTGCGAGTGCACCCGAAGCAATCTTTTTATGCAAGACAGAAATTATTACATTTATATTTTAACTAACTTTACAAACACAGTACTTTATATAGGTGTTACCAATGACCTTATTAGGCGAGCTTCTGAGCATAGGAATCATTTAGTAAAAGGTTTTACCCAAAGATACAATGTTACCAAATTAGTTTATTTTGAAAATACAGAAAGCATCGAAAGCGCAATTGTAAGGGAAAAACAACTAAAAGCAGGCTCCAGACAAAAGAAAATAGATTTAATTAATTCCAAAAATCCTAGGTGGGAAGATTTATATAATCAAATAATTTAAGTTGCCCGGAAAGATTGCTTCGTCGTCCGCCTTAGGCGGACTCGCAATGACATATAAGGACACATATGGACAACCCAAACCAATTAAGTAAAATCCGCCACACGCTGGCACATTTAACCGCGGCCGCTGTCAGACAGCTTTGGCCCGGCTCCCAAAATTCCATTGGGCCGGCTATAGAAAACGGCTTTTACCAGGATTTTGAAATTGCCGGCGCTATTACGGAAAAAGACCTGCCGAAAATTGAAAAGAAAATCCGGCAGTTAATCCCCCAATGGACGCATTTTGAAAAAAAAGAGGTGAGCAAAGAGGAAGCCTTAAAAGAATTCGCCTGGAATAAATATAAAACCGAGCTTATACAAGAATTCGCGCAGGAAGGCAAAAAGCTGACTTTCCATAATTCGCCCGGGTTTATAGATTTGTGCAAAGGCGGCCATGTAGAACATCCAAACAAAGAAATAAAGCCGGACGCCTTTAAGCTTACGCACATTGCCGGCGCCTACTGGCGTGGCAACGAGAAAAACAAAATGCTCACGCGCATTTACGGCGTGGCTTTTGAGAATAAAGAGGAACTCGAGAAACATCTTGCGATGTTGGCAGAGGCGGAAAAACGCGACCACAAAATTTTGGGACCAAAATTGGATTTGTTTACTTTTTCCGAAAAAGTCGGGGCCGGCTTGCCGCTTTGGACGCCGAAAGGCACATTGATAAGGGATTTGCTGGACGGCTACGTTTGGGAACTGCGGAAAAAAATCGGTTACCAAAAAGTGGAAATTCCCCACATTACGAAAAAAGATTTGTATGAAACCAGCGGGCATTGGGATAAATTTAAAGACGACTTATTCAAAATCAACACCCGGGACGGTCATCTCTTCGCCATGAAGCCAATGAATTGTCCGCACCACACCCAAATTTACGCGCGGAAAATGTGGAGCTACCGTGAGTTGCCGCAGCGCTATTCCAGCACTACAATGGTCTACCGCGACGAACAAACCGGCGAACTTTCCGGCCTGGCGCGCGTGTTGAGCATTACACAAGATGACGCTCATGTTTTTTGCCGCTTTGACCAGGTTAAAGAAGAGCTGGCGGCCATTTGGGACAAGGTAGTGGAGCCATTTTATAAATCGGTGGGCTTTAAACTCAAGCTGCGCCTTTCGTTGCGCGACCCAATGCATCCGGAAAGATATTTGGGAGATGCTTCCAGGTGGCTTCAGGCGGAGGAAATTTTGCGCGACTTGGCAAAGGAGCGTAAAGTTGAATTCTTTGAAGGCTTGGGCGAGGCTGCCTTTTATGGCCCTAAATTGGATTTTTTGGCTACGGATTCTTTGGGCAGGCAGTGGCAGGTGGCGACTATCCAACTTGATATGGTTATGCCAGAAAGGTTTGATTTGTACTGCGTTGACGAAAAAGGCCAGCACGAACGGGTGGTTATGCTGCACGCGGCCATAATGGGTTCTATTGAAAGGTTTATGTCAATTTTAATAGAACACACGGCCGGGGCTTTCCCGCTCTGGCTTTCCCCCGCCCAGGCCATAGTATTGCCGATATCCAAAAAGCAAAATGTTTACGCTAGAAAGGTTTTGAAAGAATTAACATCGGCGATTCCTGATTTACGCATTGAAATTGATGACAGGGATGAATCAGTTGGCAAAAAAATCCGCGAAGCCAGCATGCAGAAAATCCCGTACCAGGTAATACTTGGCGAAAAGGAAATGAAATCTAAGAAGATTACTATCCGCACGCGCGAAGGCAAGGACTTGGGCTCAATGCTTTTAAAAAAATTTGCAGGAAAAATTCAGACAGAAATAGAAAAGAAAAAATAAGCAATTTTGTTCCCTCCCCCTTTGGGGGAGGGCTAGGGTGAGGGTTCTATGGTAAAAATTAAAAGCTACAATCAACAACTCATAATAAACGCCAGAAATCTAAGAAAAAACTCCACACCTCAAGAGAGAAAATTGTGGAGTTTTTTGAAGTCTTCAAAATTTTATAGCTTTAAGTTTCGCAGGCAGTTTCCAATTGGAAATTATATTGCCGATCTTTGTTGTGTAAAAGTAAAATTAATAATTGAATTGGATGGCGGACAGCATTCAGAGGCTATAAATAAGAAATCCGATGCGAACCGAGACGCTTTTTTTGACAAGCAAGGCTATAGGATTTTAAGAATTTGGAATAATGAGTTAGATAGTAATTTGGAGGGAGTCGGAGAGAGGCTTTATGAAATGCTCATGAACCCTCACCCTTAATCCCTCTCCCAGAGGGAGAGGGAAAACTGCAGCTACAACCCTCATCTCTAACCCTTCTCCTCTTCGAGCCTGGGCCTCAGAGCCGAAGGCCAGGGGGAGAAGGGAATCACCTAGGTTTTAACCCCCTCTCCCCCTGGGAGAGGGACGGGGTGAGGGTTCTATCGTTGTTTTATAACCCTCATCTGTCGCTCGGCTGCACTCGCGACATCTTCTCCCAGAGGGAGAAGAACTCCGTAGTTGTTCCTTTTTTTAATTAAATTCAATAACCTCAAACGGCGCTGTAGAAATATCTATCCCCTTAGCCGCTTTTTTGTAATGCTCGCGGGCTTTTTTTAGGAACTCTTTTTTGTCTGGTCTGCTGGGGAGGATGAATTTTACTTCTTCTTTTTCCACAACCTGTTCAATCCCTAAGTGAATGCGAACGTCCTTAACCGGTTTTTCTAAGGCTACTTCGTCCCCTGCTTTCTGTTCTTCGCCAGTTTGCAGCTGGAAAATAATAATGTCGCCCGGGCTAATCCGGGTTTGACTGTCTTTTTTTAGCCGCATTTCCATGGTTTTTGTCCCGGCTTCAATTTGGCCAAAGGCCGTAGCCCCGACATTCAAAATTATTTTTTTGGGATGCTGTTCCCTGTGTTCGTTTGCAAAGGCCATAAGTTTATGGTTTTTATCTGTCATTGCGAGTCCGCCTAAGGCGGACGACGAAGCAATCTTATCATCGATTCAAGAGATTGCTTCGGCTGCACTCGCAATGACAGAAACAGATTAAGTTAAAATCCTCGCCCCATTTTTTGTTACCGCAATTGTATGTTCAAAATGCGCGCTAAGGCCGCCGTCGGCTGTCCTAATTGTCCAACCGTCCTGGTCAAAATTCACAAAGTATTCGTGCTCACAGAGCATTGGTTCAATTGCAAGTACCATGCCCTCTTGCAAAGTTTCACCCGTGCCTTTTTTGCCAAAGCACGGCACCGCAGGGTCTTCGTGGACTTCGTAACCCACGCCGTGGCCTACTAAGTCCCTAACCGGACTAAAGCCGTTTTTTTCGGCCAGGGTTTGAATAACATATCCTATGTCCCCTATTTTTGCTCCCGGCCGGACTTCTTTTATCGCTAAGTCCAGGGATTTTTTTGTTACTTCAATAAGTTTTTTTGCGGTTTCGGATATTTGCCCGACCCCAACCGTAATGGCGGTATCGGTATACAATCCTTTATACTCCATGCCAATATCCAGTCCAATAATATCGCCTGATTTTAAAATAACATCGCGCGATGGTATTCCGTGCACGACCTCGTCGTTTACCGATGTGCAAAGCCCGGCCGGAAAAGGATTTTTCTTGGGCCCGTAACCCTTAAAGCTTGGCCTCCCGCCGACATCCGCAATCATTTTCTCAGCAAACTCATTAAGTTCCAAGGTTGAAATACCGGGCTTCACCAGCCCGGCGGTTTTGTAAAGTATGTCGTGGAGGATTTTTCCGCCCTCGGCAATAATCTCTATTTCTTCGGAGGTTTTTGTATATCCCTTTTTAGGCATAAAATTAGTGTGTCATTCCGAGCGATCCGCCTTAGGCGGACGAGCCGAGGAATCCCTTACGTCCGATAGTACATCAGCGTTAAGGGATCCCTCCGCTCCCTCAGATGCATTCGGTCGGTCGGGATGACACCAAAGGTTACTCGTATCTTTGCAAAGATTTTAATAATCTTTTTTTTGCAACCGGGATGCTGCCCAAAGTGGAAATTTTTACAAATGGGTAAAGGTTTTTAAAATAATTAACCACCTGGCTAATGTTGGTTTTGTAATAAGCCACGCGGTTTTTTAAGGCTTTGTTATTGTCGTCGGGGCGTTTGGAGAACTTGCCTTTAAAATAAGTTTTTCGGCTGGTCATGCGCCGCATGGTTTCCGAAAGCGGGATGGATAAATAGGCAAATAAAATTTTGCTTCGCTTTTCCCGGCCTAGCCATTTGGAAACCAGCTTGGCCTCCCCAAGCATTTTAGGGGTGCCGTTAAAAAGAATCCCCTGCCTGGGCGGGGTTAGGTGAATTTTGTCGCGCAATAAATTCCTTACTAACTCTGTAGGTGTAAGCTTGCCGCTGTCCAGGGTTTTATCCAGTTTATATTTTTTCCTTAAAGCTTTGTTGTGCTCCAGGGCACGTAGCTCCTGCCCCATATCAAGATTATACAGTTTATATTTGTCAGCCAAAAATTTTCCATGCGTGGCCTTGCCGGCCGCCGGGTCCCCAAGAAGGATTATATTTAAGGGTTGGTGCTTGTCGGTCATTTAAAAATATCTTAATATCAATCAATACCTATAAATATCAAAAGGCATATTGGGATATTTATAGGTATTAGGATATTACATCGGCAATCCTAATGCCTCATTAATCTTTTTAGTAACATCAGCAACGGGCGGCGTGCCGTTAATTTCAAAAAACATAGTGCTCTTGTTCAAAAATTCCAGTACAGGAACCGTTTCTTCCTGGTACTGCTGGAGGCGGAATTCAATTTTTTCCAAAGTATCGTCCGCGCGGTTTTCGAGCTTTGCCCGTTTAGTCAGCCGGTTTATAGATTCCTCTTTGGGCAGGCTGACATACAGGGTGGTAAAATCCCTGCGGCCCTGCTTTTTTAAAAAATCCAAAATAAATTCAGCCTGGCCAAGGCGGCGCGGGATGCCGTCAAAAATAACCCCTTTGTCTTTTGGGATTTGGTTAAGGCGTAATTTCACGACCTCGTACAAGTCTTCGTCCGTAAGCAGGACGCCCGATTCAATAAGCCGTTTGACTTTTTTCCCCAAGGGAGTTTCGGTTGCGGCGACTTCCCTTAGAATCCCGCCCATTTCCCAATAAAAAAATTTCATTTTTTCAGCCAGCAGTTTTGCCTGCGTGCCTTTGCCCGACCCTTGTGGGCCAATAAAGAAAATAGTATTAAGTTTCACCCGTATATCAATTTTCCATTCCAAACGCCTTAGTAGGGTATTTGGATGGGATTAATAGTAAATTTAAATTTAGTATCTATCATTTATTTATGGCAAGTTGTATTACGAGGTTCATAGATGATTTTATGCCTTTATTCTAGCATATTTTTGGCAAAAAGAAAATGGCCGCACAATATAGGCGACCATTAAAATGTGTCCGGCCGGGCTGTCAGGGTCAAATGTTGCCGTCTTTGATTCCCAATCAGGGTCGGTATGAAGGTCTACGTAGCCCAGGAGCGTGCCCAGGCAAATGGTGTCATCTTCTATAAGCCTGACCTCAAGCCGCGTGCCTTGGACTGGCTTTTGTTCCATATCTTCCTCCTACTGGATAGCATATTAGCATTTTTTTAAAAAATATGCTATAGTGAAAAAAATATTTTTAGTAGAAACCAAAATAAATTTGAACCAGATCTTTATAGAATTCGCTGTAATTTTAATTTTCGCCGGAGCGATGTCTTTTTTGGTGTCCCTGCTTAAACAGCCCAGCATCATTGCCTACATAATTACCGGCCTTATTGTCGGCCCGCTGGGTTATTACCATTTGCAGAATTCCGAAGTTTTTTCCGCGCTGGCGCAAATTGGCATTACTCTCTTGCTGTTTATGGTAGGCATGCAGTTGGATATTGGACAGCTAAAAAAGCTCGGCCGTAATACAGTACTGGCAGGCATTGGCCAGGTGGTTTTTACTACCATGGCCGGTTATGGGATTTTAAGGCTGCTTAACTTTAGGCAAATTCCCTCTTTGTATTTGGCTTTCGCGCTGACTCTTTCTTCCACTATTATTGTAGTTAAACTTTTGGGCGAGAAGAAAGATTTGCAAAGCCTTTACGGCAAGCTGGCTGTGGGAATTTTTTTGACCCAGGACTTGGTGGTCATTCTCTCTTTAATTTGCTTGTCTTCTTTAAGCCACGGCGGCGGTAACTTTTATTCCGGTTTGCCTCTCTGGCAAAGCCTGGGCATGGCTTTTGTCCGCGCGCTGATTTTAATTTTGGCGGTCTGGTGGGTAAGCATAAAAATCCTGCCCAAGATTGTCCGCGTTATTGGCCACAACGAGGAATTAATGCTTATTTTTTCCCTGGCCTGGGCCCTGGGCCTGGCGACTTTTGTGTCTTTGCCGCTGGTGGGTTTTTCTTTGGAAATTGGCGGCTTTTTAGCCGGCCTGGCTTTGGCCAGGAGCGGCGTGCATTATGAAATTGGCGGCAAGGTTAAACCCATCCGTGATTTTTTTGTAATGATATTTTTTATAATTTTAGGCTCGGGATTGGTTTTTAATAATTTATCGGCGCTTACCTGGCCGGCCATTATTCTTTCCTTATTTGTTCTTATTGGCAACCCGCTCATAGTAATAATTTTGCTGGGGCTTTTAGGCTATAAGCCCAGGACCGGATTTTTAACCGGAGTAACCGTAGCCCAGGTTTCCGAATTCAGTTTAATTTTGGTTGCCTCGGGCTATGCGCTTGGGCACCTGAAGTCCTCAGACGTTTCTTTGGTAACTTTGGTGGCTATTATTACCATCGCCCTGTCTTCTTATTTAATTATGTATTCGGCTAGGCTTTATGAATACTTAAAACCGTTTTTGCAGGTTTTTGACTTTAGGAAAGGGTCGGCCGAAAAGCACTTGAATACTGCCGCGCTTAAGAACCACATTATTTTGGTGGGCGCCCACCGGCTTGGCCACCATTTGGTAGATTCCTTAAAAAAACAAAAGACGCCTTTTGTGATTGTGGATTTTGACCCGGAAGTGGCCGAAAAATATTCGGCCGAAAACTTGCTGGCAATTTGCGGCGACATTACCGACGACTTTGTGCAGGAGCAGGTTAACTTGCCTTTGGCCAAAATGATAATTTCCACCGTACCGGACTTTAACGATAACCTGCATCTTTTGCATACGCTCCATCATCAAACTTCCCGCCTGCGCAGGAAGCCAAAACTTATTTTTATGGCACAAGATGAAACAGAAACCGAAACCCTATATAAAGGCGGCGTGGATTATGTAATTTCCCCGCACTTTATGGGCGGGATGCATTTGGCAAAAATTTTGGGCGGCAAAGACTCCAGCTTCGGCTTAAAAAAATTGCGCCAGAGCCATTTGGAAATTTTGAAAGGCTGATTAAATTCACTCATCACTTTAGTGCGGCCGCACTAAAGTGATGAGAAGGATATTTTGTTTGAAAATAAAATGATAAAAGCCCGCGGTGTTGTTGCGGGCTCTTGGCTTTCTTTGTGGTATGGCATTGTTACGGCTTTGCGGTTTTTGGGCTTGGTCTTGGCCCAAGCAACTTCCATGCCAAGATAAAACCCCACCAAAACAAGACAATGCCGATTGTTACCGCCACATCCACGGCGTTGTGGGCGATTTGCGGTCCTTTCATCTATCCCCCTTCTTTTTTGAGCAGGTACCAGAAACTTACTCCGCGTTCCCGGGCTTCTTTTCGCGTTGCGATGCAACTTGCCACCAGGCTTATGAATCCGAGCACTCCTATGCAGGACAGTATCCATTCCGGAGCAATAGACAATACTCGGATTATGCCCCAGACAACGAATGTGAGTAACCCGGCGTTTAGCAAGACAATCACGCCCTTCATATCCACCTCCAGCAGGATTATACCAAAACGCAGGGTTTTTTGATATACTACAAACATGCTGAAACTTTACAATACCCTTACAAAAAAGATTGAGGAGCTTAAACTAATAAAAGATAAAGAAGTGGGCTTGTATACTTGCGGGCCGACGGTTTATAATTTTGCCCATATTGGCAATTTGCGGACTTATATTTTTGAAGATTTGCTTAAGCGGGTTTTGGAATATAATGGTTTAAAAGTTAATCATGCCATGAACATTACGGACGTGGGGCATTTGGTCGGCGACGGCGACGAGGGCGAGGATAAACTGGAAGTCGGCGCTAAGCGCGAAGGCAAAAATCCTTTGGATATTGCCAAATTTTATGCAGAAAAATTTTTAAGTGACTTGCGCGATCTAAACATCGAGCTTCCCGACCCCAAGATGATTCTTCCCGCGACCCAGGCAATACCTGAGCAAATTGAAATTATTAAACAGCTGGAAGCCAAGGGGTTTGCCTATAAAGGTGAAGCCGCGATTTATTTTAACACTTCTAAACTGCCGGACTATGGCAAGCTTTCCGGCCAAAAACTTTCGGAAAAAAAATCCGGCGCGCGGGACGAAGTCGTTCAAGACCCGGATAAAAAAACTCCGGCAGATTTTGCCCTGTGGTTTTTTCTAAAAGGTAAATACGAAAATCATATTCTCCATTGGCCATCTCCCTGGGGCGAAGGCTTCCCAGGCTGGCACATTGAATGCAGCGCCATCTCCCGAAAGCTGTTAGGCCAGCCCTTTGACATCCACACCGGCGGCGTTGACCACATTGGCACCCATCACACCAACGAAATAGCCCAAAGCGAAGCGGCTTTTGGCGTCCCTCTTGCCAACGTCTGGATGCACGGAGAATTTTTATTGGTCAATGAAGGCCGCATGGGCAAAAGTGAAGGCAATTTTATTACGCTGGATACTTTGAAAAAAGAAAAGTTCTTACCTATTGATTATAGGTATATGTGCCTGCAAGCGCACTATCGCTCGCAGTTAAATTTTACTTGGCAGTCCTTAGGGTCAGCACATACAGCTTTAAATAGACTATTTGATTTTTTTGATTTTGTTTCTGACGTGGTGCCGGGCCAAATTGATAAAAATTTCGAAAAGGATTTTATTGCAGCAATTGAGGATGATTTAAATGTACCTAAAGCCTTGGCAATTGCTCATCAGTTACTAAATGAAAACATTATTCCTTTAGAGGTCAAAAAGGCGTCTTTAATACAATTTGATAAAATTTTTGGGTTAAATTTAACTCAACGCACAATAGCAAGCATTCCTCCAGAGGTAGATAAATTGGCAATCGAACGTAAAACTGCAAAAGACCAAAAAGACTTCGCCAAATCCGACGAGCTAAGAAAGCAAATAGAGGCTTTGGGCTACGAGGTTATGGACACGCCCGAGGGGCAAAAGGTTAAGAAGAAAATTGGTATTTAGAAAAGCCGCTTTGACTTGTGGTCAAAGCGGCCTCTGGTTTTTTAAAGTAAACCAGGAAACTTACTTACTTATCTCCGTTAGTATTTGCTTTTCAAAAACCAGTGGAAAACTTCTCCCTTAGGAGGGCGAAGAATTTTTACGTGGGTTTTGCTTTCCCGCTCAGATAAAAGCGCAACATGTTGCAGAAACTCGCGGGCATGCCAGTCGTTGGCCGTATGAAGAACCTCCGAGCCTAGAGCGCGAATGACGCGCGTGCCTAAACAGACAAGCTGGTCTTGGGGTAACTGTCGTGGAACTTTCTGGAGGTAGGATACGCCTCTATCCTCTACAAACCCATGGATCCATGATGGTCCCGGGGAGAGTACTTCATCAAAGATTGCAAAGGTCGCAACGCTGATTTCCAAAGTATTCTGGTTGTGTCCCCAGCTCTTTTCGATCCCCCACAGCCAGGGAAATTCACGTAGACACTTATCAAATTGCCTTTTACTCATGGACATACCTGAATCCTCCGATTCTTTGAGGCCATCCGGCCATCTGGTAGTTGTGATGTGCCCTGTCGAATTACAGGACAGACTACTATATCATAATTTTTTATTTCCGTCAATTTTCTAGGGGTATATGCCCTAGCTAAAAAAGTCTAATAAAAAAATTTAGGCCGCAGGTAAATTCCTGCGGCCTTTTTAGGCTGGCGGCCAAGTTAGGCTGCCTTGAGTTCACTTGATTTGTAAACGCCTGTGGTCATATCCGCGTGCCGGACAATCCATAAGTTTTTTTGGCCCATGACCAGTTCTTTTACAACGCCAATATCATTAGGCCTTCTCTTGTCGACCATGTCTTTGTCCAGCACGAGCCCGGACACGTCTTCAAGTGTGGTAATTGTCCTAACAGCCATGTGAGCTTGTATTTTGCCCGAAGCTGCCATTAAATAGCCCTCCTTAAGCCTAGTTCATTTTAACACTTTTTTACTATAAAACGTTTCTGCAAAAGCCTATCCCCTGTCTTTCCCCTTAAATTCCCCAAAAGTCCTTGTGTAAGGGCTTTTTTAGGGCTTGGAAGAGATTGCGGAAATGGGTATAATGACATCACCTTAATGACCCTCACCCCAACCCTCTCCCAGAGGGAGAGGGAGAAAACACAACATGGATAATTCAAATATACAACGCGTCCCGCCGCAGAATATGGAAGCTGAAATGTCGGTTTTGGGATGTATAATGTTAGACAAAGACGCGCTTATAAAAATCGGCGACGTAATTAGCGCTGACGATTTTTACGATGACCGACATAAACAAATTTATGAGGCAATTTTGGCTTTGTATGGGGCTAATACATCCATAGATATTTTGACTGTAACTAACTGGCTGGAAGAACATAAGTTACTTGATAGAGTTGGCGGGTCTTCTTATCTTACTCAGTTAGTTAACGCGGTCCCCTCCTCCGCGCATATTACGCATTACGCCTTCATTGTCCGCAAAAAAGGCACGCTCAGAAAGTTGATTAACGCGGCTGGGGAAATTACTAATTTGGGTTTTGGCGAGCAGGGCGAGATGGAAGATATTTTAGACCAGGCCGAGCAGAAACTTTACAATATTTCCCAAAAGCATTTAAAGCAGAATTTTATTAGCATCGGTAATATTTTACATGCCACCTTTGAAAGGATAGATGAGCTTCACCGCGAAAAAGGCAAGCTTAGGGGCCTGGCAACAGGCTATGTGGACTTGGATGGATTATTGGGCGGTTTGCAAAAATCGGATTTGGTGGTTTTGGCCGCGCGGCCTTCCATGGGCAAAACTTCTTTGGCTTTGGACATAATGCGCCATGTAGCCGTAGATTTAAAAGTTCCGGTTGGAATTTTTTCTTTGGAAATGAGTAAGGACCAATTAGTGGACAGATTATTATCTTCTCAAAGCGACGTCAACCTTTGGAAAATTCGCACCGGGCATTTGAACGACGACGATTTTGAAAAAATTGGACAGGCTATGGGCGAGCTTTCGGAATCGCCGATATTTATAGACGACGCCGCCGGCAGTAATATTATGGAAATTCGCACTAAAGCACGCCGCTTGCAGGCAGAACACGGCGTGGGGTTAATTGTCGTGGATTATTTGCAGTTAATGGAAGGCCGCAACCAAGAAAACCGCGTACAGGAAGTTAGCGAAATATCCCGTGCCTTAAAACTGTTGGCCCGTGAATTAAACGTCCCAGTGCTCGCTCTTTCACAGCTCTCCCGCGGCGTGGAAAGCCGCCCGGATAAAGTTCCCCAGCTGGCCGACCTTCGTGAATCCGGTTCCATTGAGCAGGACGCGGACGTAGTTATGTTTATTTACAGGGAAGAAATGTACAAAGGCAAAGATTCCAAGCGCCCGCACATTGCCGAAATCCACATTAAGAAACACCGCAACGGCCCCACCGGCCAGATTGATTTGTTCTTTGACGCGGACAAAACTAGTTTTAAGAATTTGGATAAGACTTTTGATGTATCGCCCCAGACGGTAATGGACAGCATGGGCGCGGGGGAAGAGCCTGTATAAAAAGAACCAAGACACAAGAAACCAAGAACCAACAAATTCCAAGTTTAAAATTTTAAATTTAAAAATTGATTCTTTTTTGGTTCTTGCAATCTTGATTCTTGGATCTTAACAATATGACTAAACTCCCAACATCTTTACAACGTTTAATAAATGAACTAAGTAAGCTCCCCGGCATCGGCCCCAAGTCCGCGCAGAGGCTGGCTTTTTATTTGCTGAAGCAGGATAATATTGATATTGGCAACTTATCGCAATCTATCGCGCAAATAAAACAAGGGATTGTTTTTTGTTCCACTTGCCACAACATGGGAGAGTCGGACCCATGTATTACCTGCTTAGACCCACGGCGCGACCAATCCATCATCTGTGTTGTGGAAGAGCCGCTGGACGCGCAGGCTTTGGACAAGAGCGGCCAGTTTAACGGCGTGTTCCATATTTTAGGCGGCGTGTTAAACCCGCTGGAGGGAATTGGCCCGGAGAATTTGCAGATAGATTCCTTGGTGGAAAGAATTAGGAATTATGAATTAGGAATTAGGGAAATCATCATTGCGACAAATCCCTCCCTTGAGGGCGAAACAACATCTATGCACCTGCAAAAAGTCATTAAGCAAAGCCATCCCCAAATAAAAATTACCCGCATTGCCCGCGGCCTGCCCATGGGCGGCGACTTGGAGTACGCGGATGATATAACTTTAATGCGCGCGCTGGAAGGTAGGAGGGAGTATTAGATAGCAGATAAGCAGGTGCGTAACAGATAACACAGATAAAAAACCACCCTTGCGGGTGGTTTTACTTTCCGTATATCTCTAAAAATTTTTCTTTTGGTAGCTTTGCTTCGTCTGTCGGCTCTCCTGCGGCATCCATTGTTACAGAAAATCCTAGTTCGCTTATTTGCCGGTGGTTGTGTTTTACCAAATCTGAGTAGCCAACAATTTCGGTAATCTCTTCATATTTTTCTTGGGTTTTTATTTTTTCGGCCAAAACGCGGAGCCCTTCTGTAATTGACTCAATAGCTTCGGAGGAGTTACTGAAAAAGACCAAAGGAACGTGGAGTATGATTTTATTATTTTCCACCTCACAAGAGAGTCCACGGCTTAAGTTTTCTTGATGAGTTTCTGTCGGCCTGTTTTTAAGCCGTTTTTCCAATTCGTCCAAAGACAAATTTTCTGCTAACACCAAGACCAGCTCCTCGGTTACTTGTTTTAGAAAATTCTTATCATTTTCGTCTAAAGCTTCTATTTTATTGCAAAAAGCTTTTACTTGTTCCGGTGCTTCAGGCATAAGCCCGCCTATAATGCGGCCAAGTTCTTCAACTATATGCTTTTTTGCATTCCCGGCCTTTTCACCTTTAGACTGCATTTTACTTATGAGCTCAAGAAAAATATTGTCCGCGCGGCGGTGGATTTGGTATGCTTTATTTTCCGTGGAGTCGGCAGGCGACTCCCTGTCAAATCTAAATCTACGCATGCTTAAATTATATCAAAAACCCCTCCTTAATTAAAGGAGGGATTTGTTTATACTTTTGTAATTTCCACTTCAGTATATGCCTGTCTGTGGCCGATTTTCCTGCGGTATTTGCTCTTGGGTTTGTACTTTAAGACGTGGATTTTTTCTCCCCTGCCTTGCTTTAGGACTTTTCCCTGGACTGAAGCGCCGGAAACGTAGGGTTTGCCCACGGTGGCATCAGAGCCTGTGGAAGTAAAGAGGACTTTGTCAAAAGTTACGCTTTTGCCGGCTTCGGCATCTAGTTTTTCTACCTGGATTTTATCTCCCTTGGAAACTAGGTACTGTTTTCCGCCGGATTCAAAGATAGCTATCATAAGTATAAAGTATTATGTATTAAGTATAATGTATAAAACAACTCTGATAATTCTACCAAACTTAAGGCTTTTCGTCAATCCGGTATTGGGGGGTGTTTGCGTTTGTAAACAACAACGGTTGTAAGGCCAAAAATAAGCATGACTCCTGAAAGAATCAGCAGGGCAATAAGTTTGCCTTTAGACTGTAAAAAAACCGCGGTGCCGCCAAAAACAGCGGAAATGCCGTACAAAACCAGCACGGTCTGGCGGTGGGAAAGGCCTATATCCAGAAGCCTAAAATGCAGGTGCTGGCGGTCGCCTTTAAAGGGGCTGCGGCGATACCAGAGCCGCCTGGTTATAACCCAGGCAACATCTAAAATTGGAATGCCCATAACCAGCAAAGCTGTGGCGATTTTGGCGCCCAAAATAATTGAGAGAACTCCCAGCATGAAGCCTAAAAAAGTGCTGCCGCTTTCGCCTAAAAATATGGACGCGGGATAAAAAGCATAAATTAAATAACCTAACAGCGCGCCGGAAAAAATTATGGCCAGGCTGGCGGTAATGGGCTGGTTGACTTTTGGCCCGAGCGAAATTACAAACATGGTCAGCCCGCCTATTAGCGCTATGCCGGAGCACAGCCCGTCAAGGCCGTCCAGAAATTTAGTGGTAAAAATCATGCCCATCATCCAGAGCCAAACTAAAACAACTGACAATTGACAATTGACAATTGACAGCTTGAATGTGTAATCAATGCTAATAGGTGGTCCGCCGAAGGGGTTGGTAATGGATTTTATGCCCACGCCAATGCCCGACCAGACTACCATTAAAGAAGCCAGGGCCGGAAACAGCCATAAAATTTTTGGCGGCAGGTTAAATTTGTCGTCCAAAGCCCCGCCCACTACTAAAACCAGGCCTCCAAAAATAAGCCCCAGGAAAAATTTTAGCGGTACAATGTTAAAATCCGGCAAGCCGAATTTTAAATAAATTAAAACCGCTATTAAAAAACTCACATACACGGCCAGCCCGCCCAAAAGCGGCGTGGATTTTTGGTGGGTTTTTAGCGGCCGAACCGGAACGTCGATAATTTTAAGTACACCCGCGATTTTTTTAATTAGCGGGGTTATGGCAAGCGATAAAAAGGCGGCCAGTAAAAAATATAAAAGGTAAATCATATAATAGAACCGATTTTTTTTCTTTTTGAAAAGATGAACATCAGTAGCCACAGTACCAGAGCCGCAAGCGAGATTTTTAAGCCCAAATAAAAACTTTTTGGATAATAGGAGACTTCCACTGTCCCCTGCCCCTGTTTGATTGGGAAAACCCTTAAGCCCAAACTATTTTGGGCCGGAACTTTTGAGCCGCCTTGAAAAGCGGCAAGCCAGCCCGGGTAGTAGTTGTCCGTAGTAATTAAATAGTTATCTGTTTTGCTGTTGTAAGATATTTTTTGTGAGCCATCTTCGCCAATTTCCAAGATTTGGCCCGTAAAAGCCGCGGGTGACGGATTTTGCATTAAATTATACAGCTGTCTGTCTACATCATCCAAAGTATCCGCCTTAATTGTATAGGCCCTGGGCAAGCTTTGGTTTAAGCTTAACACACTATAATTTGAGTCGGCAAAAGCCAGCGTTAAATCTTGCGGATGTTTTTCCAGCATAAGCCTTCCTTCTTTGGGCGGGTATAAAAGGTATTTGACGCTTAAAAACCTTAACGCGTTTAAGTTGGGCTCGCCAAAAGTATATTCGGGCGAATAGTTGTAATTGGCCACGGCGCTTTTGAGTTTCTTGTTGCTTTTTAAATAGATGGTATCGTGGTCGTTTAGCTGGTTTATATGGTACCAGGTGCCGATGTTGGGTAACAGGTTGTCCCCGTATGTAAAAACCCGCGGGTAGCCGTTTGAGTATTGATTTGCCAAATAAGTTAAAGCCGGCTCGCTCGGGTAAAAATTTTGCGGCAGGGAGGTTTTGGTAAATACCATGCCATGGATTGTGGTTTCCGCAGCGATTAAAATAAACAAAGCTATTACGGCCCCTTTGGTTGGCAAGCCTTTTATTATAAAATAAGCGGCCGTCAAATTCATTATAAAAGCCGCAATCATTACCCACTGCCACAAGCTTACCGTGTGCCAGTCCAGACCGTGCGCGAAGGTCCAGGATTGTGTTGCTAACCTATTTACAATTATTACTACTCCGGCAAAAGCGCCCAAGATTAAGAATGCGCGATTATGGCGTTTTGGGCTTACGTCATTTTTTAATAGTCGTTCCAAGCCAAAAGCCCCTAGTATGCTTAGGCAAAAAGCCCATATGTACAGCAATCTATTGTTGTAGTTTAGGTTAAACCCGGGTAGTTTGTTTATAAGCTGGTAAATAAGCGGCGCGTGGTAAACCAGGGCCGCGGACATAAGCGCGCCGCCCAAAAAAAACCAGGTTTGTTTGGCAACTTTTTTCCCAAAAGCAAGCAAGCTTAAAATAAATCCGGACAGGCCAATGTAGCCTAAGGCGAGTTCGCCGTAGTTGGGCACCAGCAAATAGCTGAAATTTTTTACGCCGGTATTGCCGTAGAAGTCCGGAATCAGGTTTGCTAAAAATAAAAGCGGCGGGAGGAAGAAGGGGTTTTCCGTAAAGCCGGAGCGGTAATCCAGGTTGGCGCTTAGTTTTAAGTACTCCAAAAACGGCAGGACGGCTATTGCTGAAATAATTACGCCAAGAAAAAGTATTAAGGATATGAGTATGAGGGTTTTAATCCCCTGCTTCCAATTGGCCGTGACCGTAAAAGATTTAAAAATCACATAGGCGTAAATGGCGCAGAATATATAAAAAAAAGTTTGGGGGTGGCCGGCAAACAGCCCGAGCGTGGTAACCGGCGCCAGCCACAGAGCAATCTTTGTACTCCTTGTGTTAAAGTAGCGTTCAATCAGCAGGAATGACAAAGGCAGGATTAGGATGACCGAGGTCAACGGCCACAAAAACCAAATCACATTGGCGTTGCAAAAGGCAAAAAGTATTGCTCCGGCAATGCCGGCGTAAAAAGAAAGTTTTAATTCGCGCAGGTACAAGTAAGTAAACATGCCCATTAGCCACAATTTTAAAAAGCTGTAAGCAACCAGGGCTAAGCGGAAGTTAAAAATATAAAACAGCCAGGTCAGCGGGAAAAATACGGCTGACTGCATATTGGCCATGAGCGGCAACCCCTGGCCGGAAAAAGTATTCCAAAAAGGAAAATGTCCGGAGCCTAAAATTTTCCCGGAAAGTTTATACCAGGGCAGTATTTGGGTGGTAATGTCCAAATAAGGCGCGACATAGCGGGTTGTGTCCACAGGCGCCATGTAGCGTCCTTGAAAAAAAGCCGGGGAAATAAAAATTAGGGCCAGCATGCTTAAAATAAGCGCCGCAGACCGGTTAGGATTTTTTATTATTTGAGTTTTCGCGTCCCCAAGGATTCTATTCATTGGTTATTATTGGATTAAGTATAGACTTGACCCGGTAGTTAAAAGTAAACTTGATGTGTTAGGGAAATTTGGCTTCACTTCCGAAATAAGCAGGAATTTATCGACAGGTTTTGGGTCTGAATAACGCAAATAGTAAACCACCTGGTTGGCATAAAAAATAACCGCGGGCTTAGTCCCAAAAGTAGAATAGGCGTAAACCGGCAAAGACGGACTGGTATTTTTTAAATAGAGTCCAATAGCCTTGCTGTTGGCGAGGTAAGGATCCTGGATTTTTGCGTGCCTGTAATTATTGTACATTAAGCCTGAAAATAAAAATAATCCGCAGGCTGTCCATAACCATGATTTGGCAATAAGGCTGCTTTTATTTTCAAAAAAACCAAACAAATGGCTCAAAGTTACTGAAACAAGAATAATAAGAAAAGGATAAATTACCAGAATGTAAGCAGAGAGCTTGGTTTGGGCAAAACTAAAAAATAAAAATATAAACAAAACAGAAGTCGCTACTAATAAGTAAGGCTTGCTTTTTTTATATATTTTGTAAAGGAAGTATGCAAGCGAGGGTAGGCTTAAAAATAATAATGCTTTTTGCGCCAGCAGGGTTCGCCAATAAAACCAAAAGCCCCCTTGGTTGCCTTCCAGGCCCGTTGTGTAGCGCTTAATTAGATGGTATGAGAAGTACTGGTCCCAAAAAGTTTTGCCAAAGCGAACAGTTTCAATAACATGCCAAGGAAGGGTGATAACCAAAAAGAGGATAAAACCTATCCAAAAATTTTTTTCTTTTAGGTAATGCCAGTCATGGGCTGTAAGTGAGCATATCCCTATTATAGGAAGCGGCAGTAATCCAATAACGCTCTTAGCCATAACTCCTAAGCCCAGAGCCGCCCAAAAAAAGTAAAAATAGTAATAATTTTTTTTGCTTTGCCAAAAACAAAATAAGGCCGCTAAAATAAAAAAGCTTACTGGTGTATCAAATTGCAAAATACCCGCGTTGTTAACAAACTGAAAAGCAATGAAATAACAGGCCAGGCTTAATAGCGCCGCCGCGCGCGACTGAAAAATTTTTAAAACAAAATAAAAAGTCAGGGCTACTGTTGCCAGGGCAAATACGGCTATCCATATTCTGGCGGCAAATTCGTTTATGCCAAAGGTTTCGTAGGCTAGCATGGTTAGCCAAACCATGAGCGGCGGTTTTTCAAACCACATTTGGGACCTGTAAAGGCCAAGGTTGCCCATCCAGGTTAGATTAAGCGGGTGGTGTTGCAATAGCGATTCTTGGGCCACTTGCGCGTAAATGCTTTCGTCGTAATCGCTAAGCGGCCTTTGTCCGAGTTTAAAGAAAAATATAAACGCTAAAATAGCCAGTAAACAGGCTGAAACAATAACAAATTTTTTGTTGTCTAAAAAGTTTTCCACTTAATAAGCTGTCTCCCCTGTTATGTCCGAGCCGCCAAGCTTTTGCCTGAAGTATGCCCTAATTTCGTTGGTGCCCAGTAAGTTTTTGATTTTTTGTTTTAATTTCCCCAAGGTTGTTAGTGGTTGGGCCGCGCTTTGGGGCGAAGTTTGTACTAGAGGCTGAATTTGAAACAAGTCTTGTCGGTTAGGATAAAATCCTAGAAATATGTCGCTTAAATTTTGGAGTTCGGACGCGGTTAAGTTACGCGTCTTTTTTAAAATTTTTACCATCACTCCGCCATCCAGGGTAAATTGCTTAGGCAAAATTTGGTAAGCCGAGCCAATGGAATTTTTGTCCAGTAATTTTTCCTGCAATACCCACACCACCCTTTGGTCATTTGGGAGCAAGTGCGTTTGGGGCGGATCGGCAACCAAAACAAAATCTGTCTGTAAAAATTGCCTGGGGAAGCCGTCGCGCAGGTCCACATTATTCGCCGGGATGATATTATCGCAAATTCTTACGTAATCTAGCTTAAAGTATCGGCAGGAGTTGCGCACAACGTCGTCATTTAAAACAACCGAGCTGGCATCCACATACAACTTAGCGCCTTGCGGCATAGTTTTATCAAGGTAACTTAATAGTGCGGCTATTTGAGTTTGGTCGTTGCGCTGTAAAGGGTAGTGTTGGGCGCCGGCCATTAAGTGGGCCGGCCGGACGATAAACTTAAACTCTGGAATTAGCCCCTGCAAAAAATTCAACAATGAGACACTAACAAAAAAAGAGGTTAAAAAAATTTTCCAGAAAATTTTTATTTCAGCTTGCCAAACATAAAAAATGAAAAGCGATTCAAACAGGACAGCTACAGGGATAAATTGGTAATAGAAGTGGAGGTCTATCAGCTGGACCCTGGCAAAAAGCAGCAAGGCAATCAGGCTTTGTAAAAAAATAATCTGGGTCACTCCCCTGGTTTTGGTATTTTTGAGGGCTAAGACCAAGCCGGCAGCGCTAAAAAGCAAGGTAATCCAGCCAAAATGGTAAGCCGCGGCCAAGATTACCTGCCAGGTGGAATTGCCGGCTTTAAAGGCCTGGAACATGCTGGCATAATTGTCGGTCAGCATTTGCTTGGCAACGGGCGCGCCGAATGCCAGCAAAAAAAAGCTTGAAGCCAGGCCGCAAATAAAAATATTTTTAATATCCCAAAACGGCTTTTGTTTTTTTATTTTGGAGTAAAGCCAGGCTAAAAAAATTGCCGGAAAAAAACTAAAAGACCAGTAAGCCAGCCAGCGGCGGGTAAAAATCAGCAGGGTCAATAGTATGCCTAGCCCAATGGCTTTTTGCGCGGTTTTTTTTGTTTGGTCAGAAGAAAGTAATAGCCAAATGCCGGCAATGGCAATTAAAGCGGCTACGTCAAAAAAACCCAGGAGCAAAGGGACCCAAAATTGCGGCGCCAACAAAATTATTGCCATTGGCATGAGCGCGGCCAGCCATTTTTTTTTGCCGCTGGCCCCGGTTAGGCGCGCGAAAACCAAGCCCAATAAAAAAGCAGCAGGCAGGGCAAAAACATTGAGGACTGAAAATAAAAAAACAGCGCGGCCGGTGCCGAACATTAAGCCGAGGGGTGCAATAATTAAAGGGGCGAGCAGGCTGTATTGGGTAAAAGCAATGGAATAAAAAGCCG
This sequence comes from Candidatus Doudnabacteria bacterium, assembly GCA_023245895.1. Taxonomy (GTDB): domain Bacteria; phylum Patescibacteriota; class Doudnabacteria; order UBA920; family UBA920; genus PALSA-1336. The sequence continues at coordinate 63,902 of JAHFJJ010000002.1, forward strand.
CCCCTAACGCGGGAAAAATCCCATCCCGCAGTTTGCCAACCGTAAAAATAAAATGGTTATGGTAAGCAGACCAGTCCCAAAAATAAATAAACCTTTCCTGGCGGTAAAATTGGTACAAAAATAAATTGGCGCCGCCAATAAGTAAAACCAAGACGGCCAAAAAAATATAATTGTCCTTAATCCAATTTTTAAAATGGTGTTGGTAGGCCGATAAGTTCATATAAAATCATTTTAATTATAGCAGAAATCATGCCGTGGGCGTATGGGCAAAAGCTGCAAAAAATGCTAATATTTCCCTATATGCCCTACGATTTAAGCGTAATAGTCCCGGTCTACAATGAAAAAAATACCATTCTTGAGCTGTTAGGTAAGTTGGTTTCCGCGCCCGCGCTTTTGAATTATTCCTGCCAGTTTATTATTGTTAATGACGGAAGCGCGGATGGCACATCCGACTTAATAAAGAATTCACCTTACTCAGAAGATAGTCGGTTTGTTATTTTATCGCATTCAAAAAATCAGGGCAAAGGAGCGGCAATCCGCACGGGCTTAGCAAGCGCTTTGGGTAAATATACCATTGTGCAAGACGCCGATTTGGAATACGATCCAAATGACATTGCTTTACTTTTGGAGCACGCCGGTAAAAATAATTTAATTACTGTCTTTGGTTCGCGCAATATGAGAGGCCAGAACCAAAAAGGCGCTTTTGCTTTTTATTGGGGAGGCAAAGCCCTGACTTGGCTTACCAACTTGCTGTTTTTACAAAATATTACGGATGAACCGACCTGCTATAAATTGGTGAGGACAGATGTGCTAAAAAGTTTGCCGCTGGCCTGTGAGCGGTTTGAGTTTTGTCCTGAACTTACGGCCTTGCTCGCCAAGCAGGGAGTAAAAATTACGGAACTTCCAATTTCCTATTTTCCCCGCGGGAGGCAGCAAGGCAAGAAAATTGGCGCCATCGACTGGCTGGAAGCGGTTTGGACTTTGCTGCGTTTGAGGGTTGATGCAAAGAAAGACTGGCTCTTGGCCGGCCTGCTTTTTTTATTCGTTGGCTTTTGGTATATGGCAACCTGGAACCATAACCTACAGGGCTACGAGACGGAAACCGCACAGTCGGCTTTACTCCTGTCTTCCGGAAGCTACCAAATTTTCCGCGCTGGCGCTGGCGCCGTGCTAATGTATTTGCCGTTTATTGTTTTGGGCAAGTTGCTTTATCCGCAAAATGTAATGGCATTTTTAACTGTTGCGCCTATTTTTTACAGCGCTTTATGTTCCGCAGTTTTGTACTTTGTAATTAGAGAGCTTACTTTTAAAAAATCCATAGCTTTAATTTTAGCCCTGTTAATTTCTTTTGCCAGTTTAATGTGGCCGTACAGCAGGGTTGGCATGGAATACCAGACCATGCTTTGGCTATGTGTTTTATTTTTGTCTTTGCTCGTTTGGCGTAAAAATTTACCTTTGCCGTGGCTTGTGGGAGCGGCTTTGGCCATACTGGCATTTTCAAAATCCTACGGGGTAATTTTTGTTTTGCCTAGTTTGCTTTTTATAGCTTTGGAACTTTGGAAAAAAAATCAAATAAGACAATTATTTAAAGCCGGTTTTTTAACGGCCCTTTTTGGCCCCACAGTTTTAGCATTGGCCGCGGGTTTGGGCCTGAATTTAATTATTTTCGGCAGGACTGCGGGAGCCTATAATTTGGCCCAGGAATTCCAGGTTTGGAGCTGGTGGGAAGGCTTTTTCGGGACTTTTTTTTCAGCAGGAAAAAGTATTGTATTTTACAGCCCCCTGCTTATTGTAGCCTTATGGTACTGGAAGAAATTTTGGCAAAAAGAAATTTCTTCTTCGGTTTTTATTTTAAGCAGTTTTTTATTGTTGCTCTTTATTACCGCTCCTTTTAGTTTTTGGAGCGATGAAACTTTAAGCGTCAGGAAGTTAATGCCCGTCATTCCCCTGCTCCATCTGCCTTTGGTTTACGCGCTTGAAGAGCCGGTTTGGGGCAAGCTAAAAAAAGCCGGCTTTGCTTTGATAATTTGCGCCTCGCTGTATTTCCAGTTTATTAATACGCTGTATCCTTATTGGCTGCAGCTTGTAATGTTCCGCCCTTATAACTTAGACACTTTAACGGCCATCCGCTATAACCCGAAGCTTTCGGCTTTGGCTGTAAACAACCGGCTGCTTTTTTCCTATCTTAACAGGATAGAAACCGGGAAAAGTAAAAATTTTTATTACCAGGAACGCAGTTGGATGCGCTGCTGCACGGGAGCGCCGAGCGGCGACCCTTTTTTAAGCAGGATGAATTTTAGTTTATCAGCTTTCGATTTGCCCGATATTTATTTGGTTCAGGGAAAAAGCAAAAAATCAAAAATAATTTATTTGGGGCTAGACGCTTTGGGCCTGGTAGTAGTCGGCAGTTTTTTGGGTATAAATATAATAAACAGGCGCAAAGAAGAACATGCCGGGTAATTTCCTAAAAAAATTTGAGAATATTTACGGCTATTTATTTTTCGCGCTTTTGGCAGCATCCCTGGTTTTTTTAAGAAAACCGGAAACTCTTTTACACGCCCAGCTGTGGGCCGAGGACGGGAAGATTTGGTTTGCCCAGGCTTATAATATTGGCGCGTTTAAAAGTTTGCTAATATCGGACGGCGGGTATTTCCAAACTTTTTCCCGGCTTGCCGCTGCGTTGGGTTTGCTTGTGCCTTTAAGCAAAGTGCCTTTGCTTTTGAATTCTATAGAATTTTTACTTCAGCTCTCGCCAGCCTTGCTGTTGCTCACGCCCAGGTTGAAAAATATCGGGCCCAAAATCCAAAGCCGTTTACTTTTGGCCGGACTTTACCTGTTGTTGCCTAATACCGCGGAACTTGACGGGCACATAACCAGCTCCCAATGGTATTTGGCTGTCCTGGCATTTTTGGTATTGGTCGCCTCGCCTGCCGTAAAAAACAAATTGTGGCAATTTTTTGACGCTGTTGTCCTGCTCTTAAGCGGCCTGACCGGCACGTTCGCCATTTTTTTAATCCCCGTAGCGGCTGTACTTTATAAAACCAGGCGCGGATTCCACAGCGGCTTAAATTTATGCTTAATTTTTTTTGCCGGGGTTTTGCAGGCAGCCAGCGTATTTTTGCTGTCCCACGAAAACCGCGTGCACGTTTTGCCCGAACTAACGGCAAAATTATTTTTCGCGATTTTCAGCAGGCAAGTGGTTTGGGGCTTGCTAAGCGGGGCCAGGGGTTATTTAATAATTTTAAGCCAGGGATGGCTTATCCCTTTGGCATCGGTTTTGGCCATAGTAGTAATAATTTACGCTTTGGTTAAAGGGCCTCTTGAATTAAAATTATTTTTAGTTTTTGGCCTGGCTATATTTGCCGCCAGCTTAATTACCCCCACAAAAGCGGCGCTCTCTTACCCAATTTTAAAAGTCCTGTCCCGCTCCACAGACGGCATCCGCTACTGGTTCATTCCCATGTTAAGTTTTGCTTCGGCTTTGGTTTGGGGGCTGTCGCGGAGCAACCGTCGCGCTATAAGGTTTGTCTGCGCGCTGTTTTTATGTTTTTCGATTTTCGGTATTGTTCTGGACTTCCGCCATCATCCGTACCCGGATAATAATTTTGGCCTCTACGTTGAAAAATTTTTACTCTTACCCAAGGGAGAGCGCTTATCTATTCCAATCACCCCTCCCGGCTGGCAAATGGAACTGGTTAAGCATTAGAAATAAGTCATTTTAACATCTTACCATCCTAACATTTTATCATCGGACAATTGTCTTTGTTAAAATGATAATATGATAAAATATTAAGATGATTTCACGCTTTGCATTTCTTTCATGTGCAAGCCGGTATTTTCGCCTTTGCGGGCTTTTGGCGTAACCCAAAATTCCAGGTACCAGCCAAACATCAGCCTGGTCTGCGATTCAATGGCCGGCAAGCTGCCGAAAATTATGGAAGTTAAGGGCACTAAAAACCATTGCAGGTACATCATAGCGCTCCTGCCTATGCCGTATTTTTTTGGCCTGGGCGGCAAGAGAACCAAATTTATATAGACACTAAAAATTAAAAATACCAGGGCAATATTAAGCAAAATTAAAGTTATTTTAGGCAGGTTATAGCCGACCACGCTTTGCTGGAAAGCCTGGCCGCCAATGTATAAAGGCAGGCGGCCCAAAAAAGTAATAAGGATACTGGCGGCGGCCCAGTTAAAGTTGCCTTCAACGTACTGGTAAAATTTATAAGCTTTGTCCCAAAATGGCGCTTTGCTTTTTATAAGCGCGGGCAAAAGATGCGGAAAGTATTCCACGTTATAAGCCCAGCGGCGTTTTTGTTTGTATTGGTTAATCATAGTCTGCCAGGTGGTGCTGGCCAGGCAGGTATCCAGCGAAATCGGGATGAAGAGCGGCTCTACCCTGTAGTCGCCGTTGTAGCGCAGGTAGCACTGCCAGTAAATATAACCGTCCTCGTTAATAATGTCCTTTTTCCAAAAGCCGACATCTACCAATGCCTTGAGGGTCATAGTGTGGGAGGAAAAAGTGCGCAGTCGGTCAGGCCTGGAGCTTTCCGTAAACTGCCAAAAAGAGTTGGAAACGGAAATCACGCGGATAAGCGCCGGACTGTCCCAAATATTGTTGTTAAAGATAGTAATGGGCTGGTAACTGGTCTGGTAAGGCTTCTCGGCAGTCAGGAATTCGTACATTACGCGCGCAAAGTATTGCGGGTGTATAATTGTATCGGAGTCAAAATTGGAAACCAGAATCTGCGGCACGCTAATGCCCATTTTTTCCAGCTCCGGCATTATAGATTTCGTTGCGTAGGCAGCGTTCGCGCTTTTGCCTTTAATTTCACCTTCCAAGCCGTCCGGGTGGGTTGCCACAAAAAACCTTAAAAAGTTTGCCTGGTATTTTTCCTTAATTTTTCTGGCTATATCCTGCGCCTCCTGGCCCGCCCTTTCTTCGCTGCCCAGCAGCAGGATGATTTTTTCTTTTGGGTAATTGGAAGCGGATATTGCCGCCAGGGTTGAGTCTAAAACCTCCATGCTTTCATTGACAAAGGGTATAAGCACCAGGTGGTAGTAATCCGCGTAGTCTGCTCCTTTCCTGTTTTGTGAACGCAGGAGGGAGATTTTGGAAAGTTGGCTTTTATAAAAATTGCGCGCAGTGTGGTTTTGTGCCAAAGCCAGCCGGGCATTCAAAAATTCCTGAAGCGTTTCAAGGTCTATTGCGCGCGCGGCATAATCCAGCCAGTTAAGTTTGACCACAAATTGGAATATTTTGTAGCTTGCCACTAAATGGGTAGCGACATTTAAAGCTTTCAATACCCAGTATAAGTCAAAACAAATAATAAAAAGCGCGGCCCAGACCGGACGGTAGTAAGAAAGTAAAATAGCGCCAAAAAAAACCGTCCAGAGCTGGAGGCCGGGCAATACTTCCCAGAAGCGTTCTTTTGCGGTTCTTTTTCTGAACATAGCGTAGTAATCGCGAATATACAAATCTTAATTAATATACAAAACCGTGACTGGCAACGCGTTAATAAAAATAATAGATTGCGACTTTTAGTTTCGTATATTACTACAAATTTGTATATTCGCGATTACTAGTTTACCCGCGCCAAACCCAGAGCCGCGCCCAGCAGGATTACTTGCACGCACAAACTGGAAAAGACTGTTAGCAGTGGAAGTAAGTTACGGCTGTCCTTTAGGGCCTTCTGTAGCATTAAATTTACCAGGGATATTGCCAGTCCAATAGCCGGAATGTAATATAAGCTCTTACCCGCCCCGTAAGTTTCAACCCCAACTAACACATTGTAGTGCAAGGCCAAAGTTTGGTTTGTCGGATGGATTTTGAAATATATAAACAAAAATGTTATAATATTTAAAATAAAGCACAGGCTCCAAAGAAACCAAAGATTGGTAAGGTAAAATTTAATTTTTTCTGCTCTAGAAAAGTTCATTAGAAAAGCTTAAAGCCTAAAAAATGGCTTATTTATAAGGTTTGACTAATGAATTATATCAGAAAATCCTTGTTATTGCGAGTGCATCCGACTTGTCCGCCTAAGGCGGACGAAGAGGAAGCAATCGCTATAAATAAAGGGATTGCCGCGTCGGCCATCCGCCTTAGGCGGACTGGCCTCCTCGCAATGACAGAATCAAGCGAGAGCTATAATGACATTAAAACAAAAACGACAAACCTTAATTAATAAATATAGCTGTCGTCCCGAGCCTGCTTTAAGGCCTGCGGATACAGGCGAGGGACCCCAATGACCGCGAAGCAGAAATTTATTTTTTTTGCGATTATCCTTTTGGCTGTCTTTTTCCGTTTTTACCAGATTACCAGAATGCCCGGCGGACTGTTTCCGGACGAAGCGGCCAATGGGCTGGATATCAACTCTATGCAGGCTGGCCAGCTTCAGCCTTTTTATGAGCGCGGCAACGGCCGTGAAGCGCTATTTTTCTATATGGAGTGGGCCAGTACCGCTGTTTTAGGCAAAGGCCAGCTTGCTATGCACGCGACTTCGGCCTTGGTTGGGGTGCTTACAGTAATAATTATATTTTTTGCGGCGTACAGGTTATTTTTAGTTGATCCAAATGAACATGATAAGGTGTTGTTAAAAGCCCGAGCAATAAAAATTGGCTTGCTGGCTTCTTTTTTAACCGCGGTTTCGACCTGGCATGTGGTGCTGTCACGCACGGCTTTCCGCGCCAACCTAACTCCTCTTTTTGGAAGCTTGGTTATATATCTTTTGCTTAGGACTTACCAGGCAGATTCCAGAAAATCCCAACTCGCTTTTGCTTTTTTAACCGGCGCGGCTTTTGCCGGCGGCTTTTACACATACATTGCGTTTAGAATAATGGCTCCGGTTTTATTTATGATAATTATCTGGCCAATGCTCGCCGGCATAAAAAACAGCCAATTTTGGATGAATATAAAAAAATATTTTTTGCCGATTATTTTTGCAACCATCGCTTTTGGAATTGTTATTTTCCCCATTGCTAATTATTTTTACCATAATTTTGATTACTTTATTGGAAGAAGCGGCCAGGTTAGCATTTTTAACCCGGAACTTTACACAGTCAACGGCGAGCAGTTGCATGGCAAGCCCACCGGACTGGTCTTAACCAGTGTGTTTGGCGATGTTTTTAAAACTACCGTTGCCGGATTTTTTACGTATGGCGATTTAAACTGGCGGCAAAATATTTCCGGTTATCCCCTACTCTTGCCTTTAATTAGCCCTTTCTTTGCGGTCGGTTTAGTTGTACCTTTATTTTTAGGTATTTGGTACTTTTTTGCGCCTGCCAAACGCCCGGGTTTTTGGAAATATTTTTTACTTACCGGATGGTTTTGGGGCATGCTCTTGCCGGAAATGGCCACGGCCGAAGGCATTCCCCACGCATTGCGTTCTGCCGGCGCCGTTGCCCCAACTTTTATAATTACAGCCTGGGCGTTGTACGAAGTTACCCACATTGTAATTAGGCTGCATAAAAAATTATGGCAGAATCGTCTTTTCCGCCACCAAGACCCACAGTGGATGAAAGAAAGCCATTTTGTGCCCCTGCGGATGAGGATTGTTAACGGCGCCATAACCTTTACCGGCATTTTATTTTGCCTGGTTTTGATTTCTCAAACTTACTATTTATATTTTGTTTACGCGGCCAACAGCCCGGAATATTTTTATTCTTTCCGCGCGGATTTGACTCCTGTAAGCGAGTATTTAAGGAAAAGATGCAACAAAGAGGCTACGTACCTCATCTTAGACAAATTTTCCGTTCAAACCCCCGACTATTTAACTTCTGATCCCCATGGCAATTTTAGCGACAAATGCAACGTCCCTTATCGCCAAGTTGACCCAGAAAATTCCTGGCAATTGCCCAACTTAAAATCAGGGGATGAAATTATTTTTACCCAGTCTTCCGTGTTCGATACCAAAAAATTTAAACAATACCATCCTGAAGCTCACTTAACCCTGGAATACCGCAACAAATTCGGTCAGAGCGTTATGGCGGTGTACAAAATTGAGAATTAAGAAGTAGGAATTATGAGTTATGGTTTTAAGCAACCAGATCCTTGTAACTTTTAAATTTACAAAATAATTAACAATTTAGTTTTGTGTCATGCGACTGCAGCCGAAGCAATCTAGTCATCGGATGAAGAGATTGCTTAGCCTTATGCACTCCTCGCAATGACATAGAAAATTCTATGAAAAAATATTGGCCGCTAATTGCAATTTTATTTTTAGGATTAATTTTACGTTTTTATCACAACCTCGATATTTCGCTTTGGCATGATGAGGCGTTTTCGGCTTTGATGATTAGGTATCCGTGGCAGGAAATGTTTGTGAGGTTGGGGTTGGATGTGCACCCCCCGGCTTATTATGTGGGGTTGAGGCTGTGGCATTATATTTTTGGTGATACTTTACTATCGCTCCGCGGCTTTTCTATCCTATTTGGAACCGGGACAATTTGGGCTGGTTGGATGTTTTGTAAGGAGGCCTTTAAAAATGAAAAGGCGGCCATTTGGGCGGCTTTGCTTATTGCGGTTAACCCTTTCCAGTTGCAGTACGTAACCGAGGCCAGGATGTACACTTTTGGCGCGTTTTTTGCCCTTTTGGCCGGTTATTTCTTAGCTAAGGGGCTAAATAGCCAAAAAGAGTTGCATGAAGCTCAAGGGCAAAATATGCCTGACTCTCCGGATGTTTTGAAGCATCGCAAAGCCAGTCGCTGGGCTTATTTTGGTTTTACTTTATCGTTGATAGTTATTATTTACACCCATTATTATTTGTTCTTTACAGCCGCGGCTTTGGGAGTCTATGGTTTAGTATATTTGTATTTCCATCATGACGCCGATAAATCGGCACGCTACACTAAATATATTCCGTTGATTCTTTCTTATATTGTAGCCGGCTTGGCATTTTTGCCGTGGCTGAAAACTTTTTTGTTCCAATACCGCCAGGTGCAGGCAGGCTACTGGATTTCGCAAATGGACCGCTGGAGCATCCCTTCCACTTTTTGGGATATGTTAATTGGCTTCCAGCGGGACATGGGCGTGGCAAACACCTATAGGTGGCTGATTATCCTTACTTTGTTTAGCATATTCTTTTTAGTTTATTTTTTAAAGAAAACCCAAAGCTTCCACAAATGGCTGGTGGTAATGGCAATTGCCGCGCCTTTTGGCGGCGCGCTTTTATTCGCTTTACTGGCAAAGTTAAAAGGAAGCTCATCTTCTGTTTATTTGGACCGCTACTTTTTGTTCGCGTCTTTGTATTATTCCATAGCTTTGGCTGTGTGGCTTAAGGAGATTAAAGTAAAGTGGCTTAGCATTGGCCTGTTGGTTTTTTATGTATTTTTTAACCTTTACGCGGTTAGGGTGTATTGGCACAACCTTAATGTCGAAAGTAAGCCGGGCATGGCCGCGGCCGCCAAATTTTTAGCGGCAAATGTTGAACCAAAACAACATGTGTTTGTAGGTACGACCTTTGAGTTTTTTAATTATAATTATTATTGGAAAACCGGGTTTGCGACTCCGGTTAGGCCATTGGTGTTTACTGGCGGGCGAGATAAAGCCAACCAGATGTCGCATGTTGACGGCGTGGCTATGCTAACAGATGCCGATTTGTTGCCCGACTTTGCAAAAGCCGTTACGACCGGAGACACGGTCTGGCTTATTTGGACTTATGCCTTTGGTTCCAACAAACCTCAATTGCCGCTTAATTGGGTCCAAATTGATCAAAAAGAGTATTCGGACGTAAGGCCTTATGCGGGTACGGTGATTTACGTTACGGAGTATAAAGTGAATTGAAAATTTAGACAATAATTTTTCAATTCATCCTGAGCGAAGCTAAGGATCTAGCCAATAAAAAAATCCCTTTAAGGGATGTGTGAGGTAGGATAGGAAGCCGCGGGCAATTTGCCGCGGCTTCCTATTTTTTGATCACCGGCAGGGGGGGCTGCCGGGTTTTATGCTTGAAGGCAGGGGCGACCTGTCTGCTTTCGTTTGCAGCTCTGCCATTACCTCATCGGTGAGGTAATGCCTAAGCTCAGGAGGCAGGTCAGATACATACTTTTGGAAGTTGCGCCCCCAGAGATTGGGTTTTACATCGGAGTGCGTTATCCCGCAGCTCGCCCAATCAAGCTCCCAGTCGGCCTGAATCAAACTGACAGAGAGGTCGCTGTATACCTCGACTTCAAAGTCTTGCCTAAGCCCCAAAAGGGGACCGAAAGAATCGGTTTTGTACTCTACCAATACCTCGAGCCAAACCATGCCTTCTTCGCCCCCTTCTTCCTCAATAGGCCCTATCTTCTTTTTCCTTTCTGTGAGGGTCACTCTGAACGGAGGCTGCGACGCCTCCGCTTTTGACCCGAAGAAACTGCGCGTGATGAGCCAAGGGCCTTGGGAGTAAGACTCCCCCTCCTCGGTTGGGGTGGTTCTGCTTATTTCCTCTATCCTTTGGTCACGCTCCCTCCCTCGATCTTCATCGAGCGTTAGCCCAACAATAAAAAGAAGCACAATCAACAGAGCGCATACTACTTTTGCCGCCATTTTTTTTCCTCTTTTCAGTTTTCAATTTTTTTAACTAAACTTGAACTTTTAGCCTAAAGTTGCCGATTTTGAAACATCCGCAACTTTAGGCTAAAAACTAAGCAGCCCCAATATAACTACTTATAATACAATTTTTAGAGGCGTCTGTCAAGCCCGCCGTAAAATTCTAATCTGAAACGCAACCGCAGTCGCGGCGACTTTTTTATTTATTCCGGGCATGTTTAAAATCCCTGCCTAAAGATATAAGGCAGGGATTTTAAACAGTTTTATGATACAACAGTTCCTTTAAACTTTTTTTCCGATAGAATACTTTTTAAATTGAAGAGATTTTTTCCGTTTGCTATTATTACAGTCAATTTATTTTTTTCCGCGAGTTTTGCCGCGGTCGGGTCAAAAGGCAAATTTTTGCCCGGATCCCATTTATTTCCGACTATTTTTCTGAAATTCTTCCACGAAATCTCTTTTATCATCTTGGCGTCTTTGAACTTGCGGGGGTCTTTGGTGTAAACGTAGTCTATGTTACTTAAATTAATTACGGTTTTCGCGCCGTAAATTTTAGCCAGGCGAACAGCATCATCATCGGTGCTCCTGCCCGGCATCCAGCCTCCGGCAACCAGTATTTTTTCTTTAAAATTTACTCTTTTGTTTGGATCCTCGATGATAACCGGGTGCGCCAATTTGCCGAACATTAAGCGAACCAGTTGGGCGTTAAATCTTGTGGCGTATATCCCCATCCAGTCCAAATTAGCGGCCGATGATTCCCCCAGTGCCGACAGGGCTCTAATATAGATTCGGGCCGGCGAGCCGCCGCCGGTAATTAAAATAAATTTATTGCCTTTTTTTATTTGCGCTAAAATTAATGCCCGGAGGTTTTTTAAAAAAGGAACATCAATCTCTCCCGGGTTAATAAGCGATCCGCCTAAAGATATTACAAATAATTTTTTCATAAATATTCATCTGTAGTTTCGAGGAGCGCGTAAGGCGAAGTAATCTCTTTACCCGATGATTAGATTGCTTCGGCTGCACTCGCAATGACAGAAAGCTTAGTTTGGTAAATTATCAGGAGTAGATGTCGGCATGGCCGACGCGTTGGACAGGTTAATGTCTTTTACGCAGGGTGTGCCTTTATAGCACAGGTATCCCCTGTCCTCAAAACGCATGTCAGCGTAAAAAAGTCTTTTTAAGTCGGAGTCGGAAAATTGCGACAAAAGCAATTTTAGCCGGTCCAGGGTTTTGTCCGAGTTGGAAGTGAAATCAAACAGTACCTTAAGCCCGTTTTTTAAATAAACTGCCAAGTCCGGAGTTGCCAACTTTTCTATTTCATAGTAGTCAACCGCGGACCTGCCGGCTTCCGGCAGGCGTTTGCGCAATTTATTTAAAAATTCCGGCTTGCCTTCGGTTAGCGCCTGCTGTCCCCAGGCCAAACTTTCGCCTCCACTTAGTTTAATTAATCCTAAGGCTGTTGGCAAGCTGGCAGAAGCAGTTCCATATACTTCTCCCGTAACCAGCCCGTCGTTGGAGACGCTATATTCAGAAGTTCCGTTTTGGATAATAAATTCATCCACTCTTGGGGTAATTTCCACGTTCAAGGTTGATGGGAACTGTTTATCAACGGAGTTTATTTTTAACACGTGGCTGTTGTTTTTTAACAGGTACTCTTTTAATCTGTTTTTAGAAAGCAAGGCCAAATTTTTTTGCGGCAAAGGCAGATTTTTTTCCAAAAAAGAGTTTATGGATGCTTCCAAGCTTGAGCGGGCCGTTTGGTCCCCGCCAGTAACGTTTATATGCTTAATAAAAAGAAAATTGGGAATATAGGCTATGTAAACTAAAAAAAGCAGGACAACCAGGCTGAAAAACCTTGCCTGCCATGAGCCCAGGCCAATTTTGGCAAGTAAAATCCCAAAATCTGTTTCCGGCAAGGAGCGTGACGGCCTTTTATAGCCGCGGGCTTGTTTGAGCTGGTAGCGAAACCGCGAACTTTGGAAGCGCACCCGTGAGTTAATTTTTTTTTTGTTTCTGGAAAACATTTTAATGCGGATCAACGGGTTAGACTATTTTAGGTTTTGGATGAGTGGGCCGCGTCCTGTGGCAGTACTTGAGGTTTATCTTGGCTTTTTGGAGCAGGCTTCGCATCTTTTTGAGCTACAGGCTCAGCTTGCTCCAAATTGCCGGATTCATTTGGTTTTATGTTATTAATAACATCCTTACCTACGTAAGGCTTTAATACGTCGGGTACTAATACAGAGCCGTCTTTTTGCTGGTAGTTTTCCAGAATGGCAATTAAAATCCTTGGGCTGGCAACTACTGTATTGTTGAGGGTGTAAACGTACTTGGTTTTTCCGTCCGCGGCTTTGTATTTTATGTTAAGGCGGCGCGCTTGCCAGTCGGTCAGGTTGGAATCGGAGTGGGTTTCGCCAAAATCTTTCCTGGCCGGCATCCAGGTTTCTATCTCCTACGTTTTATACTTGCCCGCGCCCATATCCCCTGTGCAAATGTTTAGCACCCGATAAGGAAGTTTCAGGTCCTGTAGCATGCTTTCCGCAATCTCACGCATGTCTTCCAGCCACTTGTCGCTTTCAATAATTTCTGCTTTGCATAACACCACCTGTTCCACCTTTACAAATTCATGCACGCGGTAAAGTCCTTTTGCGTCCTTGCCGTAGCTGCCAATTTCACTCCGAAAACACGAAGAAACGCCGCACATTTTTATGGGCAGGTCTTTCTCGGTGAAAGTTTTGCCTTCAAAGTAAGCTAAAAGCGAAGGTTCGGAAGTTCCAGCTAAAAACAATTCTTCTTTTGAGTCCGGGTACTGGAAACTTCCGCCGGCCGTGGGCACCGGCAGGTCTTTAGTTTCTATGGCTTGGTAAATTTCCGGCCGACCGGCCGGAAAATGGCCGCTGCCAACGAGGGCAAATTCCCTAACCAGTACGGGAGGGATGGTTAGGGTGAAGCCTTTTTCCCGCATTTTTTTTAAGGCAAGCATAATTAAGCCTTGTTGCATAAGCACGGCTTCGTTTTTTAAATAGTAGCCGCGGAAGCCGGAGGTTTTTACGCCCGCTTCAATGTCAACCAAATCCAGGGCTTTGCCTAAGGTAAGGTGGTCTTTAATTTCAAAATCAAACTTTGGCGGAATTTCCTTAATTTTTTCCGCGTCCTTAGTGGGATCCAAAACCCCCAAAGCCTGGTTCCAGTAGCGCCAGGCCAAATTACCGCTTGAGTCCGGCGCTATAGGTGTTTCCGGGCTGGGGATGTTGGGCACCATATACATTAAGCGGTCGTAATCCGCCTGTACAATTTTAATTTGTTCTTTAAGCGCGTCGGTCTTTACATCAACTTCCTTCATTTCAGCGAATCTTATTTTCTTTTCCTCTTCTGAAAGTTTTGGGATTTCTTTTGAAACTTTATTTTTGGTTGCCTGCAGGCCTTCCATTTCAGTCAGCAAGTTGCGCCTTTTTGTATCCAAATCCAAAAGCTCGTCCAAGTTTAGGTTGACGCGTTTGTCGGTAATGGCTTTTTTGATTTTGTCCGCGTTGTCGCGGATAAATTTAATATCGAGCATAAGCATTGGATGTAGTTGCCCGATTCATCGGGCTCTTTAGCCTCATAAATGAGGCAACTACGTATTTAACAAATCTATTATCTCCTTAGTTTTTGGCAGGGTGTTGGCGTAATCAATATCTTCAATCTTAAAGTATCTTAACTCCCCAATTTCTTCATCAGATGAATCTAACACGCCTCCCACGGCCCCGCATTCGTAAGACAGTATTATGACATGCAGTTTTTCTTCCGGCCAGTCCCAGAGGTTGCTGTAAACTTTGGGCAGAAGCCTTACAATTTTAGCTTCCAAACCGGTTTCTTCCTTAATTTCCCTAAGCAGGGCGGCTTCGGGGTCTTCGCCTATTTCTATCCCCCCTCCCGGAAATTCCCATTTGCCGTGGATTTGGGGGTTTTCGGGCTGGTGTCTTTTTGCCAACAGGATTTCGCCCCGTTCGTTTACTATAAGCCCAACAGCAATGGTGATTTGTTTGTCTTGCATTAGTTTATGCTTTCCGCCGTTGCCTGGATTTTGCCGGCCAGCGCTAAATCTTTTTCCGTAGTTCCGCCTTCTGAATGGGTGGAGAGGGTAAAAGTTACTTTATTGTAGTTAATATTAATGTCGGGATGGTGGTTAGCCGCCTCGGCAAGGAACGCAACCTTGTTTACGAATTTAATGGAGGCGGCAAAATCCTGAAAGGTATAAATTTTTTGGATATGCCCCTCAGCCACTTCCCATCCGGGAAGTCCAGCCAACTGTTCTTTGGTTTGGTTATAGGATAAAAGCATTATTCGTAAAGTTGTAAGTGTTTTGTTAACTCTTCCACATCTTTCTTTTTACCGAATACCAGGACGCCTAAAAATTCCACATCCGCTATATTTTTTTCCTTAACCGCGGCAATGACTTTCCTGTCGTCCGTGGTTTCTATCATTTCTCGTATGAATTCTGAAACCTCCAATCCCCGGCCTTTGGCTTCCTGAGATAATTTTTGCAGCACAGGGTTTGAATCGGCAGTTTTAATCATTATGGCATGCTGGGCGTTTAGCTTTATGTGTTTGCCGTCCATGGTGTTAATTTCATCCTGAAGTAACAGTTTTTTACCCATGTGAACGCCAAATTCCGCGTTTAAGTGGGCTATAGTATTCATTTCCTGCCAAGGTTCCAGTCTAGCTCCTTTATTAATGACCGCAACGGCAATCTGGGTTTCTTTGGCTTTGCCGGTTTTTGAGGACTCGGAAATTTCTTTCATGGCCGGGAAAATAACGGTCTCGCGCACGGATTTGTCCATAAGCACCGCAAACAGCCTTTCGCTAAGGCCAAAACCCGCGGCCGGAGGCATGCCATATTCCATGGCTTCCACATAATCCTCATCTATCATTTGCGCTTCACTGTCCCCTGCCTCCCTAAGTTTCATTTGTTCGTCAAAGCGCGAGCGTTGGTCAAGCGGGTCATTGAGTTCGCCAAAGCCTTTGCCCAGCTCCGTGCCGTAGGCCAGGATTTGCAGCCTTTGCACTATTTTTGGGTTTTTGGGGTCCCGTTTTGCCAAAGGCTCCAGTTCAATGGGCTGGTTGATTAAAAAAATGGGCTTGCTGTCCGTGAGTTTGGTCCTGACCGCTTTTTTAAAAATCAAATCCACCAAACGGCCCTTTTGGGCAAAAGGTTCGTAAGTTATTTTATGTTTGTCCGCGTATTCTTTTAGTTGTATGATGGCGGCTTGAAGCGGGTTGATTTTAGTATGCTTTTCAAAAATATCGACGTAGCTGACCCTTTCCCAACTGCCTGACCAGTCAACTTCCTTGCCGCCGCTGGTAATTTTTAAAGTGCCAAAAGTTTCTTTTATAATGTATTGGTACATCCTTTCGGAAAATTCCATCAGCTTTTCAAAGTCGCCGTAAGCCCAGTAGTATTCCATTTGCGTGTAGTCCTGCAAATGTTCGGTAGAGATGCCCTCGTTCCTGAAAATCCTGCCAATTTCAAAAACTTTTTCATAACCCGCAACAAGCATTTTTTTCAGCGGCAGTTCAAGGGATATCCTAAGGTAAAAATCCCGTCCCAAGGCGTTATGATGTGTTATAAAAGGCTCTGCCTCGGCGCCGCCGGGTACAGCTTCCAAAACCGGCATTTCCATTTCCAAAAACCCCTCTTTAACGAGAAAGTCGCGCATTGAAGACCAAAACTTGTTCTTTTTGATGAATATTTCTTTGGCGCCTTCATCCATCAGGATATCCAAATATCTTTTTCTTAACCTGGTCTCTTCATCGCTCAACCCAAAATGCTCGCTTGGCAAAGGGCGCAGGGATTTAGCCAGCAGGTTATAACTTGTAGCTTGCAGAGTTTTTTCATCAGTCTTAGTTTTAAACAGCGTACCGGTAAATTCCACAAAATCGCCAATGTCCAAATGTTTTAAGACAAACTTAAAATTATCCGCGCCTATGTCTTCGGATTTTATCAGTACCTGGATTTTTCCCGTGCCGTCCTCAATATGGGCAAAAATAATTTTGCCCATATCCCGCCAGCTCCTAATGCGGCCGACAAGCGTAATTTTTTTGCCGGTTAAATTATCAAAATCCTCCAATGCTTGTTGGTTGGTGTTAGTTCTGTCGGTAGAAGAAGGATACGGGTCTAGTCCCGCCTGTTTTATTTCGTCGAGCTTCTTTTTTCGGTTTAAAATAATGTCTTCTAAACGTTCTGACATAAGGCTACAGAAAATTGATTAATACACTACGGAAAATTACAGAATCTAAACAGTCAAAATTTAATAAGATTTACGACAATTGATCCTGTAGTTTTCTGTAGTGTTTCGATACTTTCTGTAGATTATTATAACAAAAACTATGCTTTTTGACAAAAATTATCAAAGGATATAGGATGCCTTATCCTTAAGCTTTATTCGTATTCCAAGAGCCTCATCAAACTTCAGCGAGACTCATTGGTGATGCTCTCTAATACGACACAAGACAAGGAGGGAACACGCAACATGGCCCTTTTTAAAAACCCCAGCAGAACGGCTGGTTTCAGGTCTGACCCTTTCATTCAGGTCGCTGCTCGGATGACTGAGCAGGCGGTACTTGAATGCTTGACCGAAAGGGTGGCGTTTTGGTCCGCATACGACCGGAAGAGAACTGAGGAGTTGGACCGCGCCTACCCGGGCTATCGCGACGATCTTAACCGGCAACGAGCGGCCGTTGGTCTGCCGCCTATTTGACCTTTCCAAGGCCATAGAAAAAAGCTTCCCCACGTTTTATGTGGGGAAGCTTAAATTTTTAAGAAGATAGTTTGTAGCCTTACTCTATACTAATTATCTCGTATTCCATTTCCCCTGCCGGGGTTGCTACCATAAATGTTTGGTTGGCTTTGCGGCCAAGCAGGGCTTTGCCGACTAAAGATTCGTTGGAAATTTTGCCTTCCTTGGGGTTGGCTTCGTTACTGCCGACAATGGTGTATTTTTTTTCTGTGCCGTTAGTCTTAATGGTTACTGTGGAGCCGATGGTGACCGTACTGCCGTGGGTGTGCTGGGTAATTATTTCTGCATTTTTAATAATGTCTTCAATTTCCTGGACGCGGCCTTCTATAAAGCTCTGTTCTTCACGCGCCTGGGCGTAGTCGGCGTTCTCTGAAAGATCGCCATGCGCCGCAGCTTCGCGGATGCGCTCAATGACTTCCTTGCGCTTGTCGTTGACCAAATGCTTTAATTCTTCGTTAAGTTTTTCTAGGCCTTCTTTGGTGAGGAGGTATTTTTTGGACATTTATGTTCCTAATGTGTCATCCCGACCGACTGAATGCATCTGAAGGAGTGGAGGATCGCTTACGTTTGATAAACCATCAGCGTAAGGGATTCCTCGGCTCGGCTGCACTCGCTCGGAATGACAGGAGACAAGGGGATTATTTATAAATAGATTCCTCGATGTTACTCTGGAATCTTGTAGACTGGGTACAGTCTAAAGGAAATTCATTGTTATGTCAATTCTCGTTTGGCTATAATTCAAACCAACGGTTCATATTACTGCAAGCGGCGCCGTAAAATTCCCGCAGGTTGGTTTTTTTATTCGCCACCAGAACGTAAAACCAGCCGGAGTTTGGATTAATTATTTCTAACGGCAGTCTTTTACTCCAAGATTCTTGTAGTCGAGGGTCTTGTAAAAAAGTTTCTTGAAATTGCTGGAAAAGTTCGGGAGTAATTTCTTCCTTGCCGTGTTTTTCAATAAAAGGATATATTGCCCGGTTGCTTTCGTTGCTTTCAAAAAAAGCTTTCCATAACATAAGCTTTGTTTGAAAATCCTCCCTTAAGAGTGCGGCGTCCGTTTTTTCAGGTTTAAAATCTTTTTGGCCAAGTCCGTTCTTTAAACGGTCGACCGCTTTTAATTTTGCAACCTGCTCTTGGTCCTTTTTTGAATCCAAATTTAGTTTCTCCTCCCTAGCTTTGGCTTCTTTAGCTCCTCTCAATTTTTGGTTTGCCCAGCTATAGCCGTCCAAACTCGGTTCATATAAAGCTTCATACACCAGATTAGCCAGTCTTTTTTCTTCCGCTGCGGAATCGGCCTCTCTCCCCTTTTTAATTCTGTCCGACATTATTCGGGCTTGGGTGCCGTCGGAGTTAAGAACTACTGGTTCCTGCGGGCTAGATTCAACCCGGCTTAGAATACTTTTTATCGCGCCTACTCTTACGCATTGGAGTAAAAATTCCGGCGGAATTTCCAACTGCTCTAATTTTTGAAGCAGTCCTTCTTCTTCAAAAATCCTTTTTACGGCAGAATCACATTCGTAAGGCGGCCTGCAAAAGCATTTATAGGCCAAATTCAGTAATTGTCCAATGCTATTGGATTTCTCTAGGTCTTCTTTAGGCAACTGATTGATTCGGGTCTTTAGTTCTTCCCAAGTAAGCAACAGCCCTTCATAAGTCCCTGCGGCAACTGTGGAGGTTTCCGGCGTCCGTGCGACGTTCAAATTTTGATCAATATACCTGTGTTCTCTATCGCTCATATATTATATGTATAGGTTCTTTACCGCTTGGTAATAAAGTACCTTTCTCGGCGCGACTTGGTCTTCGATTACAAAAGCTCGATTTTAATTTCCCTTACCTTTTTTAAAGACTTATCGTTAGTAATAAATTTAACCGCGCCGGCATCAATGGCTGTGGCTATATGAATGGCGTCGGGGGTACGCAAGCTATATTTTGCCCTTAAGTCAGAAGCAATGTCAATAATATTTGGGCTAAGGTCGCGAATTAACAGATTTGGGAAATTTGAAATTTTTTCTTTGTATTCAGCGGCCTCGCTGAAACGTCCGCGTTTTTTAGAGCCCGTGAGTAGTTCAATAATGCCTATTCTGGCAAAGACACCCAAGGCTTGGTTATTTTCAATACGCATTAAAATTTGTTTTGCGTCTTTAAAAAATTCCCGGTTAATTTCCCAGAGATAAATAAAAATCAAAGAATCAATTCCAATGATCTCTATTTGTCCCATGAATCCCGCTCTCCTTGAATGTATTTGTCAGCTCCACCTAATTTGTCCCAGGTTTTCTTGCCCAATCCGACCATGGATTCAACATAGTTGCCTTTTTTAGGCTGTTTGACTAAAATAGCGTGGTTACTGTCCACAGCATATAAGCTCACAGCCGCCCCTTTTCGCAAATTCAGGCGTTCACGGACAAGAGCCGGTATGACTATTTGGTTTTTTGAAGAAATCTTTAAACTTCTTTTCATACACTTTACTTTTAATTTTTATACTTTACATTTTATACAAAAGTAAAGCGATTGTCAAATATCTAAATTTTTTACCGCCTTGGCGTGAGTTGTTATGAAGCGTTTACGAGGAGCCACTTCGTCGCCCATAAGGATTTCAAAAATTTCACTAACTTTTTCCGCGTCTTT
>JAHFJJ010000003.1 GCA_023245895.1 Candidatus Doudnabacteria bacterium
AGAAAGCACGTCATCCAACAGCAAGATTGGCTTTTCGTTGCCGTCGCTCAAATACTCCAGCTCCAAAACTTTTAAAGCTAAAACCTGGCTCCTTAATTCTCCCCTGGAAGAAAAAGGCGACAAATACAAACCATCGCTCTTTAGGAAAAAGTCGTCGCGGTGGGGGCCAACCAAACAGCTTGCCAACAGGGCTTCTTTTTTTGCAGCGCTTTCCAGCTTTCTCCTAAAGTTGCCGGAAATTTCTTCCAGGGAATTGCCCTCCAGGGTCTCATAAGAAACTTCTACCGGGCGGTGGAAGCCGGAGATTGCGGTGTAAATTTCAGCAATGCTGTTGTTTAAAAAATTAACAAATTTTTTGCGCTCTAAAATAATGTAGCTACCCAAAGCTACCAATTGGTCGTTCCAGGAAGCCAAATCTTCGCCCTGGCTCTTGCCGGCCCTCAAATCCTGGAGCAGGCGGCTTTTCATCATTAAAGCTTTTTTATAATTACCGAGGGCATCCAAGTACTCCAGGTTGCCTTGGGAAAGGACCATGTTCAAATATTTGCGGCGGTAGTCCGGGGACTTGGTGAACATGTCCACGTCCGTGGGGTCGAAAATAACCACGCTAATGTAACCCTGGGCATCACGGCGCTTCTTTTTTACGCCGTCAATAAAAAAATTGGCGTAAATTTTTTCGCGTTTTTCCAAAAAAACTTCCAAGGTATGCTGCTGGCCTTCCTTCTCCACCACCAACTTTAGTTCCAAGCTTCCGGCATCCTGCAAAAAAATAAATTCGGTGTCGTCCCGGAAAGATTTGAACAGCGAGGCAAAATAAACGGACTCAAGCAGGTTAGTCTTCCCCACCGCGTTCGGGCCGCTTAAGACTACCGTGTCGTTGGTAATTTGAATGTCCAAATTGGGATAGTTGCGGAAATTTTTTATCTGGATATTTTTTATTCTCATATAATTCGTTTAATTAGAAGTTCTGGCACGGCTTCTACGATTTAATAGGCATTACCAAATAAACATAGTCGCTTTTACTTTCCGGCACAACCAGACTTGGGGAACTGTCGTCAATAATTTTTACAATAACATTCTTATCTTCAATACTACCCAGGCAATCCAGCAGGTAATGGTAATTTAAAACCAACTCGGTGTCTTTACCGGTAATTTTTGCTGGGAGTTCAACAGAACTTTTGCCTAAATCCGAAGACTCGGCGGTCAAAACCAACTGTTGCTTACTTTCTAAGACTTCCACTTTGACGCTGTTATTTGCCTGGCTAAAAACCGCCGCGGTCCTAAGGGCGGATGCCAAAGGCGCTTTTTCGGTTACCACAGTGGTTATAAAATTGGTTGGAATAATTTGGCGGTAGTCCGGATACTGCCCATCTACCAAACGGCTAATTACCTGGGTTTCGTTCAAATTTACCGCGGCCTGGTTTTGGGAAAAAACCATTTCCACATTGCCTTTTTGGTTGCCGATAATTCTGGAGAGTTCGACTATGGTTTTTTGCGGCAAAATAGCTTCCTGCTCGGTTTTGATTTCCGCTAAGACCAGCTTTTTTTCAGCTAAACGATACCTGTCCGTGGCAACAACCCTAAGCCCATCCCCGCCTATGGCAAATAACACCCCGGAAATTTCCGGCTGTGTCTGGTTGGTGGAAGCGGCGTAAAAAACCTGGTCAATAGCCATTTTAAGATCTTGTGAATTTAAAACCAGGTTTAACTTTCCTTCAACTTCAGGAATAAGCGGAAAGTCTTCTGCCGGCAGGGTTTTTATTTTTGTATGGTAGTTTTCCGCTTCTATCAACAATTCGTTGTTAGATGTTTGCAGGCTAATGTTTTTGTTTGGCAGGTTATTAACCAAGTCCACCAAGGTCTTGCTTACTACGGTTACCGCGCCGTCTTCTTCAACCTTACACCGGACACTGGTTGTGATGGCTATTTCCAAATTCGTGGAAGAGATTTTAAGTAAACCGTTTTCGCTTTTTATAAGAAGGTTATTTAAAATCGGCAAAGTGTTAGTGGAAGAAATTATCCTTCCTACTGTGGCAAGTCCAGCCTTAAGATTTTCTTGCGTGCATATAACTTTCATAATATTTTATTTAATACTTAAAAACAAGTAATTTTAATAATAAGCCTTGTTGATTTGTGGATTAGTGGAATAATTTAGTAGTTTTAAACTTTTCCTTATATTTGACTGTTGATATTTACTTTATAAGAAAGGATAACTAGTATAAATAGTTAGGCGGGATAAAACACAACTTAGGTTTTAAAAAGTTATACCCAGCCACCAATCTTTATACAAACAACTTATCCAGAATTAAATCCACTTCCTGTTTAAAAGAATCTTTGGTGGTAATTAGGTTGTTCACTTTATCCACCGCGTGCATTACTGTGGTATGGTCGCGGCCGCCAAAAAAGTCGCCAATAGAAGGGAAGGAGTTGTCCAGTTCTTTGCGGATTAAATACATGGCGATTTGCCTGGGCTTAACATATTCTTTCTTCCTCGACTGTTTAAGCAGGTCTTCCATAGAAATGTTGTAGAATTCCGCCACTGACTCAGCGATTTTTTTAACTGAGGTTACACGTTTTTTGGCGCTGATAATACTGGCCAAGATTGTCTTAGCCTGTTCCAAAACCAACCCACGGTTTTCCATTTGTTGGTAAACAGCAAGCCTGTTTAAGGCGCCTTCCAGTTCGCGGATGTTGTTGATTACATTTTCAGCGATATAGGATAAGATATCTTCGCTGATGTTAACGCCTTTTTTTTCCATTTTGGTCCGCAGGATTGCCATGCGCGTTTCCAGGTCAGGCGACTGCATGTCGGCAATCATCCCCCACTCAAAACGGGAAACCAGACGCTGTTCTACTGCCGGTATTTCTTTTGGCGGCCTGTCCGAAGTTATAATTATTTGTTTGCCTTTGTCGCGCAGTTCGTTAAAAGTATGGAAAAATTCTTCCTGGAAGCCTTCTTTGCCGGCCATGAACTGGATGTCGTCTATTAGCAGGGCGTCTACAGTACGGTATTGTTTTTTAAAGTCATCCATCCGCTTCTGTTTGATGGCGTCTATGTAGTCGTTGGCGAATTTTTCGCTGGTTACATAGACAATTTTCGTTTTGGGGTTGACTTGCAAAAGCCTGTGGCCTGCCGCGTGCATTAAATGGGTTTTGCCTAAACCTACTCCGCCGTAAATGAATAGCGGGTTGTATTGTGTGCCGGGGTTTTTCGCCACGGCCTGGCTGGCGGCGTGGGCGAGTTCGTTGTTCTTGCCGATTATAAAAGTTTCAAAAGTGTATTTGGGGTTAAGCCCGGAAGCGTTGTTATTTGACGAGACCTGTTGGTTTTGTTGTTGGGAGGAAACTTTGGCGGATATTTTAGGTTGTTGGTTTAGCGCCGCCGTGGCTAGATTGCCTCCAAGCTGGTATTTTATTTCCTTAATTTCCGGCGCCAGGGTTTTCAAAGCCTTCAACATTTCAGCATGGTACTTGCTTGCTATCCAGTCTCTGGAAAAAGCGCTCGGCACCCCAACCAAAATATTATCGTCTCCCCTTTCCAATATGCCGGTATTTTTAAACCAGGTGTTAAAATTAGCCTTGCTTAAAGAAATTTCCAAACTACCTAAAATTGCCTGCCATAGCTGTTGGTTATTCATAGAAGAAACAGATTAACACGGATAAATTACGGATAAACACGGATCTGTGTTCGTCAGTTTGTTATCTGTGTTGATCCGTGTAGTTTCCATTCTAACAGGCAGTTATCAACATGTAAATAAGTCAGAAACCCTCTTATTGGCAAGAGAATTTAAAGCCCCTGTTAATATGCTGTGGAAAAGATGTGAGAAAGGGGCAGACAAATATTTAGCAAAATCGGTGGGTTGACCCCGTTAGAAGCTTCGTCAAAAAAATGATCGGGGAAAATGTTTTCTTGTGTCTAAAAACTAAGTCAAATAAAAGAAAACCGCTGCTTCTAACGGGGTTGACCAGAAGCGGTTTTTTCTTTATAATTATTGAGTTGTAGAAGCTATTTTAGACGCTTAAAAGCAAATGCTGATATAAACGCCGGCGTCTAACATAGCGTATTAATTAACAGCGTTTAACTTCAGCATCTAAAAATATGAAAAGAACTTACCAGCCCAAGAAAATCAAACGGGCCAGAACTCACGGTTTTCTAAAGCGCATGCAGACCAAGACCGGACGCAACGTGATTGCCCGCCGCCGCGCTAAGGGCCGGAAGAAACTCTCGGTATAAAATTGATTGACAAGATTGACATGAATTAAAGGAATGACAAGAATTACTGCATAAAATCATGTCAATCTTTTAAATCTTTTAATTCTTGTCAATCATTTATGCTCCATAAATCCAACCGCCTGGCTAAAGCGAAAGATATTGCAGAAGCCTTTTCCAGAGGGCGGACTTTTTTTAACCCCTTTTTCACCATAAAATTCCTGTCCCGCGCCCCCCAAAAGCTTTTTACAGTCGTGGTTTCCACCAAGGTCTTTAAAAGCGCGGTTAAAAGGAATAGGCTTAAAAGGGTTTTACGGGAGCATATAAGGAAAAATTTGACGCAATTTAAAAACGGCAGTTACATGGTAATAGCTAAGCCCAAAGTAAGCCGTTTGCCGGAAAAAGATGTCCTCGCTGCTTTTTTGGATGTTTGTTCGAGAATTAGATAATTCTGTCATTGCGATCCGCCTCAGGCGGACTTCGGCGGACAGGTCGGCTGCACTAGCAATGACACAAACAATTTTATGAAAACATTTTTCAAAAATATCCTTAACGTCCCGCAATATCTAGTAATATCATTAATAGCCCTTTATCAGAAATCCCTCTCTCCCGACCACAGTTGGTTAAAGGTGCGCTTCCCTTACGGCTACTGCCGCCATTACCCCTCCTGCAGCGAATACTCCAGGCAGGCAATTATAAAACATGGTGTAATCGCAGGAGTTTGGCTATCTTTCAAAAGGTTGCTAAAATGCAATCCTTGGTCTGAAAGTAAAATTGACCCTGTCCCCCACTCTTAATTCATAATTCTAACTTCTTAATTCTAACTCATGTCCATCCTATATTTGCTCTATAACGAAGCCATCTATCGCCCGCTTTTAAACCTGCTGGTATTTTTTTATAATATTATCCCCGGACATGACATCGGCATAGTTATTATTCTGGTGACCCTTTTAATCCGTTTGGCTCTCGCGCCAAGTTTCCACAAATCCCTCAAGAGCCAAAGGGCAATGAACCAGCTCCAGCCTAAGTTAAACGAAATGCGCGAAAGGCATAAAGATAACAAAGAAGCCCAGGCCAAGGCCATGATGGAGCTTTACAAGGAGCACAAAATTAACCCCCTTTCTTCCTGCCTGCCTTTGCTTATCCAGCTGCCATTTTTAATCGCCCTTTACCAAGTTTTCAGTAAAGCCCTCCACAATAATTTAGACGGGCTTTACGCCTTTATTAACAACCCTCACACAATTAATCCTAAATTTTTAGGCTTGGTGGATTTGGGCCAGCCTAATATTATTTTTGGCGTGTTGGCCGGCTTGGCCCAGTTTTGGCAGTCCAAACTTATGATGCCCAAGACCGGCGGCCAGGACGCCACAGCCAAAGCCCTCCAGCTCCAGACTACCTATGTTTTACCTGTAATTAGCGTAATTATTGCCATTAAACTGCCGGCCGGCCTGCCGCTTTACTGGATAGTTACTACCCTCTTTGCCGTTGGCCAGCAATACTATATAATTCGTAAACAGCCGAAAGTAACGGTTGTAAGCTAATAGCATTTAGTAAGTAGTGGGTAGCCAGCCGCTCCTGCTTTGCTACTCGCTACCTACTATTCACTACCAACTTCCCCCAATGACTGACTACAATAAAATCGAAATAGTAAAAGGCATAATTACCGAACTGCTTGGCCAGCTTGGCGTGTCCGGCAGCGTGGAATTTGAGGAAAGTATTACCAAAGGTTTGGTGTTTAATATTTCCTCGCCCGACTCATTTTTGTTGATTGGCCGGCAGGGCGCGACTCTGCATTCGGTTGAAACTTTGGTAAGGGCCTTAGCTGCTAAGAAACTGCAATCCCAAGAACCTTTTTGGTTTACTTTGGATGTAGACGATTACAAAAGAAAGCGGGAGTGGTTCTTGAAAGAAACGGCCAAGGCCGCAGTGGAGAAATTAAAAATGACCGGACGCGGACAAGCCCTAGAACCCATGCCCAACTACGAACGCCGCCTGGTCCATGCTTACCTCCAGGAACACCACCCCGAAGTCGAAAGCTCCAGCATAGACAACGAGCCGTATAGGAAAGTGGTTCTGCGCTTAAAGAAATAGATTTAAAATCCTCCAAGCGGAGGGTTTTTGTTTGTCTAATTTATTTTTTCTCCACTTTCCCAAGCGATATCAAATAAAATCTTTAGTGAGTTGGCAAAGGAAGGGTTTTGGATTTCAAAGGCCGCGTTTTCTCCGGGTTTTACCAGGACGCCCATAACCACATCATCATAAATATTTATTTCTGCAGCTGGGATAAAAGGGAATTGTTTGTCGAGCCAGCGGTGCTCAGTAACTTTTTTAAACTGCGGATTATTCTTGTAAACTTCGTTGTAGTAGTCCTGGCCGAGCTGGTTTTTTAAGACCAAACATTTTTCTTTTACATTTCTTTTGGACCTTTCGTGTATATAATCCTTCCCAAACTGTGAATAAGAAGGCAAGTACACGCTGAAATCCACGAGTGAGTAAATAATATTTTTGCTTTCCAGGGTATGCCAGTAAATATTTTTTATACCTTCCGCGCCTTCAAAGAATTTAATTACCGGCTTGTTTTCTTTTTTATAGAGGCCAAGTAAATCGGATAAAGTTTCATCTACCCTTCCCAACCGCTGTTCGGCCTGGGTTTTTTTATTTTCCAAATATTGTTTAAGCCTTTGCGGCGGCTCTGCCGCGTACATTTTTTTCTTTGTGCCGGTCCCCGCGCGGCTGGCTAATCCGTACAGCGACAACCTTTCCAAAATATCATAACCAGTTGTCCTGTTTAACCCGGCCGACTGGCTAATTTGCGTAACTGTCCCTCGCCCGGTTTCCAGCAAAGCCAAATAAACCCTGGCCTCATTAGGCTGAAGCCCCAGTTTTTCTAAGTTTTCTGTTATTTTATGATCCATATTGTGTCAAGTTAATCCGACAAATATTATTAAAATAAATAAAATAGCCTTAATTAAAGCTATTTTTAGTATAACATATGATGAATAGAATTGTCAATAATGTGTTTTAGGAGTATATTTCACTGTTAAAACAAAGGAGGACTCATGGTTCAACATTGGTTTGTTAAAGATTTCCAGCCTGGTAAGCAATTTTGGATGCTTAAACGTAAGTCCATCTTAGATATCAGATCCACAGGCGGGGTAAAAGGTCCATTTACTGTCTTGGGATTTTTTGAGAAAGATATGGACGGCCCAACCACTACAGTAGTCGCATACGAAGACTGCGATGGTTCTACTTTCAATGCAGATGTTGATCTTCTCACGTGTCAATTTATTTTTGGCACAAACGAAGAAGCTTTGCGCTATCAGGAGCAATTTGGTGAAAGAGGTGCGTAATGGGAAAGATAAAAGTATACGTGGTGGCACGAATCGCCCGGGAAGTTCATGCATGGACGGACACAGTCTGCGGGCCGCTTGAGAGCGATAATAGTTTCGACGTTTTCAAGCCCAAAAATTTTAACCCTTGGTGGCTCCCTCCGAGCCAGATTCCAGGCGCTGTTGTGGAAATGGACGTAAGCAAGATAGTTCAGTCTCATATAGGTTTGGTGTTGCCTGAATACGGACATGACTGCGCTTGGGAAACGGGTCATTATATGGGTTCGGGTAAGCCGCTCGTGGTATTTGTAGACCATCAATTACATTGGCTCAATGAACACGGTTGGCTAGTCTGGGTTTTAAATGAACGAGGTTTTAAAGCAGGGTCAGTCGTGACTTGCAATCCTACAACTTACGGCATTTTGAAATCAGAACCCCGTTTGGCTTCCGCCGAACTCCGACTGTTGACTGACTTGGAAGGACTGCCTCAATACATGAAGGAGGTTTACAGAAGTAGCTATGAAAAAGCTGGTTAATTATATTGGTCAGCTAAGGTTGTATTCCCTGGCTGACCTGATTCTGATGTTGTATGTGATTCCGGGGTCGCATTTTAGGGAATCTTTAGGCGCCGTACTCTTGTGGGTTGGGTTTCTTGCCCATTTAGAATCGGTTCATAAAGATAGAGGCAGAGAACCCGTAAATAAAATTTACGCCTGGCTCTTTTGGTTGCAGGCATTTGTATTTTTGGGGGACAGTGAAGTAGGGACTTTATACATCCTGCTTTCAATATTTTACTCTTTTAAGAAGAAATGGTATTGGGCGAGGCTGTCTCCTTTAATCAGAGGCTTGCAGACTATAAGCATGTTAGTTCTGGTGTCGCCAAGCGAGTTAAAATGGTATTGGTTATTTGCAGCCGCCATATTGGTGACTAACAGGAATTTTTGGGGAGACGCCCGCGATACAGTCCATGATGCAAAGGAGAGGGTGAGGACTTGGCCCGTGGCAATGGGTATGAAGAATCATCCTTTCGCCCATTTGTTTTCCACCATAGCCACAACTTTGGGTTTTTGGTTGTATGCAAACACTTTGCGCTTTAAGTGGTTGGCTTTGATTGTTTTTATTGAAGTCGCAACTTATTGGCTGACACCCAGACAATCCAATAAAAAAGCAGCTCAAGAGCTGCGTAAAATCCTCCAATACATTCGGGGGTAGGGCGGACGTTAATTCGTTCGCTTTTTATATTGCTAAAGCGAGAACTATCCAAAACACCATCGCGAGGTCATTTTTAAAGTAGGGGTTGTCTATTAGGCCTTGGGAGATTAGGGCGATGAGGAAGAGGGCGGCGCTGAGTTTTAGCATCGCTTGACCCTCACCCCGGCCCTCTCCCAGAGGGAGAGGGAGCCTGGAGCGCAGTCCTCGATAAATAAAAATTGCTGATAATCCAATAAAACTTATTAATCCCAAGAGTCCCGTTTCCACCCAGAAGTCTAGGAATATATTGTGCGGGAAGTTGTGGGTTTCGGGCAGGTCGGCATCGGTGTTTAATCTTTCCCAATTTTTAGAAAAGCCGGTCAGGCCTAAGCCCAAAATGGGCGACTCTTTAATGCCTTTCCATCCCGTTTCCCAAAGCGATTGGCGCGAGACGGCGGATTTTTCTCCATGAAAAGGCAACCTTAAGCGCCATTGTAGATTGGGAACAGCTAAAATTATTATGCACAGAATTATTGCGCAATACAGTGCAAGTTTTCTTATTTTCTTATCAGCTGCGACAATTAAATATATAATTCCGGCGATGCCTAACCCGAGCCATCCGGCGCGGGAAAAGGAAAGTAATAAACCGACTGCGCCAATAATCCAAGTCGCGATAAATTTCCAATTTCCAATTTCCAATTTTTGATTTTTGATTTTTTCGGCAACATCTGGGATCAAAAATGCCAATAATGGCGCGCACGACAGGGCGTAAAAGTTGGGATGGATAAAAAAGCTTAAAGCGCGTTTGGGTTCCACGCTGTTGCCCCACCAGGCGGCGGGCAGTCCTATGAGAGTGAAGTATTGGAGTATGGCGTAGAGGCCGGCGGCGGCGAGTAGAAAGTAACAAGCAGAAAGTAGAAAGGTTTTGGTTTTGGGATTTTGTTGGAAAATATATAGGCTAATGAAAAAAATAGAGATGGGCTGGAGGAATAAAACTATAAACTGGCCGAGTTTAGGCTTATTGGCTCCGTTAATAAAGAGACTGATGATGCCGGCTAAAAAGAAAAGGGAAATAAAAATTAAAACCGGCTTACTACACTTACGCACGGCCGTGCGTAAGTGTAGTAATTGTTTTTTTGCAATTAGCCAAATAAAAAATACAGTCCAAACCAAAACCACCCACAGCATTAATAGGTTGGTGGGGAGTCCCATCAGGTTGAGTTTGATGGTGTAGGCGGGTGTGAGGACAAATGTGAGGGTGAGTAAGTAGGACATAACTCTGATTGTGTCATCCCGGGCGAGTGCATCCGAGCGAAGCAATCTGAACTTCAGAGATAAAGGATTGCCGCGTCGCCCGTCGGATGTCGTGCCAGAGGCAGATCCGCCTCCGGCTGGACACTCGCTCGGAATGACACACTTATTTTAATTTGTCGGGAATTGCAAACCTCCGCCTATATCCAACTGGACGCTGACGCTGGTGTCGGAAGTCAGGCTTAAAGTGTCTGTGGCTTTTGCCGCAATAGTATGAGGGCCTTTGCCATAATCTTTGTTGATGCTAAAAATATACGGCGCTTGCCTTAAGCTTTGCACGAGTTCGCCGTCGACAGACAAATCCACCCGCGCAATGGGGTTCGGGCCTGCGGCGGCAACGTTTACGTTAATGGGCAGGGATAAAATTGTAGTCCCGTCGGTGGGCTGGTCTATGCTAATGGTCGGGCCTTGGCCGTTGTTTTGCGGAGGCAGGTTGGGAGCTTCGCTTTGCGGGTAGCTATAGCCATGGGAGAGAGCCCATTGCACTACGGGAACTTCCCAAGCGGGGTTGTCCTTTTTTTCGCTGTGCAAAACCGTATAGGTTTGGTAGCTGATGTTTTCAGGCAAAGTCAGGCTGTTGGCGGGCTGGCCGGTGGTTATATCAATAGGAATTTTAATATGCACGTTGTCATAAGTGGTGGGTACGGAATAGTCGGCAAAAACTTCGGTTTTAGTTGCCGGAGTCGCGTCTGTCGGCAGCTTGCCCGAAATATCGTCCACTATAACTCTTTGGATGCCCGCGGGTTCGGCAAAAGCTTCGGCCGGGGTGCCGGCCAGCGCTGCCGCCATAAAGTCATGCCAAATGGGCGCGGCCACAAAAACGCCGTCCGCGCCTTTTTTAAGCAGGGTGCCGTCGTTGTTTCCGGCCCAGACGCCGGCGGCCAAAGAAGGCGTAAAACCCAAAGTCCAGCCGTCATGCCAGTTTTGGGTGGTGCCGGTTTTTGCGGCAATGGGGCGGTCGGGCAAAGTTAGCGGAGAGTTAGCGCCAAAAATATAAGCGCGCGCGCTGTTGTCTGTCATTATGCTAATAAGTTCGTAGGCGGCCTGCGGATCCAGCACGGTTTGCGGATTGCTTTTGAATTCTTCCAAGGTTTT
Organism: Candidatus Doudnabacteria bacterium; assembly: GCA_023245895.1. Lineage (GTDB taxonomy): Bacteria > Patescibacteriota > Doudnabacteria > UBA920 > UBA920 > PALSA-1336. Next base: position 11,137 of record JAHFJJ010000003.1, read on the forward strand.
GCCGTCTTTGTCCTGGATTTTTAAGATGGGGGTTTTTTCGTTCTTAACTCCCTCATTGGCAATGACCGAGAAAGCGGCCACGTGGTCAAGCAGGCGGACTTCACAGCCGCCCAAAACCAAAGACAAGCCACAGTCTGCCAGCGGGCTGGTAATGCCTAAGTCATGCGCGGTTTGGGTGGCATTTTGCACGCCGACCAAATCTAAAGTTTTTACCGCGGGCACGTTTAAACTGCCGGCCATGGCTTTGCGCATGGAAATCGGCCCATAACTTTCACCGCTGTAGTTTTGGGGGATGTAGCTTTTGCCGGCGTAGGTGCCAAAATTAGTTACTACATCTACCAGTAAAGAGGCGGGAGAATAGCCAAAATCTTTTTTAAATGCTGTGCCGTAAACATAAGGCTTAAAACTGGAGCCGGGCTGGCGTTGGGACAGCGCCACGTTTACGTTGGGTTCAAACAAACATGTCTTGCCGGGTTTACAGCCTTCTGGTTCGGATTTCCCAAAGTAATCTTTACTGCCGACCATGGCAAGAATTTGCCCGGTCTTTGGGTCAATGGCAACTAAGGCAGCGTTGTTTATGTTGTATTTTTTGCTTTCTTTTTCTATGTCGTCCTTAACCACTTTTTCGGCTATGTCCTGGAGTTTTGGGTCCAATGTGGTATAAACTTTCAGTCCGCCTTCTTCCAAAGTTTTCTCGCCGTACTTGTTGGCTAAGTAATCTTGCACCCATAAAACGAAATGCGGCGCTTTAATGCCGTTGCTTAATTCCGCGAATTCTACTTTGGTTTCTTTTGCCTGTTTTTCCTGTTCTTCATTAATGTAGCCCTGTTGCCTCATGACAGAAAGGATGGTGTTTTTCCTGTTATCCAGCGCTTCCCTGTTTGGGCCAAAGGGGTTGTAGTAAGTCGGGGCCTGGGGCATTCCGGCAAGGTAGGCGCTTTCGGCCAGGCTTAAATTTTTAGCCGATTTATTGAAGTAACTAAGCGAAGCGGCTTCTATCCCGTAGGCGTTCCGGCCGTATGGGATTTCGTTTAAATAGAGTTTTAGAATTTCATCTTTGGAAAAACGCGAGTCAATGAGCACCGCTAAAATAAGTTCGCGGATTTTTCTGTCCCAGGATTTGTCATCGGTTAAAATGGCTTTTTTTACAAATTGCTGGGTAATGGTACTGCCACCCTGGCTTTTACTGCCCGTCAAAATATCCACCATAATGGCCCTGGCAATGCCGGTTAAGGAAATTCCGCCGTGTTTAAAAAAGTCTTTGTCTTCAACCGCCACCGTGGCGTTTTTTAAATCAGGCGAGATTTGGTCCAGGTTAACCTGCGTGCGCTTGTATTCGCCGTGGATTTCGTAAAGCAGGCTGTTGTCCCGCGCGAAGATTTTGGTAGATTCCGGAACATTTCTATCCAGCAGTTTGTTGGGATCCGGCAGGTCTTTGGCGTAGTATAAAAACAACACGGCCGTAAATAAAACGCCGAGGGCAAAAATTCTGAACAGCCAGGTAAAAGTTTTTTTAAGGTTAAATTTGCCGAACTTAAAGCGGAATTTTTTTCCGGATTTGGGTTTACGGTTTTCCGAGTTAATTTTTGGGGTTTTGTAGCTGTATACGCGCATACCCAGTAGAATTTCTTTGCGATTAATTAGTTGTAAAATCTATAAAATAAACAGGACTTTGATTATGCCCTAAAGTTTGCTAATCAACAGGCGCAAACAAGTTCTGCTGGGCATATGGTAGATTATACCTTTTTTGATTAATGATTGACAAATAGGAAAAATAATGATAGTATAGTGTTATATGAAGATTTCTTCTTCACAAATCAACAGCTATTACTACGCAACCTCCTTGCAGAGATTGCGGTAATTTGAAATTGTAATTTATTTTCAAACCGCCTCCCTGCAGGGAGGCGGTTTTTGTTTACCTAAATTTATTAAATATAGAAAACAATCCGCCGAATCCGCCTTAGGCGGAGAAGGCGGATAGGATGAATATCATATGACTTTAAATTTTACTCAACTAAACCCTTATTATTACAACCCTTTTCATAAGGTCAGTTTCAAGGCGCCGAAGAGTTATTGGTTATAAATTATCAATTATTAGTTATTTCTTCAGCTCCTCCAACTGGCCTTATTATAGGGCCGGTTTTTTTGTTTTTGAAAAACGAAAGGAGGAAAATGAAAATAAAAACTATCGGGATTTTGGGAGGTCTTGGGCCGGAAACCACCGCAGAGTTTTATCTTAATTTGGTCAGGATGGCAACCGCACAGACCAGGCCGCCGGCTTGTATTTGGAGCCTGCCGCTGAACCTTAAAAAGGAGAGTGAATATATAAGCACAGGCAAGCACCTTGCTTATTACTTCTCTTTGCTAAAGCAAGGAGCAGAGGCGCTTGAAAAAGCGGGGTGCGAAAGACTCGTTATCCCCTGCAACACGGTCCACGAGTTCCATTCACGCCTAGCCAAAGCAGTTAATGTGCCTGTCACCAACTTGATTGAAGTCGTTGGCGGAGAAATCAATCGCCGCGGCTGGAAAAAAGTTTTTCTGATGGCAACTAGCCGCACGCTAAAGACAAGGCTTTACCAAAAAATTCTTTTGGGGTCGGGCATTGAGACAGTCATTCCCGCCTCGCAAGACCAAAGCAAGTTGGACAGGCTGGTTCAGGGTTTGTTGGGAGAAAAGGCCTCAACAACACATCAGGAGTTTTTGGAGAAGATGGTAAGTCGGAGCAAATCACAACACATCGTCCTTGGTTGCACTGACTTGCAATTACTTTTTCCCGCATCGGCAAGTGTTGTTGACAGTATGCACACACTAGCGGCTTACACAGCTCAGCAGATTAAAATTTAAAGGAGGCAGTATGAAAGTTCTAGTTTTGGGTTTAGGCAAGTTCGGCATGTTTTTAGTTCAGCATTTGGTTGCGGCCGGGCTTGAGGTTTACGGCTCTGACACCAACGCGGCTAAAAGGCAGGAACTGGAGGCTTGCGGGGGAGTTTGGCAACCGGAACAATTTTGTCCCGATGTGGTTATATTGGCCTTGTTTCCCAGCCAGATGACACCAGAGTTGCTTTTGGGACTTTGGCCGTCATCGCTGCTTGTGAATATAAGCAGTGTGCAGGCGCCGGGTATTGCCGCGCTACGGGAGGCGATTGGAATCGGCATCGAACGGATTTTTAGCCTCCATCCCCTGTTCGGCCCGGTGGCAGTCGCTAAGTCGGGCTGGGTAGGCAAGCAAATTGTCGTCACGCTTGAACCGTCTAATGACTGGCGAGCTGTTCAACTACTGGAGACTTTTGTAAGCAAGGGTGTGGTGATTGACAGGATGTCATCGACCGAGCATGACCACAAAATGCTCACCCATGCGCTGGCTTTCTTTCTGGCAGAGTTCATCCAAGCCGGAGCCGAAAGAGCGGATCCACGCTACCTTACAAGTTCCGCGCGGCATATGCTGGGTTTGCTGGACTATACGGCCGATTCCGCGGAGTTGCGGCATCTGATTCTTTCCAACCCATCTCTCAAACAGCTTTTCCCAAAGCTACAAGGAGTCTGGGATGGGCTAGCGCAAGAGTTCGGTTTGCTATAGTGCTGGTTTGGGGCGGAAAGATATTCTCTTTCCGCCCGTATTTTAAATAACCGATAAAAATGTTATTATAATATCATTATGAATCCAATTGAAGAATTACTAACCAGAGGCGTAGAGGAAGTAATAGACAAGGCTCATTTAGAGTCTTTATTAAAGTCTAAAAAAAAGCTTAGGATAAAACTCGGCATAGACCCAACTTCCCCCAATATCCATATTGGCAGGGCGGTTGCTTTGTGGAAACTTCGGGCGTTCCAAGAGCTTGGGCACCAGGTAATTTTTATTGTAGGCGACTTTACAGGGTTAATTGGCGATACCGCGGACAAAGATAGTGAGCGGCCAATGTTAAGCGAAGTCGAAATAAAGACAAATTTAAGAACTTACTTCAAGCAGGCCTTTAAAATTTTAGATCCTAAAAAAACAGAAACCCATTATAATTCCAAGTGGCTGAAAAAATTAGGTTTTTTAGAAATCGGTAAAATGGCCAACTTATTTGGGCTCCACGAATTTGAATCCAGGGAGAACATTGCCAAGCGTATGAAAGCAGGTAAGAGAGTTTCTTTGCGCGAATTGCTCTACCCCATAATGCAGGGCTACGATTCAGTTGCCATAAAGGCAGATGTGGAACTTGGCGGAACGGACCAGCGCTTTAATTTTTTGGCAGGCAGGACTATTCAGCCGGCTTATGGACAACAGGGCCAGGACATTATAACCTTACAGCTTATGGAAGGCACGGACGGCCGTAAAATGTCTTCTTCCTGGGGTAATGTAATTAACATTACGGACGAGCCTAACGACATGTTCGGCAAGGTAATGTCTATTACAGATGAGCTAATAAAAAAATATTTTGTGCTGGCAACTAGGGTGGATATTACGGAAATTGATGAAATTATGAAATTGCCGAACCCGCGTGACCAAAAAATTATCTTAGCCGAAAAATTAACAGGTCTTTACCATGGCGACAAAAAAGCTGCCGGCGCAAAGGAAGCTTTTATTTCTCAATTCAGTAAGGGTGAACTGCCGGAAGACATTGAAATTAAATTTTTGCCTTCAGGCTTCATACCAACAGTTTCAGTGACGACATCCTTTTTGGTTGGTATTAGTAAATCAGAGGCTAAGAGGCTGATGGATCAAGGTGGTTTAAAGATAGATTCTAAAGTGGTTAAGGAAGATAAAATAATCGAAGATATAGAGAAAGAGCATTTGCTTCAGGCAGGAAAAAGAAGATTTTTTAAATTCAAAAGAAAATAGCAAACATAAAACCCCCTCGCTTATGAGGGGGTTTTAATTCAGCGTCTGATCAGCGTTATTATCCGCGAGTAATCGGCGGCTGTTACATTGCGGCATTCATACCTTCGCCGCCGTCTTTGCCATCTTCGTCGTCTGTAGCAGGGGCATCAGTTGCAGGGGCGTCGGCCGTTCCGCCGTCTGCGCCCATGCCGTCTTCGTCGTCAAAAAACATATATTTTATTTTTTAATGGTAAGCCTAAAAACTTATAAAAATTATATCAAGGGATATTTATAATGTCTAGCGTAGCGTGCCCATTTATGGGCGTCCTCATATCGCCGATAAATCGGCACGCTACATCTTATATTTAGTAAAATAATGTCCGGCACACAGCGCAATGGCTATTGCATCTGCCGCGTCGTCGGGTTTGGGAGGTGTTTTGAGCTTAAAAGTTTGCTGTACTACATATTGCACCTGTTTTTTTTCGGCCTTGCCATAGCCGCAAATAAAATTTTTAACTTGCAGGGGCGTGAATTCAAAAATAGGCAATTTATTTTTTTGGCAAACAAGCAGGGCTACTCCCCTGGCTTGGGACACAGTCATTACGGTTTTTTGGTTGGTGGTTAAAAAAAGTTTTTCTACTCCCACAGCTTCGGGCTTGTATTTTTTTATCAGCTGATTAACATCTGCCGCTAAAATTTCCAAGCGTTCCGCGTCTGATAATTTTTTGTCAGTTGATATAACCCCAAAGTCAACCAGCTCCGGTTGGGTTTTTGTCTGCTTGATAATGCCGAATCCGGTTGTGGCGGTTCCGGGATCTATGCCGAGTATTATCATAAGTTTGCCGATGTATGTACCGCTATTACATCTTCATCATTTTCCAATTCCGCGAATAAAGCGTCTACTTTGGGTTTTTGTTCTTCTGTTAAGTCCGTTCCCTGTGAAGACTCTTTAATTACGTCTGCCTGGGCTATTTTGGCCCCAGCAGAGAGCAGGGCCTGTTTAATTTTATTTAAATCTTGCGGCTTGGTGTAGACTTCAAGCCCTTCTGCTGATTCACGCACGTCGTCAGCTCCGACATCAATCGCAGCCATTTCTATCGCGGGTAAATTACTATCGCGCTCAACTAAAATTTGCCCTTTAGTGTTAAATTGCCAGGCGACGCTCCCCTGCGCGCCTATGTTGCCGCCGTGCTCAGAAAATATTTTGCGAATGTTATTAAATGTGCGGTTGCTGTTGTCGGTTATGGCTTCTATTAAAAAAGCTGTTGCAAAAGGTCCGTAGCCTTCGTATACGACTTCTTTAATGCCCGCGCCTTTTTCGCCCAGGGCAGACTTAATTGCCCGCTCAATGTTGTCATTGGGCATGCCTTGGTCTTTGGCGTAAACTATGGCGCTATTTAACCTAAAGTTGGAAGAGGGGTCTCCGCTACCGCCTTCTTTTACGGCAATGGAAATTTTTTTGCTTAACTTGGAAAACAGCGCTCCCCGTTTTTGGTCAAGGACGCCTTTGGTGCGTTTAATTTGTGACCATTTGCTGTGACCGCTCATAAGTGTAGCGTGCCCATTTATGGGCGTCCTTGTACCGCCGATAAATCGGCACGCTACAAGAAGACTTACTTAAATGATACTAATACCGTCATTTCCCCCTTTATTGCTTGGCGGGTTTTTAGGTCCGCAATAACCTGGTCGGGCGCGCCGCGCAGAAATTCTTCGTGCATTTTGGTCAGCTCGCGTGCAATTACCACCTGGCTGTTTGGGAAGGCGTTGGAAATGTAGCTTAAGGTTTTCATAATCCGCTCCGGTGATTCATAAAAAATTGCAGTTGCTTCGGCATTGGCTGCGTCCTGCAAAGCTTGCACAGTTTTAACCGCGGTCTTTTGCAAGAAACCCAGGAATAAAAATTTATCCGTAGGAAGTCCCGATGCAGAAAGCGCTGCAATGGCCGCGCTGGCTCCGGGGATTGGAATAACCGAAACATTTTCTTTTATGCATTCTCGCACAAGCCTAAAGCCAGGGTCTGAAACTCCCGGAGTACCGGCGTCGGTAATTAAACATCCGTCTTCTTTAGCCAAACGGCGGGTCAGGTCTTTAACTATCTGCTGTTCATTATGTTCGGCAAACTGCACCATTTCTTTTGGCCACGCGCCAACATGCTCCAACAGCCTTTTTGAGTAAAGCGGATTTTCGGCCATGACAAAAACGGCGGATTTTAAAGTTTCAATCGCGCGAAGGCTTATGTCGCCTAAATTACCAATGGGAGTTGCTACTACGTAAAGCATTAATCCAATCCTTTAAGCCAGCTAATAAAAGTATCTTTCATAAATTTTTGGTGTTCCGGCTCTTTGCTGCCGTGCTCGGCTCCTGCCATTATTGCCAATTGTTTTTCACCGCCCAGTTTGTCCAAGAGCATTTTTTGGTGCTCCAAAGGGCAGACAGTATCTCTATCCCCCACTATAATTAATACAGGCATGGTTAGGTCGTGGGCCTTAGTCAGTAAGTCGTATCTCAGCCGGTCTTCCATATGGGACCATGGCAGTAATTTTTTCTCTCCGGTTTCCGAATTAAATTCTTTTTCCTGTGCGCCTTGTTCTTTCCAAGTTTTTAAGCTTTCCGGACTTTTTGTTGCGGCGCTTAATTTTCCCGATACTACAGGAGCCAGCAAAAATAAAGCCTTAACTTTTTGTGGGTAGTCTTCAGCGTAAACCCCGGCCGTAATGCCGCCCAGGCTTGAGCCAGCCAGAATAAACGGTTCCTTAAACCAGTTTTGGCCGCGTGCCCAGTTTATGACTTCTTTTAAGTCTTGGTAAAATTCGGTTATGGTTGCGTCTTCTGGTTTGCCGTCGCTTTTTCCGCGATGGTTCCTTGCGTCAAACCTTACAGCGGTATAGCCTTGTTCAAGGCAAGCTTCGGCAATATTTTTTCCGGTCGGCCTGTCCATATGCGTCCACAGCCCGTGCAGAATGAATACAGGGCCTTTGATATTGCTTTCGCCTTCGACTTTTACGGCAATTTTTTGGCCTAATTTATTTTGGATAAAAGTTTCCATATTCTACCAGCCCTTGTCCGGGGCTTCCAAATTAAAAGCGGCTTCTATAAAGTCGTATTCGGCTTTGAGTTTGTCGCGTTCTTCTTCCAATTCCTCTTTTTCGCGGCCTTCGGCTTCGTACCACTGGTCGTGGCTGTTTTGCAGTTCATCGTCTATCTCCTGAAGCCTGGCATAAGCTTCGGTCTCGTTTTGGGGCCCCTGCTCGCTCCACTCCTCGTACTTCATCCCTAAGGTTTTTTGGTACTTGTCTTCAAACAGGCTTTTTATATCATCTGCATCCATATATTAAATTTAATATTTACCTTGATATTCTACATCAAAAAGGCAAAAAGAAAAACCCCTTAGATTACCTGACCGTCGGGTCGAATGGTAAAAGGGGTCTTCCGGAAAAGTCAAAAGAAGTTTTTGTAACTATAAGAATAACCTTATAGCCGATTGCCCAGTAAATTAGGGCAAAAATGACGTTGCCTCGCGGCAATGTTGTTTAAAACTATTGATTTGTTTTTTATTTTGGTTTCTTCTAATGAAGAACTAACTTTTCTATATTCATTATAGCACACCTAAATTTTTTTTGCAACCCCCACACCAAACAGACCTACTTTTCGTTTAAAATTGATTTTGCTAAATACATAAAAGGAATATCAATAATTCCAATGAGCCATTTGATTGTGGTTTGCCCGACGATGAGCCCAAAAATCGGAATTGCTCCGCCATAAAAAGCTATGGTAATAAATATCGCGCTGTCTAGAATCATTGAGGGAAGAGATGAGAAAACATTGCGCATCCACAAATGTTTGCCTTGGGTTTTATTTTTAAACCAGGCAAAAATATACGCATCCGCGTTTTCGCTAATTAAGAAAGCTATAAGGCTGGCAACTACAATCCTGGGCACCGAGCCAAGCACAGCTTCAAAAGCCGCCTGGTTTAAAAAGAACGGCGCGGGAGCGGTGTGAATGGCTAAATAAGAAAACACCACCAAAACAATTTGCGAGCAAAAGGCAATAAAAATCATCCTTTGGGTTTCAGCGCGGCCAAACCTTTCGTTTACAATATCTGTCAGCAAAAAAGTAACCGCAAAAATAAGCACCGCGGCCGGCGCGAAAATTTGGGTAAAGCCTAAATCAAACCGGATAATTTTGGAAGCTATAATATTGGCAAACAATATTAAAACAACATACAGCGCCACCAAAGCTTCGGAGCGCCCATAGCGTTTGGCATAAAAAGCGGCGGCTGAAGTTAAAAGCGAAACCATAACTGCCCAAAAAACAAACAATGAGAGTGTCATTTAAGTAAATAGTTAAGATTAATAAAATTATTCTATCAAATTGACAAATTTAAATCAATAAAGTAACATGTTAATACTTAGTATTAACATGTTACTTTATGAGAAACACATCTTTAGTCACCATATCTTTGCCTCCGGCAATGGTTAAGGAGTCTGAACGCTTGGCTAAAACCAGGCAAATGACCCGCTCGGAGTTTATGCGCGCGGCTATTCGCAGGTTTATAGAAGAGCTAGACAAAACCCAAGCCAAAAGAATCGCTTGGGAAGAAAGAGATACTCTTAAAGCTATCCAGTCTTTTGAAAAGGCTAAAAAGGCAGGGAAGCTTAAAATTTTACGCCCCGGGGATTTAGCTAAGTGGGCCAAAGAGTAGTATGAAAGTCAATGCAATAATTTACGCCCCATATTTTAAGCGGGCTTATAAAAAGTTGCCTCCGGAGCTCAAGGCTATATTTATAGAAAGGGAAAAATTATTCCGCCAGGACTGTTTTTATCCTTTGCTTAAAACTCACAAGCTTGGGGGAAAATGGAAAGGTTATTGGGCTTTTTGGCTTGATTACCACCACAGGGTAATGTTCCAATTTGCGGATGACGGCCAAGTTTATTTTTTTAATGTTGGCGACCATTCAATATATCAGTAAACTTAAGGGCGTGTAGCTCAGTTGGTAGAGCGGTCGTCTTATACACGACTGGTCGGGGGTCCGAGTCCCTCCACGCCCACCACTTCTTCGTCCGCCTGAGGCGGACTACGAAGTGCAAGCATCCAAAAATAAATCCCCTAAAGGGGATTTATTTTTTTAACAGTAAATTTATTTCTTGAACGAGTATTTCCAGATAGCTCTCCATGTCATCAAGGTTTTTGACCGACACTATTTTACTTACCGCCCCGCTGGTCATTAAGTCTAGCGGATGCTCCTCATCTGTCAGTGCAAGTATAGATTATATTATAGTAGCGCTGGCGACCTTATCTCCTTCATCCAACCTCATCACCCTTACGCCCTGAGTGGCTCTGCCTAATGTAGACACATTATTTAGCGGTGTGCGGATGGTTTGGCCCATTTTGGAGATTATTACAAGGTCGTGTTCTTCGGCGTTGTTTAGGATGTACATGGCTACAATTTTGCCGGTCTTGGGGGTAACTTTTAGGGTTTTGATGCCGGAGCCGCCGCGGTTTTGGATTTTGTAGTATTGGCCTTCCGTTTTTTTGCCCAGGCCGTTTTCGGTTACCACCAAAACTTCCAGGGATTTTACATCAACTTCTTTTCTTATAATGTCCATGGAAATAATGTGGTCGTCTTTTTTAATGCGCATGCCGGTAACGCCGCTGGCGTTGCGGCCCATTGGGCGCACGTCTTTTTCGTTAAAGCGAATAGCCTGGCCGTTTTCCGTGGAAAGCATTATTTGGTCTTCTCCGGAAGAAGTTTCTACCCATTTCAATTCATCATCCCCTTTGAGGTTAATGGCAATCATACCGCTCTTGCGCACTTTGGCAAATTCTTCCCGCGCGACTTTTTTAATAAGGCCATTTTTGGTGGACATGACCAGGAATTTTCCGCCGGAGGCGGATCCGCCTCTGGCGGAGGCCATGGTTAAAATTGCTTGCGCGGTTTCATTGTTCTGGAGCTGTAGGAAGTTTACCAAGGCCTGGCCTTTGGCTGTCCTTGAGCCTTCGGGCAGTTCGTAAACTTTAGTCTGGAAGACGCGGCCTTTGTTGGTAAAGAAAAGAATGTCGTCGTGAGTGTGTGAAGATATAAGTTTGTCCACTACGTCTTCTTCTTTTAACGATTGGCCAATTATTCCTTTGCCGCCGCGGGCCTGGGCTTTGTAGGTATCGGGCGCCAGGCGTTTTACATAGCCGCTCTTGGTTACTGTAATTATTACATTGCTTTCAGGGATTAAGTCTTCGGCGCTAAAGGAACCTATGGCGTTCTTGATTACCACAGTCCTGCGCTCGTCGCCGAATCTTTCTTTAAGGTCCAGCACCTCTTTTTTAATAATAGATAAAATCTTTTTAGCGGACTGCAAAATGCCTTCTAATTCTTCTATCAATGCTTTTTTTTCTTTCAGTTCATCGTCAATTTTTTTGCGTTCAAGGCCGGCCAAAGTCTGCAGGCGCATTTCCAAAATGGCGTCTGTCTGGATGTCGGTCAGCTTGAACTTCTTCATTAAGTTGACCTTGGCTTCTTCCTTGGTCGGTGATTTGCGGATAATACTGATGACTTCATCAATATGGTCCAAGGCTTTCTTTAAGCCTTCCAAAATATGCGCGCGTTCTTTGGCTTTTTTAAGCTCAAAGGCTGTCCTTCTTTTTACCACAACCTGGCGGTGCTCCAGGAATTTTTCCAAAACCGTTTTTAGGTTTAAAACATGGGGCTCAATGCCCCCTACCAAGGCCAGCATGTTCAAATGGAAAGTTTCCTGCATTTGGGTGTAGGAAAAAAGCTGGTTTAAAATTTTGTTGGCCAGGCCGTCTTTTTTTATATCTACGACAATCCGCACGCCGTCTTTATCGCTTTCATCGCGCACGTCCTTAATGCCTTCTATTTTTTTCTCGCTGACCAGCAGGGCGATTTTTTCCAGCAGGGTGGCTTTGTTAACGCGGTAAGGAATTTCGTGGACTAAAATTTGGAAGGCCCCGCTCTTGGTCTCCACAATTTCAGTTTTTGCGCGCATAACAATCCCGCCCTTGCCGGTAGCATAGGCGTTCTTTATGGCCGCGACATCGTAAATAATTCCGCCGGTGGGAAAGTCCGGTCCTTTAACAAATTCCATTAGGTCTTCGGTGGTGGCTTCGGGGTCATCAACCAGTTTTACAATCGCGTCGCAAATTTCCGTAAGGTTGTGCGGCGGAATATCTGTTGCCATGCCCACGGCAATGCCAAGTGTGCCGTTTAAAAGCAAATTAGGCACTTTGCCCGGAAAGACAATAGGTTCTTTGCGCGTGGCATCGTAGTTGTCGCGCCAGTCTACGGTTTCTTTGTCTAAATCTGTCAAAAGTTCTTCGGCTAAGGCGGACATCCTTGCTTCGGTGTACCTCATGGCCGCGGCGCCGTCGCCGTCCATAGAACCAAAGTTTCCCTGGCCGTCTATTAACGGGTAGCGCATGGCGAATTCCTGGGCCATGTGCACCATGGCGTCGTAAACCGAAGCGTCGCCATGCGGGTGGTATTTACCCAAGACATCACCGACTACAGCCGCGGATTTGCGGAATTTAACGCTATGGCGCAGCCCCAGTTCGTGCATAACGTAAAGGATGCGGCGGTGCACGGGCTTAAGGCCGTCGCGTACATCGGGAAGGGCGCGGGAAACAATTACGCTCATGGCGTAATCCAAATACGACTCCTGCATTTCTGTTTGGATGTCGCGCTGTTTTATTTCTCCTATGTCGGTTGATAGTTCTGCTTTGGAATCTTTGGGCATAGTGTGATTGACAAGATTAAGTAAGATTTAAATGATTGACATGATTGTCTGCAGTAATTCTTGTCATTCTTGCTCAATCTTTTAATTCTTTTAAATCAAATTTATTTCCTGAAGTTATCTTTTACATCCTTTATCCCCTGTCCAATTGTTTGGAAAAAGGTAGCGTCTTTGTCTACTCTTTTATAGTACCTGGAGCTAATTACCCAGACAATAGTAAGTAAGATTGCTGCTATAATTACTGCTGTCCAAATAAGCTTGAGCTTTTCGGCTTGGGGTTTGTGTCTTATTTGCTCAATCCATTTCATATTATGTAGGGTTCCCAAATATACAAATTTTAGACAAATATACAAATCATAAGAATTTCAGGGTTTGTATATTTGTGTTGATTTGTGTATTTGCGATTACTACCTTAAGGGTTCCAGTATCACCAACTTTGTGCCCTCTTCCTGAAGTTCTTTCTTTTTTATTGTCAGCTTGTCCATTTCTTCCTTTTTGCCGCCCATTTCTTTTACAAATTTTTCCAAAGAGTCTAAATCTAAAATCAAATCTTTATTCTTGTAGTGCGATGGGATAACAATCTTTGGTTCAACTTCATTTACGACTTTTGCGGCGGCCGAAGCGGAAAGCACAGTGTTGCCGCCGACGGGCAAGATTAAAATATCTATTTCTCCCAAAGATTCAAGTTCGTCTTCTGTTAAGTTAAATTCTTTTATATGCGTTAAGTTTAAAATGCGAATGTCTTCGCTTTCTATTAAGAAAATTGTTACGTATTTATTTTCCTGTTTTAATGGAATGCCTGTTACGGTTACGCCTTTAATGTCGTATTCGCCCGGGTCAGTAATGTCAAAATGCTCGCCACTAATGCCGCTAATGGCCGAGTAAAGTTTGCTGTTTTTGTCAGCCAAAACTAAAACATCCGCCGCCCCGCGGGGCGGGGTCAGGCCGGAGTCCTTGTGGAAAGGATCGGTAATAATTGTGGCTTCTTTAGTGGTTATTTTAAACGAAGAAAGTCCGAAATATTGGATTTGCATTTTAGGTTCTAGGCGCTAGGTTTTAGGTTCAAGAAAGCCCAGGAAACCAGCGGTATTATTAAAGGTTTAAGCTTAAATCTTCTATTGAATTATAGCTGATTTTGGGTAAAAAGAAAAGGGGTTTTAAGACTTGAAAATTTACTAATTATTTGATATAATTTTTTGTTGCTAAGGCAACAATTTAGGAGGACCAATGCAACAGGCAGTTCTATGGAAAAACCCAATTTCTCCACCTGCGACGCGTGACGAAGTTGAGCAGATAGAGAAAGAATTGGGGTTTAAGTTTCCCCAAGATTTTCTTATCTGCGCCATGAAAAACCATGGCGCTAACACGAGTCAATTCAGGGTGGTATGTCTCGATGTCCCGCGGTCTCTAGACTTTCTTCTTTCGCTGAGGATAGGTACCGAAATATTTACGCCGCTTCAGGCTATCGAGAAAAGCATCTCTCTGCTTCCTGGTCTCGTGCCTTTCGCAACCGCATCTGACGAAGGCTGGTGGTGTTTCGATTACCGAAAAGCACCAGACAACCCATCGATCGCATTTTGGGACCGGGCTTTGTCTCACAATCCTTTGAAGGCGGTGATTCCCGTCGCTCGTTCTTTTACGGAAATGTGCGAATTGATGCATTGCTACGAAGGCGAAGCTTTGAACTGACTTGCAAGCTATGGGGTGTACTGGTTACCAGTACACCCCTTGCTTTTTTATATAAAACTGCTATAATATTTGGGCTTATTTGAATAAGTGCTAAAGCCCGCCGGAGGCGGGTCCGCCTCTGGCGGAAAATAATAATTATTAATCCCAAATAAGCCTTTGAAACAGCACTTTTTAACAATTAACCAATGCAATACGTATCTTAAATTTGTTCAACGATTTTAAGTCGTTGATTTTTTATTTTCACCCTCCCCTAACCCCTCCCATCAAGGGAGGGGAAGACTGCAGACTGCAGTAGTTCCTTCCCCTTGATGGGGAAGGCTAGGAAGGGGCGAATGATCGTAGTTGGTTAGAGAAAGAAAATTAATATGACAGAAGAAGTAAAACAAGCAGTTATTCCCGCCGGAGCGGCCAGCGCTACGACAATGACAGATTTGGTCAATAGCGGCGTGGAAATCCGCGTGCTTAAACCAGGCGACATGGTAGAAGGCGCGCTTATTAGCGTAGGCAAGAACGAAGTTTACGTTGACTTGGAAGGCTATGGCGTGGGCGTTGTTCGCGGCCGCGAGTTGTATGACGACGAAGCAACTTTGTCCGCTTTAAAACCCGGCGACAAAATTTTTGTTTCCGTGGTTGAAGGCGAAAACAAAGAAGGTATTGTCGAATTGTCCTTAAGACAAGCCGGGCAGGAAAGAGTTTGGCAGACCTTAAAGGAAAAGTTGGACAGCAAGGAAATTGTCCGCACCAAAATTTTGGAAGCCAACAAAGGCGGCCTTATGGTAGAGATAAACAACGTAATGGGTTTCTTGCCCGTATCCCAGTTGTCTTTGGAGCACTATCCCCGCGTGGAAGACGGCGACAAGAACCGCATTTTGGGCGTTTTGCAGTCTTATGTTGGCCAGTCGTTCGATGTGCAAATTATTACAGCCGACTCCACCGAGGAAAAACTGATTGTTTCCGAAAAAGCCGTTTTTGAAAAAGAAATGGAAAACAAGCTCGGCTCGCTTAAAATTGGCCAGGTTGTGGAAGGTACAATTACCGGTGTGGTAGACTTTGGCGCCTTTGTTAAATTCGGTGAAATGGAAGGCTTGGTCCACATTAGCGAACTTGCCTGGCAGAGGATTGAAAACCCCAAGGACATTGTGAAAGTCGGCCAGAAAGTTACGGCCAAAGTTATTTCCATAGACAAAGGCCGCGTATCTTTATCCATTAAACAATTACAGGAAGACCCATGGCTGGAAGCGGTTAAGAAATACCAAATTGGCCAGGTGGTTAAGGGCAAGGTAGGGAAAATTATGCCTTTTGGCGTATTTGTGGAATTGGACAAAGACATCCAGGGCCTGGCCCACATAATGGAGCTTTCGCACGAAGCGGTTAAGAACGCGGAAGACTTTGTTAAACCGGGCGAGGAAAAAGAATTTAAGATTATTTCCATTGAACCGGCCGAGCACCGTTTAGGCCTTTCTTTGAAAGCTTTAACCGAAGCGCCTAAGAAGGCGAAAGAAGAAAAAGCTTCTGTCTCCGTTGAAGTTTCTGCGGATAAGGAAGAAGTCAAAGAATCCGCCGACGCTAAACCCATGGCGGACAAGGAAGCGGCAACATAAAGTAAAATTTAAAAACCCTCCCCTTAGTCGGGAGGGTTTTTTTGTATGGTACGATGACTGCCATCGTATACATTGTACAAAGGGATTTTAAATTGAAGTAGGGGCGGCAACAGGATTGCAGTTGCGGCAGAGTTTTTTGTGGACTGCAATTTCGTAAATCGCGGACAGGCCGACAAGCACGTAGATTACCATGGTAACAGGGTTGGAAACAGGGCCGAAGATTTTTTCAACAAGGTTGAAATTAAACGCGGTAAGTCCCCAGTTAAGCCCGCCAACAATCAATAGGATAAAAGCAATGGTGTGTAAAACTTTCATTCTTTTCACCCCCTTTCAAGGGTAGTTGATTGGTTAATTTAGACGTCCTAATTATAACAACCGCCTTAGTTTTTAACTAATTGGTTATCAACAATTAAAAATCCTCCGTATGAGCGGAGGATTTTTATATTTATGATATGACCCGGCTTGGGATTTTTGGCAGTGGGATATCAACTGTAAATTCTTTGTTTAGCTCGCCTTCTTTTGGAGATTGGCGGTGGGTGTTAATATGGACCACGCGGGCTTCCGGGAAGCCATTAAAGTCAGTAGCCGATGCTAAAGTGTATGCGCCAATATTTTCAGCGTATAGCAAATCGTCAATTTGTAAATCTTCCGGCAGTTCGTCGGCCAAAGAAATTGTGTCAAAAGCGTCGCAGGTCGGCCCAAAGGTGGCACAGACTTTTAGCTCGCCTTCCTTAAAGGCGTGGAGCGGATAATGCTGGTGGTCATAAACTTGTCCGGAAAAAGTATGGTAAACGCCGTCATCTAAGTAGTAGCAGGTCTTGCCGTCGCGCACAGATTTGCCAATAATTTTCGTAACCAAAGTGCAGGCCGTGGCAACAATAAACCTTCCGGGCTCGGCTATTGGGTCGACGTCGCCGTTAAACAATCTTTTAATTTCTGAATTGATTTTTTTTGCGGCTTGGGCAAAAGGTTTTACGTCGGAAGTGTACCTTACGGGGAAACCGCCGCCAATGTCTAAAATTCTCATTTTTTTACCGTCTTTGTCAACAAACCCTATGTCCAATCCCCGCTGTTTGGCTTCTTTAAAAATTGAAGAAGCCAAGGATAGCGCCCCAACATAATTTTCAAAATTGTAACATTGGCTGCCTACGTGGAAACTGATGCCTTCTACGCTCAAGCCTAAATTTACAGCTTCGGCAATTAAGTCCACGGCTTCGCCGGGGTGTGCCCCGAATTTGGATGATAACTCAACCATAGAACCGGTATTGGGTATGCGCACGCGCAAGACTAAACGCACGTCCGGAGCATGTTCTTTAATTTTTTTGAGTTCCTCAATGTTGTCAAAAGTCACTAAAATTTTGTAAGGGTTTAGCTTTTTTAAAACCTTGGCCGGCTTAATTGTGTTGGCGTAAATTACTTTGTCCCAAATAAAGTCCTGGCGTTCTTTTTCCGGCCAGTCTTTGATATTTTCATACACAAGCTTAAATTCCCAAATTGAAGCCACGTCGAAACTTGAGCCCATGTCGAACATGGTCTTAATTATTTCCGGGTTGGAGTTGGCTTTGACCGCGAAATACGCCTGCACGTCCGGCAGTTTGTCGCGGAATTCTTTATAATTTTCGCGGATGATGTCGTGGTCCACTACAAACAGCGGCGTACCGTGTTTGGCCGCCAATTCCTGCACCAGTTTTTTTCTTTCTTCAGTCATGGTTTTTTAGCTTAACTTAATTCCGGCAAAAATTAATGTAGCTGCCGAGGCTATTCTTAAAATATAAACTTTCCAAGTATGGTGTTCAAACAGTTTGGGGAAAAAGAGCGACGAGGCCATGGCAATAATTACGGACAAAGGAATGGCAATTATGGCCTGGGAAATGCCAATGTTGAGGGTAAAGGCTTTGGCGGAAAGCAAGTTGGCAGTAGCGCCGGCTAAGGCGAATAAAAATATTATGCCAATGTGGCTCTTGTCCAGGGTTTTAATGTCTTTGCTAAACAGCGGCCAGGTAAATAGCATTATTCCTGCGGCAATAACGTTGTACCAAAGGTTTAAAGTCCAAAAGTTATTATCTACAGCGGCTTTGTTTAGGAACAGGGCCATTAAGGATATGGCCAGCATTTCAACTAAGGCTAAAATTACGCCTTTGCTAAAAAAGGATTTAATGGAAAAGTTTTCATCGAATGTTACAAAAATTCCCGCCACTACCATTGCACCTATTAAGTACATTTGGTTTCCTGTAAGAACCTCCCCTAAGAACATTGCCCCTAAAATTACGGAAAAAATAGTCTTAAAATTTTCCAGCGGGATAAATACCGAAACATCCAGTTGGTAAGCCACCAAGTTAAACAGGGTCATGCCCAGGGCAAAAAATAGCGCTGCTAATAATATGTTGCCCCAAGCCGACGGCCAGCCCGCGCCCATGTAAAGAGAAACAGAAGAATTCAGGAGGATGGTAAAAAATAAGCACGTAATGTTAAGGAGCCACGGGTTATTAACTTTATGTTTGCTTAGGTACTTGAGCAATAGGCTTTCAATGGCAAAGGTGATACTGGCGCCCCAGGCGAAAAACTGAAAGGGAATGTGTTCCATTATTTAATAATTTTTTAGGCTAGTGACAATAGAACTATCGCAATAATAGCAGTAAGGATGCCGGCTCCGCTAAACCAGTTTAGTTTTTCGCTGAAGATAAGGACTCCTATAGATACGGTGGCAAGCAAACTGAGTACTGACCAGATTGTGCCGACAATGGAGAGTTGGTTTTTTTGCAGTATTGCGGGGAGCCAAGCCAAGGTGCCTAGTATATACGCCGTAAGGATCAAGGCGACAAAACTTGGCGTGGGGTGTAAGGCAAATTTTTTTGAGAAAAACTCACCGCACGCAAAGAACAAAGCGGACAGGACTAACCAAATAAAGTAATTAATGGATAGTAAGTACTTCATCAATTATGCCTACGGTATGAACTTAAAATTGTCGTACTGCCAAATGTCAGAGGTGGGCTGGTTGGCGGGGTTTTCTTTAAAGTAGGCTTTGCGGTTTTTTACGGGAGTCCAGTCGGAGGGTTTGGAAACAAAGTCGCCAAGATAGGGTTTGGATAAATCAAGCACAAAATCGTGCGGCAAATCGTCGGGCAATTTTAACCCTTCATTCGGGTGGTCAAACATCCAAAGCACGGCCGACAAAACCCCAAGAGCCACTTGTAAGGTTGTAGCGTTTTGTCCCGGAGCCAGCCTTCTGGCTTCTTCTATGGTAAGGATGCTGCCGGTCCACCAGGAGTTGTAAGGGTGGCCCATTAACAGGGCGCCTAATTTGTCCGCGCCGGAAGTAATTTCGTCCTGCATAATCCTGATTTTCGGCTGGAGTTCGTAGTTGCGGCCGCGGAGTTCATACAAAGAAGCCAGGGTTTCGTGGCAGGTCATGTAAGCGTAGTGTACGGTGGGGCGATAAACGGCCTTGTCCCCTTCCCAAACAGTCAGGCGGTCGGAAAGCCCAAAAGCTTCGCCGTGGCGGATGACCATGCCGACAATTTCTTCATCCGGCACCCAAGACCTGACCAAAGTGTTAATGCCCATTTGCGCCAAAAAGATTTGGTTCTTAGGACCAATGGGCGGGACGTGAGCAAGCTCGGGCAGTTTTCCTTCATGGGTGCCCCAGCCCATTTCCGCAGGGGCCGTGCCTTCTTCACGCAAGCCTTCTATGCTCCAGGTGCCTACGAATTCATCCACTTCTTTGGGTTTGTTGGTGACTTGGGTGTCGCGTTCGCTGCAGTGAATAGTTTTAACGCCTAATTTTTGCGCAAGTTTGTTAAATTGAAGGTCTTTTAGGTATTGTTGGATAAGTTCTTTATCTGCTCCGGCGGCTTTTCCATCGCTAATCATTTGATTGGCAATGTCTACCAAGCCTTGTTTAACAAAGTGGGAAATAAGCCCGGGGTTTGCCCCATGGTCAACGACTACGCTGGTAGCATTCTTCCAATCTTTGGTCATTTCCCTAAGTTTCATTTGCCTAAAGTAGAGGGATTTTTCGTAGGGACTGTCTTTAAACAGGCCGCCTACGGAATCCCAAACTTCAACCGAGGTGTTAACATAAAAGACTTCATTGTCGTGGCACCAGCTAATTATTTCGCAAGCATCAATATTCCAGGCCAAGTCTATTAAAAGCCCGCCTTTGCCTACATGTTTGCCCAAAATAGTGCGCAGGTTCTCCTGGGTGACCCTGTCCTGTACGAATTTTAAGCCTTTGTCCGTAAAGGGTTTTAAACTTTGGGCTTTGTCTTCAAAGTCCATTATGGTGACATTTTCGTAAGGCACGTCAATTTTATCAAAAAGGATGGGCAAAGTGCACTGGGACACTGAGCCGTAACCTAGAATCAAAATCTTTCCGCTGAAAGGTTTTTTCATATATGTGAGTTAGTTGATTATTGTCAGCTACCCGCCTTCTCCGCCTGAGGCGGATTCGGCGGGTTGTTCTCTATTATAAATAAATTAAAGTGAACAAAAAAACAAATCCTTAAAGAATTTGTTAACGTTGAACTAAGCCATTGAGTTGACTTTGTAAGTTTTGGTTGTAGGGCTGTGAGTTTGCTATTCTTTCCAACTCCTTAAAAAATTAATAATACACATAATTTACAGTAAAGTTTTTAATTTGTCAACCCGGTAGAATCACATTGCAATTTATTGTAGAGAGTTTTTAAAATATTGGCAAGTTTTAACTTATATTTTGTAGTTTTGTTTGAAATGTAGCTCTACCGGGTCAAATATTTATTCTGCAGAAGTTGTAATTTTGTCTTTTGGCCGGGGTAGATGCCATGGCTTTGGGTATTTTGCCGTCTGGCGGAGCAGTAGTTATGACTTTAAAACTATTAACATGGCGAATTTTTCTTTATGGAAGGTGTCAAAGCCCGCGCTTTGGAAAAGGGCTTTTGAGCCGGTAACAGTACAAACTTCGGCGATTTTTAGTTTTTTTGCCCTAGCTACACAGGCGTCAATCAGTTTTTTGCCTATGCCTTGGCCCCTGTGGCCGGGATGTACCGCCAGACTGCGGACTTCGCACATCCTTTTTGAGTAAACTTGCAGGGCGCAGCAGCCAACAACCTCTCCATTTTTTTCCGCAACCACAAAAGACCTGTAGCTGGGCAGGTATTTTTGCATAAGCTTGTCCGGGAACATTTTAATAAGCCCTAAGATTGCCGGCCGGTCTTGTTTTTTAGCGTTGCGAATTTTGTTCATTTTTTAGCTTTAATATTTAATCTGGCCAGGTTTTGGCGGAAACTTAATCCAGCCCGCGCATGGTCTTGCAGGTTTTGGTATATAGGTCGCGGAAAATATTGTTTGGGTCGGTTTGGGATTTTACTGTATTGTAATTCTGCTTGTTCCAAATTTTCCAGAATTCTTCCTCTGAATAAAAATTATTGGAAATCAGGGTCTTTATGCCCCCCAGGCGCATCAGCTCCTCTTCCATAAGCCTGTAGTAGTTAGTGCCTTTTTTTCTCGGCATGCCGTAAATGGCTATATCTATAAACAGTTCATCGCCGGGATTTTTATCAAATAATTCTTTAGATATCCATTCGTAGCGCCGGACAATTTTATAGGGCACCCACCACAGCGGGAAGAAACTCATTTCTTTTTGGTACCATTCGAAAAAGGCGGTGATTTTGGAAAAAGGGATAAACAAATCAATGGTAACGGGTATCCTTTCCGGATTGATGAACCTGCGCAACTTAACCACCAAATTAAGCACATTGGTTGTCCCCATTATTTTGCCAAAAAATAACCTGCCCAAAAAAGATTTGGGAAAAACGTTGGTTACTCCCTGCTCGTAGCGGAAAAAATAGTCGGAGGTTTTTATATAATCTTCTTTGCGTTCTTTTGTACTAATGTAAAAAATCCTAAGCCAGTCGTATTTGTGGCTGTACGGAGCAGTATCTGCAAAATTCCCGATGCACAGCACCCATTCTTTGGGCGAATGGATAATGCCGTCCATAAAGTCCACATCGCGCGCTTTATAATGCCGCCACGTCGCCTCTTTGTAATCTTCCAAGCTGGTATATTTTTCGTAAGTCATTTTTACGAACGGCTTGGCCGGCACCAGCTTGAAGGTAAGTTTGGAAATAATGCCTAAGGTCCCAAAGGTGCCGTGCAGCATTTGGAAAATTAAGCTATTTTGGTTATCCGGCGCGCAAATAATGACATCGCCGACTGCGGTAATGACTTCGTATTCCAGGCAGGAATCGTGGAAGCCGCCGAATTTGTAGGACATTGACTCGAGCGTACCGCCGGCAACGCCGCCGCCAATAGTAATGGTCTTGAGCTCCGGCACGGTAAAAGGCGCTAAGCCGTGTTTGAGTGTGGCCTTTATTAGGTCTATAAAAGTAACACCGGGTTCGGCAACGCAAATCCTTTTTTCAGGGTCAACTGAAATGATGTCGTTTAAGTCGCTTATATCTATCTTCTCGTCCAAATAGCGCCCGTCCTTGGGTTTTGGCACTTGGTGGGAAACGACTTTCTTTTTAAAAGATACCGGTTTTGTGCTTGTTCGATTTTTAAGTTCCGCGCAAATTCTATCTACTTTTTGTTCGTGGGATTGCATTATTAAATTTTCTATTCTGGTGCCCGAGGAGGGAGTCGAACCCTCAATCCCTTACGGGCGACTGATCTTAAGTCAGTAGCGTATGCCAGTTCCGCCACTCGGGCTAATTGAAATTATTCTTTTTAGTTTGCCCTTCGGCTTCGCTCAGGGCATAAAACTTGCTTCGCAAGTTCTATGGAGGCGCAGATGGGAATTGAACCCATGCATAGTCGTTTTGCAGACGACCGCGTTACCACTTCGCCACTGCGCCTTATAGATCTTTAACTAATACATTTTAATCAAAAACCTTGAATAATTCAATAGCCAAACTAAAACCCCCTCCCGGGAAACGGGAGAGGGTTTTTAAAATTTAATTTATATTTTCAGGGAAGGTGGCCAGAGCGGTTATGGTCTGGGCCAGTTCCTGCCTGTCAATTTCAGCCTGGCTGGTAATGGCTATTAGGTCGTTGTATTTCTTAGTGGCGCCGTTTATCCAGTTAGCGCTGCCCGGCTGTACGTACACGCCGTTCATTTTTTTGAAGGTGGTGTACTTTTCTTTGTAGATGGGTTTTTCAAGCAATTCAGTCAGGTCAATAAACCAGTCCAGCTTGGTTTGGTACTTTCTCCAGGTAGGTGTGCCCGGGGCTCCGCCCATCCCGCTGCAGTTGTTGTTGAAACAGTATTTGCCCATGTGGCTTTCAACGTAGCTAATGGCCAACGCTCTCTGCCACTGCGGCAGTTTGACCATTTCAGCCGCGTATTCTCCCAAAGGAGAATCGTTGTCTTTGAGGTATTGCTTTAAAGCAATTACCAGAGGGTCATTTTGGGCGACAGTTTCAATTGTTAATAAATTTTGTTTTGGAGACTGGCTCAGAAGACCAGAGTCAGTTATTTTGATTTCAAAAATTTGGTTCTGTTTTCCTACAGTCTGTAGTTCGGCGGCAAAGGCTAATCTGGGAAAAATTACCGGGATTAGCATGACCAGGGCGATTATACCGATTTTAGATGAGCTCTGGTCAATGGCAGACTTAAGGCTAAAAAGAGCTTTCATTTATGTAAATCAAACTCCTTTCTACGGGCCAATCGTCCTCACTTCATTCGTCTGTCCGCCTAAGGCGGACGGGACTCATTACGTTTCGGACGTTGTCCCTTTCCCCAAATTTTCCAAAAGTAATGCTTGTAAGAAAATTTGGGGGCCCCATTTTTTAGGGGCTTTAAATGTTAAGGTAAATAAAAAAGTGCCGATAAGCACTTTCTTAACTATCATTATACTCCTTTTTGACCTCTTTTTCAAGGGCTTTTTGCCCTTTTATGGCTTATTTATAAGGTAAAACATTATTTTAGCCTAAGCCTAGGCCGTTTTGGGCAATTAAAAACCCCTTATTTATAAGGGGTTTTTAATTCAATTTCATTTACCAACCAGTTTAATCCTTTGACAGACTAGTTGGTTAGGGGTGCAGGCTGTGGGGCTGTTGAGGCCGGGTCCATACCTGATTCCGTCATAATATGCGGCCCGGAAGAGTAGCCTCCGGTGTTTCTGCCCAGACAAAAGGCCAGGTCGTATTGGTCTGTATTTAAAAGGCTGTAAGTGTAGGTATTTTCGGCCGTCGTGCAGGTGCCGTCAGCGGGCTCGGGCGCTGTGGGAAGCTGTTCTATATATTTGGGGGTAAGGCCGGATAAGTTTTCCGGATAAGCATTGTTGTCGTTGAAATAAAGTTCAAGCACGGAGCTAACTTGCCTGACATCTGCCAACCTTTGGGCATCGCGCGATGTTGACCGCGCGGAGTTAAGCGCCAGCAAGACCACGGACGCGATTAGTCCGCCAATAACAATTATGCCGCCAATTCCGCCCCAAATTGCCCAGCCCGTAATAGCCCCAATATACTTTCCGCCATCAGCGGCGGGTGCGGAATTTTTAACCTGCTTATAGAGCGTGTAAGAGTATGACAGCTGGAAGTAAGCGTAGAAGAATTGCCAGATGAATAAAACAATCCTTAAAAATATATTCACTCCCCAATTGCGGTTAAAAGCAAGCACGGCCTGCAGGACCATTGCCGGCACTATGTAAATTAAGTTTAGCAAAACTATCCTGCCGAAAACTTTCCACCAGCGGCCGGCTACATAGGCTTTGCTTTGGGCAAGGGCGGCGCGGCCTTTTTTGCCTTCCGCAACCATTATCATTGGCGCAAAACAGTACCAGACCATAAAAATTATGCCCGGGATTATCAACAGCACAAACCCGCCTAGTGCTACAAGTTGAGTCAAAAGCCCAACCACAAGGAAACTGCCTATTAGCGGCCGCGCGCGTTTTAAGTTTTCTTTTATCCCGGTATTTTCATCGGCGTCCCTTAAGGCGGTAAAATAAGCAGTGGCTACCCAGAATATAGCGTAAAAAATAGCCACAACCCCAAGTACTGCAAAAATCAACAGCAGTATATTGGAAGCAATAGAACTGAATTTATGGACAATAAACCAGACAGTACCGGCAACAATAGAAAATGCCACCAGGCCTAAAATAGGCAAGAGGCCGGAGACAACCATAACTAAGATTCTTTTCTTCATCAATTCAAAGCTGTCTGAAAAAAGTCTGCCAATTTTGGGAAGCTCGGTACTCACCGGGCCGCTTACTGGCATAGGCACTCCTGATGCCGCGTGGGCAAAGCCTTCTTCCACGTCGGCCTGATGCCAGCCCTGGGCCAGCAAAGTGGAAGTTATCTGCTCTTTGCTGTGGCCCATCTGCTGTTGGTGCTTTATATAATCTATTAACTGTTGCGAGACCATAAATTTTTGTTTCCTTGGGCTTTTACCCAATTTAGATAATCGTACTCTTATAGTTTAGCGGGATTTTTTAAAAAAGCAAACCCTAGCCTTATTTCAAACAAAAAACACCTGCGATTAAGAGATGTTTTTTGTGGAGCGGCTAACCCCAGTAGAAGCCCTCGGATGCACTCGTGCTTTACGGGGCGCAGGGGGAAAAGTTCCCTTACCTTAATCAAGCAAAAAGCCTCCACTTCATGTGGAGGCTTTTTGCTTGGAGCGGCTAAGGGGAATTGAACCCCTGTCCATACCTTGGCAAGGTATTGTACTACCGTTGTACGATAGCCGCGCGTCGCAACTTGCTCCGGGCTTTCGGAATCAGCTAAGGCTAATTCCTCAGACCCTCCGCAGTTTCTCCTTTTCCCAAAAATCCCTTTGAGATTGCGTGGTTGGATTTTTGGGAACCCTGTAAGAAATTTTGGTGCCGGACCCCAGAGTCGAACTGGGCACGCCTGCCTCTTCAGGGCAGCGCTCTAACCGCTGAGCTAGCCCGGCACAACTTTTGTTAATCTGAAGCTTCTTAGCTCAGGAAGACGAAGTTTTATTCTAGAACCAAAATCAATAGCGTTTTTGATTTTATCATGTTTTCTTTTTAAATACAATACTTCGTCTTTATAATACATAGCCTTAAAAAGGCTTACGCTATCCCCTTTTACATACTGCAATCCATATACTCCTGCGCCTCCGTGATTTCTCAAAAGTCCTTTCACACCATAGAGTGTGGTTAGTCTTTTTTGCAACCATGCCAGAAAGTCTTTACTCGCAGAATAAAAGAAAATCTTGTAGCCAAAGCTGTTTGGCCAGCGTTTGTCCCAAAAAATATGGAAAGAGCCGTTTCCGTCAAATAAACCCCTTAAAAAGTCGGCAAAGTATTCATTTGGAACTAATACTTGCTTAATAGTTTTGGACTTGGCGGATGTTAATCCTAAGGAGTTTAAAAATTTGTAGAAGTTTTTGTCCCCAAAGTCAATACGGAAATATTTTTTCTCTGTTTCCCCGCCCCTGGCGTACCTTCCGATTTTGTTGTTTAAAGAAAGAGCTTGTTTAAAGTTATTGACCATCTCTTCTTCTTTGGAACAAAAATTTATATGTCTGCCGTCAGAATGTAAACTGCCATCGGAAGCAATTAAGCCAATTGCATAAGCAAGATTACATGACC
This sequence comes from Candidatus Doudnabacteria bacterium, assembly GCA_023245895.1. Lineage (GTDB taxonomy): Bacteria > Patescibacteriota > Doudnabacteria > UBA920 > UBA920 > PALSA-1336. The sequence continues at coordinate 37,512 of JAHFJJ010000003.1, forward strand.
ATCCAGTTTTTACTTTATGTTTTAACTGGCCTCCGCGAGTTTGCATAAATTTTTATTTTACACCGTGGTGGGCAATGTAGGGATTGAACCTACGGCCTACCCGGTGTAAACGGGTCGCTCTACCACTGAGCTAATTGCCCATCATCAAATAACTTGCCAAGATAATATATCAAAATAATGCCTTTTTGGCAAGCCCGGTAATACAACTTTTAATATTTTTTAGCTGTATTAAAAATAAAAAATTTCGAACCTTTTCTGTAAGTAAAATTTAGTAATCAAAAAAATTAAAAGTTGATATACCGGGCAAGAGTTTCGGAGAGCGTAAGAAACGCATTTATATCATCTTCCGGAGAAGACTTGCATCTTGCCTCGGCACCGCAATTTTGACATTGGTGGAGTATGTGGTAAATTCCTTTTTCCAAATCCAAACCCACGGGTTCCATTAAGCCGCCGCACGCCTCGGCGCGGTCGCCGGGATAGACATCCACATGTTTGCTCCACAGGCACTTGGGACAATGGTTGGTATAGCCGTTGCCTTTAACTTTTTTGCCGCAGTGGCCGCAGGTGAAATCTTCAATTGTCCTTATAAATTTTTTCATAACTTTACGAATACTAACGGGTACGAACGTACGAATTCGTAAGTTCGTAAAGATTCGTACTTCGTAAAATCTATATTAGCACAATCTCTAGAATTTTGTTATTATAGAGGCAGAATTGGTTGGGCGGATTGGATTCTCAAATCTTGTCAATTTTGCTCAATCATGGTCAATCTTGTCAATAATTCTATGCCCCAAGCCATCCATTTGGTTTCCCCTAACTTTGCCGATATTTTTGAACCGAATGTTGAAATTGGCAAGTTCCCCGACGGCGACAGTCATGTTAGGATTCCGCTAATTAACGAATGCAAAGGCCAGGAAGTTATTGTTTTCCATAGGCTTTACCCCAAGCAGAACACCTCCCTGGTGAGTCTGCTTTTAATTTTGGATTCTTTAAGGGACATTGGCGCGCAAAAAATTACCGTGGTCGCGCCTTACCTCCCCTACTCCAGGCAGGACAAGAAAAAGTTAAACGGCGAAGTCGCCAGTGCTTTCGTGGTTTGTAATTTGCTGGCGAGGGCCGGCTGCGACAAGCTGGTAGTTTTTGACTGTCATTTTTTAAAAAAAGAAGGACCGGCCAAGTTTGGCGAACTGCAAATAGAAAATATTTCCATGGGCAGGGAACTGGCCGCCTATGCCATGAAGGAAAGTTTTGGCGGAGAGGCTTGTGAAGTAATTTCCCCGGACATGGGCGCCAACTATTTGGTTACGGACCACGGCGGCAAGTCTTACAGCAAAGTCCGCAAAGAATACGAAGGCGGCAAAATCCATTACCGCGACGTGGGGGAAATGAGCGGCGACTTTGACGTTTCGGGCAAGAACGTTTTAATTTTAGACGACATGATAAGCACGGGCGGTACCATGATCCGCGCGCTGGAAAAGCTAACTGAAGCCGGCGCCAAAAAAATTTGCTGCGCGGCCACCCACGGCTTGTTTTTATACAATTGCATAGACAAAATTAGGAAGCTTACCGACTGCGTCTATTCCACGGACACAATACAAAACCCCCACAGCGCTGTTTCCATTGCGGAAAAGCTGGTTGCAATTACCGAGCAGAACCTTAAGTTATTTTAATATGGCGGATTATCAAAGGGAAGTCGCGAAAAGTTTGCTGAAAATCGGCGCGGTTGGGTTTAAGCCCAAAGAGCCGGTTACTTTTAAATCCGGTATTGTTTCCCCAGTCTATGTAGATAACAGAAGATTTCCTTTTCATCCGGAAGAATGGCGGATAGTAATTGAGGGGTTTAAGGCATTAATTGAGCGCGATAATATCTCGGCTGATATTATAGCGGGCGTGGAAGCGGCAGGTATACCCCACAGCGCGGCTTTGGGGTTTTTTATGCAAAAACCCTCGGTCTTTGTACGCAAAGAAGTTAAAGGTTACGGACTAAACAAAAGGGTTGAAGGCGGAGATATTTCAGGCAAAAAAGTTTTATTAATAGAAGACTTGGTTTCCACAGGCTCCAGCAGCTTATCTGTGGTTGAAGCAATGAGAAATGAAGGCGGAGTCGTTGAAGATTTGATAATAATAGTAACCTACGGCTTTAAGGAATCGGCGGAAGCTTTTGAAAAAGCTAAAATAAACTTGCATACCCTTACATCTTTCCCGATAATTTTAGACGAAGCATTGGCCATGAATAAATTAACAGGTGATGAAAAAGCATCGGTGGAAGATTGGCTACAGGAGCCTCACGGTTGGGCGGCCAGGAATAATTTTAAATAAAATGTACCTCACTATTTCACGGCCGTGAAATAGTGAGGTTGTTGAATGGTATGATAATCGATAAATACAATCAGCGAGTTCAAAATTCTCATTCCCTGCTATGCGTGGGGCTGGATGCGGATTTTGAAAAAATCCCGTCATCTTTTAAAGAAAAGGAATTCCCGCAGTTTGAGTTTAACAAATGGATTATTGACCAGACGGCGGAATTTGCCGCGGCCTTTAAGCCCAACTCGGCTTTTTATGAAGGGCAGGGCGACCAAGGCATTAAAGAGCTGAAGATGACAATGGAGCACCTTCAGCAAAAACACCCTGACATTTTTACCATTTTAGACGCCAAGCGCGCGGACATTGGCAACACCAACAACGGCTATGTGGCTTCAATCTTTGACTGGCTGGGTTTTGACGCAGTTACCCTGCATCCTTATTTGGGCAAAGAGGCTTTAAAGCCGTTTTTGGACAGGAAAGATAAAATATCCATCATCTTATGTAGGACTTCTAATCCTGGAGCGGGAGAATTTCAAGACTTAAGCATTTTACCCCCTCTCCCCCTGGCCTTCGGCTCTGAAGCTCAGGCTCGAAGAGGAGAGGGCCGGGGTGAGGGTCAAAAGCTTTCGCTAGTAGTTGCTGAAAAAGTTTCCAAGGAATGGAACACAAATAATAATTGCATGTTAGTAGTCGGCGCGACTTATCCGGAAGAAATGCAGGCCATAAGGGTCATTGCCGGCGATATGACTTTTTTGGTGCCCGGTATTGGCGCGCAGGGCGGCGATGTTGAAGCCGCGGTAAGGGCCGGCATTAACTCGCAAAAAATGGGGATGATAATTAACTCGTCACGTGGGATTATTTTTGCGGAAAATCCCGCGGAAGAAGCCAAGAAGTTAAGGGATGAAATTAATAAATACAGGTAGTAATCGCGAATATACAAATTTACAGTAATATACGAAGCTAAAAGTCGTAATCTATGCTAAATTTTTTAACGCGTTACTGGTCACGGTTTTGTATATTAATTTAAGATTCGTATATTCGCGATTACTATGTATAAACTAATCCGCCCACTATTATTCGGCATTTCAAAAGACCCTGAAACAGTGCATAATTTGGCACTGTCTTTTTTAAGGCTGGGAGGAGTTTTTCCTATACCATCAGCCATTAAGTTTTTTACAAAAGTTGATGATGAAATTTTGAAACAAAAAGTATTTGGTTTGGAGTTTAAAAATCCTGTTGGCCTGGCCGCCGGGTTTGAAAAAGACGGTAAGGGTTTGCCGGGTTTGGAAGCTTTGGGTTTTGGGTTTGTAGAATTAGGAGGCTATACTAAATTGCCTCAGCCGGGCAACCCCCGCCAAAGGATTTTTCGTTTGGCCAAAGATTTTGGTTTAATAAACAGGATGGGTTTCCCGAATTTTGGGGCTGATGAGGCGGCTAAGAATCTATCTAAAGTAAAAAACCTAAGTATGCCTTTAGGCATAAATTTGGCTAAATCTAAAATTACCCCGAATGAACACGCCGTAGAGGATTATTTATACTCTTTTTCCAAACTGTATGATTATGCGGACTATTTTGTTATTAACGTCAGTTCCCCAAACACTCCGGGCTTGCGGAAGCTGCAGAGTAAAGAATTTTTAACCGGAATTATTTCCGCGGTAGTTGGTTATAGGGACAGGCAAACTGTAAAGAAGCCCATTCTCATTAAAACCGTGATTGATTTTTCTTTTGCCGAGGTTGATGAGCTTTTGGGAGTTTGCGAAAACTATAACATTGCCGGAATTGTTTGTACCAATACCAGTACGAGCCGTGAAGGCTTAAAGACACAAATTAACGAAATGGGAGGGCTGTCCGGAATGCCGGTCAAGCAAAAGGCAACAGAACTAATTAGATACATCCATAAGGCCAACCCGAAACTTGTTATTATTGGTTTGGGCGGGATTTTTACGGTAGAAGATGCTTACGAGAAAATAAAAGCCGGAGCGTCGCTAGTCCAAATTTTTACGGGTTTTATTTACGAAGGGCCGTTTGTGGTGAAAAAAATTAACCAGGGCTTGGCCAGGCTTTTAAAAAGGGACGGGTTTAAAAATATTAGCGAGGCTGTTGGCAAAGAATAGTCCTAACAAGGGGAATCCTTGCGTAGCGCAAGGATTCCCCTTGTTTTTGGTACTAAGCTGTTATATAATTGATAGGCAAATTTAATATGTTAAGCCCGGGTGGCGAAATGGCAGACGCACTACCTTGAGGTGGTAGCGACCGCAAGGTCATGGGAGTTCGACTCTCCCCTCGGGCACCATGAACCAGTCGCTCACTGCGTTCACTCCGGTTCATGGCACAGCCACGAACCGGGCAACCACGCTGTGAGTGATAATGGGCGACTGGTTCATGCAGTGTACCTGAGGCCCGCAAAGCGGGACGAATGGTTCACTGCTGTACGTGGCGCAGCCATGTGCGCGATAGAGTGATGAGTGCCCTGTACCTGAAGCCCGAAGGGGTGAATGGTTCAGGGCAGACAGACAATAAATTTTATTTTTATGCCAGACAACGAAAAATTTGAATCAACTGAATTTGAGCGGTTTTTGGAAAAGTATGAAGTCCACAGGATCCGAGAAACTTTTAAGGAAAGGGTTTTAACCATCGTAATCGCTTCTTTGGGCTTGATAGCGGCTTTGGCGTGGGATGACGCTTTAAAACACCTGTTTGAAAAATTATTCGGCGGGGAAGCGTCTTTGGCAGAAGAAGTTTTGTACGCTTTAATAATAACCATTGTCGCGGCCGCGGTGTCTGTATATTTAGCCAAGCTTTATAATAAAAGAGAAGAAAAATAGCCATGTTAAACATTCCCGTAATTTTAGGAAGTGTGCGTGAGGGCAGGAACAGCGAAAAACCCGCTAAGTTTTTGATTGAAAAAATTACCGCATTAGGACACCAAACTCAACTGGTGGATTTTAAGGAAATGCCTTTGCCGTTTTTTGACTCCGCGTTAACCCCGGTTGCAATGAAGGGTGTGTATCCTTATCCCAATGTCCAAAAGTGGAGCGGGATTGCCCAGGCGGCGGACGCTTTTGTTTTGGTTTTTCCGGAATACAACCACGGCTATAACGCGGTAATAAAAAACGCGCTGGACTGGTTGTTTAATGAGTTTTCCAAAAAACCTTTTTTACTGTGCGGCGTTTCCGACGGCTCCTTTGGCGGGGCAAGGGCAATTGAGCAAATGCGGCCCATCGTCGAAAATTTTAGGGCCGTCGCAATTCGTGAAGCCATAACTTTTTCCAAGGCGGACAAGTTGTTTGACGCTGAAGGAAAGTTACTTGATGAAAGCTATAATAAAAGAATTGACAGTTCTCTGGAAAATTTGGTTTGGTGGGCCGAAGCTCTTAAAAAAGCCAGGGAGTAGCTTCTTCTACTAAATACTAAAATTTACTAAAAATACTAAAAAACCCACAGAGGTGGGTTTTTTAGTATTAATTTCGTATTTAGCAGAAGAGATCCCTCGGCTGCACTCGGGATGGTTTGTCTATATTAATTTAATAAGGTCAAACCACTTTCCACTTCCCCGCCTCATCCTTCACCAGCTTGCCCGCAACAGAAAAGCCCGATGCCAGCTTATGTCCGCCGCCGCCAAAGGCGTGGGCGATTTTGGAAACATCTATATTTTTAAACGGGTCGCTCCTAAGGCTGCCTTTTATAATTGGCCCGTCCTGCCTTAAGAACATGGCAAACTTGGCTTCGGGCATGGTGTTTAGGGTTTCGGTAAAGCCTTCAAAGGCGGCCCCGGGCAGGTTTTTAAATTCCGCCAAGTCTTTTTCCGTCATGACGGAATAAATTATTTTATTTTTTTTGTCGTAATAGGAGTTTTCCATGGCCTTGCCCCAGGCTTTAAGCACTTGGGGTGATTTGCTGTTATAAGTATTTTTGATAATTTTACTTATATGCGCGCCTTTGCGCATTAGCTCGGCCGCCGCGTCCATGGTGGAACTTTGGGTGTTGGAATGCATAAAACTGCCGGTGTCGGTAATAATGCCGGTCAGCAAACAGGTCGCGACTTCTTTGGTAATCACCCAATTATTAAAAAGGAAAAATTCGTAAATTAATTCCGCGACCGAAGATTTTTTATGGTCAACTACATTGACATGGCCAAATTGGCTGTTGTCCGGATGGTGGTCTATGTTTACTATTGGCACGTCCAGCGACATAACTTTTTCACTGCCGCAGCGCACTTTTGAAGAACAGCCAAAAGTTATTAATAAGTCAAAATTATGATGGTCTATGTCATCCTGGATTTTTTCGCTCCCCGGCAAAAAGCTTAAGGCCGGAGGCACGCCTTTTTTTATGGCGTAAGTTACAACCTTGCCCATTTTTTCCAACTGGTGCCCCATAGCCAAAAGCGCGCCGCCGTCGTCCCCGTCCATGCGTTCGTGCATGGTTAGCAGGATGCGGTGGGAGTCGTTTATGAGTTCTGTGGCTTTTTGGAATTCTTTTTGCATAAAAAGTGTGTCATTCCGAGCGAGTGCATCCGAGAGAGGAATCTCTTACATCCGATAATCCACCAGTGTTAAGGGATCCCTCGGCTGCACTCGGGATGACACATAGAAGGTTACTCTTCTTCATGTATTTCCCTAATCAGCTCATCTATATGCTGTACATACCTTGGCGAGACGTCTAAATGGAAAGAAATGCGCGGAATTATTTTGGTGTGGAAGTGTTTGTTAACTTCGCCTTGGATGTCGTAAATATTTTTGGCCAAAAAGTCCATAATTTTTTTGTCCAAAGATGGGTTAGCCAGAGGTTTTTTATCAACCGAGGATTTAACCCCCTCTCCCTCTGGGAGAGGGCCGGGGTGAGGGTTTACAGCATGGAAAATAGAAATCCAAATTTTCGCCCACTTCATGTCTTTGGACGTTTCCACTTTAGTAATAGTTACCAGCGCGTCAAAGTCCTCTAAAAATTCCAGTAAAACCGGCCCCAGTTCATGCTGGATAAGCGAGTTAACTTTGGCTATGCGGTTGGTGTCTTTTTTAACTTGTTTCATTTGGTTTCCCTCTCCCTCCTTGTCCGCCATAGTCCGCATGAGGCGGACGACGGCGGATGGGAGAGGGATTAAGGGTGAGGGTTAAGAGGTTAGATAATCTAATTATAACAATTAAGTATAATAAATTTTTTAAATTTTAACAAGACTGTACATATAAAAAATAAAGAAGGAGCCTGAAAATTCCAGGCTCCCTTCTGTGGTTCTTGAGAATTATTTGTCCGGACTACAGCTTGGCCAGACGGTCGAGCAGGGGCTTGGCGTCCTTTCCAAAAACCTCTCTTATCCGAGCCTCGAATTGAGGCCTGAATGTGCTGCCGCTGGTGCGGGCGAGGTTTGACCGGAGGCTTGCGGCAAGATGCTTATTGTAGGCGCCGAAATCATCTTTGAGCATCTTGTCCCACACATTTTTAGGGAATTTGCCCCCGTTCTCTTTCTTAGTTTCTAAAGCCTTGATTTTCCATTCGATCTGTTCACGTTTGGAAAGGGCGTCCCAACTTTGTTTGGGTTTAGAGTTCCGTCCGCCTCGTCGGGGGGCTCGCGTTGGCTCGTGTGGTGTTGTAGGGGCCTGCGGGGAGGCAGGTGCCTCCACCACCATAATTTTACCCCGCCGCATCAATATATCGGCGATTTCTTGGAGCGTTGTCCCGTCGCCGGTTGAGTTTTGTGCAGCCGCGAGCAGGGCTTCGAATTCCTCCAGCGCTTCTCCTCCAACCGCTGTAGCAATAGTCTGGAGCTTGTCGAACTTTAACGTGGTCATGGTCTGGCGTACCTCAGGAATTGGATGTGTGAAGACCGAGATTACTTCGTCTTCCTTCACCCACCACAGGTTGCTGTTTACCCACTGCTCCAGCAGTGAGCGGATGTTTGCTTGCGTGAATTCTCGACCGTCGCATGCGAAGTGGAAAAGGTAAGTTCGCATCCGGGCAGGCCGTCTGGCGTTCATGAAGCGCGATACATAAACGTATCGCTCAATTCTGTCGGGAAACAAAATGTTACCGCCTTGCTGGATCATTGCTTGCAGCAATAGGACAAACAAACCAAATTCCCTTTTGGCTCCCTTGATGGGATCGAAGTGCTGCTTAAAAAATGTTGGCAAGTGGTCGGTTTTCGCTTTGGGCAGGGATTTTTGCTGGGCAATGAGCTTCTGGAAAAAAACTTCAGCCTCATCTGCGTTCAGCATTTCTTCCAAGGCCAGCTTAATTTTTCCGTGTTGCTTAATGGACTTGTTTTCCCGCGCGTCGTGTACGGTTATAGCAAGACAGCGTGCGCTGTTTTTGGCCGAAATCAGTTGCAAGGTGTTTTGGATTTCCGTAATCCTTGTTTCCGCCGTGCCGCAAAAATCCAAGTGGAAAGCATCTACGTAGGCATCTTTGCCGTGGACCTGTCTTAACCTGGACGGGAATTGCTCAAGGTTGGGGCAAAACCGGTATTGAAACCTACGGATTAAGTCATTGCCAAGGTCGTTGTCCCATTCAATAAGAAAACCCTGCTTTTCCGGAACGTTGTGCCTAAGCCAAATTTCGGCTTCAAAGCCTTTGCCGCCCAAGGTGGCCAGCTTAGCCTCAACGAGAGGCTTGAAACCGGCAATCATCTGCAAGAACATTTCAATAATTCTCTCTTTTGGTTGCATGAACCCCCCTGAAAATTGTTAAAAATGCTAAACCATACTGACCAATAAGATTAATAAAAACAGCCCGAAATGTCAAGGCAAAAGTCTTTGACATAATTGCCTGTTTATGATACATTTTAAAGTCCCTTTTCTAGGGTAACGTACATAAAGGGTCTGTTGCCAAATGTCATTTTTGCCCAAAACGAGCTTCTTTGGTAAAATTTCCTAAAAAATTTATCTGCTTACCTTCCAGGTAAACATCAAAATTTGTTTAGAAAATTTTCCTCAAACAATCTCATTTTGTTTCAAAAAGCCCATTCGGCAACAGACCCTTAAAAATCTTTTGGAGGATAGATAAATGACTGATAAAAAGTCCGAACTTAAACCGGTTGCGGTTGTCAGCGCCATGCGCACGGACAGGGATGTGGCTTTGACGCTTGAAAAAGTCATTGCCACCTTGAGCTCCCTGCAGAGTGAATTTGCCTCGGGAGGTATTGCCCAGGAGTTTTTGGCCTTAACCTTGTTGGTCCTCCAGTGCGTACGCTCCGGAAGAACAGACAAGCAGGCGGAAGACGCGGCAGACAGTCTTGGTCTATTTTTAATTGACCTAGCGGCTTGCCTTACCACCACCCCCTTTGAGAATCCACATGTCGAAGGAGTTACAGCCTTAGGCAAAGAACTTCTCCAACTCCGGACAGACCTTAAAGAGTTGGCCGTTTCAAAAGCCCAAGTCGCAAACGAATTGCAAAGCAGGAACGCGGCGTTTGATTCTCTTTCACAACTTGCCGGCCAGCAGACTGGGAAGATTCACGAGTTAGAAGCAAGGCTGGCCAGCGCCACGGAAACTAACTTTGACCGGTTAAACCGGTTGGAGCCCACGCTTGCGGGAATAGCCAGGGGCCTTGGAGAGAAGCTGGAGTCTGCCAAACACCGCGAAAGCTTGTTGCGGCAGCTCTCTCAAGTTCACGAGGAGCAGGCCGTCCAAGTTAGCAGGGATGTTGAACGGGTTGCCGAATTGGTTGTTTCCATTCAACAGGTGGTTGCCAATGTTAAGGCTCAAGTTAATCCAGTTGAGGTCGTCCAATATGCACCTCAAGAGCCACCCGCGGCGGAGTCAGATCTTGATGTTGCCAAAGAAATTGGTCGTAGACAGGAATGGCTGCTTCAAGTTGGCGAGAGGATTGAGGAAACTTCGTCGGCTTGTTCCGATATTGGCCATGAGTTGAGCCGTGTAAGCAGCGAGCTGGGGTTGGCCAAAGGCCCTGCCCGCGCTCCACTAGTCATTCAGCAAACCAAGCTCACTCAACAAAAAGGCCAACTCGAGGCTTTGCAACAGAAGCTGTTGGACTCAGAAAAAGGGGTCCAAGAGCAAATCAGAAAACTGCGTGCTTATAAGGCCGCGCAGGAACTGGTTGCTTCAGGCTTGGACCAGCAGGCAATGCTTGCCGGTTTACCGGAAATTCCTGATACGACGGAAGCAGAACCCGAACAGCAGCAAGAGGCTGGTCATGATGCCGATTTGAATAAAATCCAGGCGCTTGCCGGCCTGGCGGCTGCTCACGGAGTGTCCACCAAGGCACTCTTTATGATTACCTTGTACGAATGCCTGCCGCAAAGGCCAACCGGCGGCGTTCTAAGAAAGAGCAGTTTACGGATTGCCAGGGTAGCAAGGGATTGCGGACTGCTTTCGGAGTTTGGGTTTGGAAGAGAGATCCGCCAGATTGTCTACTTAAAGCAAGATGAGGCCTTTCCCAAGGCCTTTATGCACTATGGCGGGACCCCCGGCGGTATAGCAATTTACAGCCGGACGGCCAATCCGCTTAGCTGGAAAGTCACGGATGTGTTTTCTGGTGAGGAGGTAAGTAGATTTCTGGCGCAGTATGTCCAGAATGAACAAAAGGCGGAGGAGCGTTCTTAAAAGCATAAAAAAAATGGCGTGGAATTCAGATGAATTCCACGCCTCTTTTGTTGCCTATTTTTTCTTTTGCTTGAGAAGCAACTCCCGTTGTAGGGTCGCCCGAAACTCCCTGGCTCCTTCGGCATCTGAGGGGGATTGGCCAATTGCTACTGCCTCCAGGATGCACGTAGTCAGGTGTTCCCGCTGGACAGGCTTGCTTTTTGGCCAGAGCTCGTATCCATCTATATTAAGGTGGATGATTTCCCGGTTGCCAATGGCCAGACTGGCCAGTACCGTGGGTCCTAACGGCCGTTTAATAAGGAGGTAGGTTGCCTCCCCGATTTTTACCGGAATGGACCGGGGTTTGGGATCTTTTTTTTCTGTCTTTACCCCGCCGCCGCCTCCACTTCCGCCGCCTCCACCCGGCTTTTTTTTGCCCGGTAAATCAATGGTTGGTCCGTCGCCGTGAAGGGTGGGGATTCCCCAAGTGTTGCCGAACATTTCCACCAGTTCCATAACTTGCGAGCCGAGTGAGTTCCTTTCAAAGACATCCTGACCTTCAAAGAGGGCTTGAGCCGGCGGCGAGATGTGCGTCCCGAGGTAAGCGTAGTCCTTTCGCCACGCTGCGCTCTTGAGAAATTTGTCACTCAAAGAGTCGCGGGCTGAGTTTTGGTGGGTTAGAACCGAACGGACGAATATATCTCCGGTCAGTCCATGGCTGAAGAGGGGGTAAGGCAGCGCAGACCCAAGGTGAGGGCAATACGCAACCCGCAGACCAGTCTCGGCGTCGGCAATCCAGAGACCGCCGTCACCGTCTTCGGTTCTTTCTATGCAGGCTTGGATAGCCAGGTCGCTTCCCGGAAGGATCCTGTCGGCCAAAGGCGGAGGATCAAGCTGTTCTCCCCCAATTAAGAGTCTGAACATTTTGTCTTTGATCCTGGGGATCCGCCACTTCAAAGCTTCGCGGATTTCAACGTAGCTTGTGAATACCGGATCCGGGACGACAATGGCTGTAAATGAGCCTTTGATGCCTTTTTGAGGCCCCAGTTCCACTCCGGCCTCGTCCACCTCCCGAACTTCCGGTGGTGTACCCAGTTCAATGTCCGGAATGGATATCATTCTGACCTGGCCTTTTACGGTCGTCCGGGTTAGTATGTAAAATCCGGACCTGCCATCGTCGTTGGTTTCTCTCAAGGCAAAAGTAGCCAGCCTGCCAATCCGTTTTTGGGCCGCGCCGTGGTGCAGGGCAGACCGTCCTGACCTTCTTTCTTCCCTGGGCGTGCCCAAGAATAGGTAGCGGTCCACTCTTGGGTCAGTAAGGCCCACGCCATGGTCTAAAATCACAAGGGCCCGTCCACTGGCAGACAGGGGGTGATTTTTGACCAGGAAAATTTCCACGAAAGCTTTTTCCGGTTCCCAATTTTCCTCGTTCATGCAGGCGCAAGCTCCGTTCCTTACAACTTCCCACAAACAGGCGCCTTTGTCCTTATAGAGCTCTCCTGCCAGGGTTTCGGTAAACAAGGTAGGGTCTATTTTCCACCCTTGGGCCCATGCGGTAGATTTTGCAGCAGCTGATTTCATTTTTTCCTCTTTGAAGAACCGCTTGTCGCGGATATGCCGGCCAGTAGCCGCATATCCCTAGCAGACAGCGGTTGTCCGGTTTGCAGTTGTTGTAAAGTTTCAGCGTCTATCCCGCAACATCGAAACAGGCGCTGTACATTGGTGATAATGCGTGTCTTGTGGGCGTCGTTTAAACTGCCCGGCTTGAGCGCGAGTTCGATAAAATTTATGGCCGCGGTAAGCATAGTAAGCAGGTTATTGACCAGTTGGTCAGGCCTGCAGTCCACACTTACGACTTGGTCGCCAGGCGCTGGCTTGCCTCTGGCTTTGAGTTTTGCGCCTTTCTTCTTTCTTTTGTGCCAGTCCTCTTCCTGCTCAAGCAGGAAGGGAAGCTCATCCCATTTGCCGGCCTGTTCCGCAACGACCACATTAAATATTCCGGCTGCGGCTTCCACGTTCACGGTACCGCCTTTTTGAATGCAGTGTCTTAATACTTTTCGGCTTTGGATGCCGGCTTTCCTGCAGGTCTTAGCCAAGCCGTGTTTTTTAACTACTTGCGCGGCGGCTTTTGCAAGGTCGGCCATGGAACCAATTTCCGGGTGTTGGCTTTGGAAAGTTCTTGTAACGGCGGCAAACACCAATCCGGGTATGCTCATCTTGGTTACGGTTTCCAACCGGTTGATGTTTATACCTAACGGTACTTCCGGCGGATTGGAAGCCAGTATTCCCTCAATAAGGGAATCGGGAATTTTGCCCGCCCTGAGTTTTTTCCAGTCAGGGTCATTCTCTTCTATCCATGCAGAAAGCGCCGAGGCCAGTAATGCCCTAAAGACGATTACTACTGTCGGTAATTCTGTTGTTGCTTCTCGTTTCATTAAACCTCCTTAATTCACGAAAAATCGTATTCAAAAGTGCGCCGTAAATTTTTTACGGGACTAATTACAGTAACCTAATTTGCCAACTTAGTCAAGATAAAGAGCTTTTTGGTTTGGCTTGACAAAAAGCTAAAAAATAGCTATAATTTTTGGTTAAAATAGAGTTTCTTCTTTTGGGTTAACCTTTATGAAGCCAAAAGGAGAAGCGCTGTTTTTTGAAGGTTTGAAAGATAGCGTGAGCACACCAATCCGGAAACGGACTACATTTGACAGGAGGACACTAACTTGACTACCACAGCTACAGCACCAGCTCGAAAGCCGATTGTTTTTAAGAAGTCGCTTGTGTTCAGGGAAATTGCCTTGCACCCTTGGGTGCACTTTGACGAGGCCGCCGGGGTATATTTAATCCGCAACTACGGTTCGGCTTTGTTTAGGGGTATAGCCCAGGCCGGCTTTGTTTTTTGGAAAACCGGCGACACGCCGGACGGCCGTCCGGGCGACGCCTGGCTATACGATGGCGTGGTTCCCGTAGGAACCGGCCACGGGATATTTGACGAACATACCGAGGACGGGCGGAAGAAAGATGCTTGCGCGGCCACGCTTGTGGCTGAGTACCTCGAAATTTCTTCCATGCCTGAACTGGCAGAGCTCCTGGCTTACACGCTGGGCGCGGATAGCAAGGCTAGAGCCAACCCGTTTTCCCTGCCCACCGTCCTCAAAGACATGAATTTGTTTTTGGAGGAAGATCCCGTTTCAATCTTATCGTGGGTCATGGAAGCGGTTACGGCTCACGTTAACCGCCGCCGGTTTGAACTCGGGCGCCAAACTTCCGCCAGGCCGTCGCTGGAAAACCCGCTTACGTTTGACTTGGTGCTGGCAGATTTTTTGTGCCAGTATCACGTCCAGTACGGGGCTCAGGCGAATTCCGTGCTGGCTCCGGCCATTCGCGAGTTTTTCGCGCTGGCTCCGGCCGGAACAAATCCGGTGGAGTGGCTTAAGACCAACTATCCCGCGTTGCAAGAGTACAAAGCCAAACAAGCTTGTGTACTCATGGCCCAGGCTTTTGGCCTTTTGGACCATCCTCACTTCCGCTACATAATACAGTACGTGGTCAATCCTTCCCTCTGCCAAAAGGGCAAACTTCCTTTTGCCGCCTCATTTGAGTTGCCTACCTTAATTGTTGACATATTCAGCGACAACGGCGGGCAGTTGGAGCAGGCCTTGGACTGGGCTTCAGTAGCAATTGCCGCTAAGCTCTACTCTTCCAAGAGGTTTGTAGAAGCCAAGGCCGAGTACGCAGCCGGGGCAAAGTTAGAAGTACTAAAAACGTCACAAGGGGAAGTCAGCCTGGTCAGCCTGGTCAGCGACAACCCAAAGGCAATGGCGGTGTCCCATTCCGCCGCCGCCGCCAGGGCCCAACGCAACGCTGATATTTTTGTCCTGCGAAAGCCTTCCGGGCATGTTGGGGTGTTTGCGGATCCCCTGCTCGACATCCGTGATGTAGTAAAGCTGCTGCGGATGCTGGAAATACAGAAGCGTGGTCTTGAAATGCCACCTTGGGACAAGCTGGTGAAAGGGGGCGACGGGCCTGATGGAGCGTTCTTTTACTTTCCGGACGCGAACCATTTGTACAACAGTTCGCTGTCCACTCCTGACGTTCCCAGGACGCTCCTGTCTTTGGACCGGGTCCTCCACACCATTCGGTTCGCCTTGGACCAAAAAGCCTTCCCGCCCGATTTTTCCGCGGGTTGCTTGAAAGGAGTGTGTGGCTCAACAGACAACGATCCCTGCCCGATTTTCGCGGCAGGCCTGGAGCGTTGCCACCAAATCCGCGCGCGGTCCAAAAAGTAGGACAAGTTTCGTTTACCACTTAGGCAGTAGGTTTTGCGTCGGCAACGCAAAACCTACTGCCTCTTTTTTTTGTAAAATAAAAAACCTCCCAGTTAGGGAGGTTTTAAGTGTTCAAAGTTTTTTGTTTTATTTTCTCCTCAAAGCTTTCCAGCACGTCTCCCGCTAAAACTTTTACGTTGGTTTTAAGTTTTATACCGAATTCTTCGCCTTTGCCCGCGGTTCTTGCGGCGACTTTGCTTTGCTGGAGTTCGGTTATTTCCGCGCGGCCCATTTCCACGCCTTCCCTTAGCACCATAATGTGGCTGACTTTTTTAAGTTCGCCTTCTTCCACTTTGCCGCCGACTATCATTAAACCTTTTTCCGTGCGGAAAATTGCCAGGACTTTGGCTTTGCCAAAGGTGTGCTTTTCCAATTCCGGCGTGAACATTTTAATTACGGCAGAAGTTAAATCTTCAATCAGTTCATAAATAACTTCGTAAGAATCTATTACCACTTTTTTTTGTTTGGCCAGGTTAATGGCTTTGGAATTTATTTTGGTATGGAAGCCAATTATAGTAGCGCGGGAACTTGCGGCCAAAAGAACATCGCTCTCGTTAATTTCGCCTACGCCTTCGTTAAGGATGGAAATTTTAACTTCATCGTTCTTTAATTTGGCAACGGATTGCTTAATGGCTTCCAAAGAGCCGGCCACGTCGGTTTTTATTATCAGGTTCAGTGTTTTATTCTTTAAGTCGCCCACAATGGCCTGCTTGCCGGCAATTTTGTGGCTCTGGTTTTTGCGCTGGACGGTAATGGCAATTTGTTTGGCGGAGTCTAAATCTGCCGTGGTCTGCAGAATGTCGCCGGCTTGCGGGACTTCGCTAAAACCGGAAATTTGCGCCGGGGTGGAAGGCACGGCCTCTTTTAATTTTTTACCCGTTTCATCCTCTAAGCTCCTAATTCTGCCAAAAGCCGCGCCGGCCGCAATAATATCGCCGACTTTAAGCGTGCCGTTTTGTACAATTACGGTTGCGGTTGCCCCTTTACCCTGGGAAATTTTACTTTCAATAATGGTGCCAATGGTTTTGCCAGCCGGATTGGCGCGGAAGTTTTCTACTTCAGCCGTGAGTAGAATCATTTCCAGCAAATTGTCTATGCCCATGTTTTGTTTGGCGGAAATTTCTACGGCAATGGTTTTGCCGCCCCACTCCTCGGTTAACACGCCCTGTCCGGCCAGTTCCTGTTTGACTTTTATTACGTTGGCCTCGGGTTTGTCTATCTTATTTATAGCCACAATCATGGGCGTGTTGGTAAACTTGGCGCGATTTATAACTTCCAAAGTCTGCGGTCTTATCCCGTCATCGGCCGCAACAACAAGGATAATAAGGTCGGTTACGTTGGCGCCGCGGGCCCGCATTTCACTAAAGGCTTCGTGGCCCGGAGTGTCCAAAAAGGTAATTAACTTTCCATTTTTTTTAATCTGATAAGCACCAATGTGCTGGGTAATGCCGCCGCTTTCACCTTCGGCGACTTTGGCTTTCCTAATGGTATCGAGCAAAGTGGTTTTTCCGTGGTCAACGTGCCCCATAATGGCAACAATGGGCGGACGATATTTTAAATTTTCTTCTTTTTCGGCTTTTAAAACTTCCTGCAAAAAACCAATGCCGTATTCCGCCACTGCTGTATCAACTTCAGTCTCAACTTCAAAACCTAACTCTTGCGCCACAATAGAAGCAGTATCAAAGTCCACCTCTTCGTTAATGCTGGCCATTACGCCGTTGTTAATTAAAACGGTTATGACTTTGGTTACGGGCAGTTTTAACAAAACGGCAAAGTCCCTAACCTTAATGAAAGAAGGCAGTTTAACTTTTTTTATCTCCTTCGGCCCCGTTGCCTGCTTGACCGGCTGGCCGTAGGCTTCCAAAAGTTTCCGTGCCACGTAGTTGTCTACCTTGTTGGCCTTAGGCGAAATAAAATAACCCTTCTCCTTGGCTTTCAGGCGAAGGTCTTGGATGGACATATTTAATTGTGACGACAAACTAGATAGATTCATATTAACCGCTGATTAGTCGCCGATAGGAATGCTGACTACACGCTGAGTGCAGCGTGCCGATCCCGTACCGTGTACGGGACAAGTTTACCGGCGTCTAAGTATTTAACTTACTTACATTATCAGAAAATAGTAATAAAATCAAGGCGTTTTTGTTTGGGAAACATGCTTTTCGTCAGGACAAAAGTCCCAGATAAATTTAAACCAAGTCCTGTAACAATCGGCCAATTCCTTATTAACTATCACTGCCAGGGTTACGTCTTCAGTTAAGCTCTTTAAGTGCAGGCCTGAAAAAGTTACTATATGGTCGCCAAAGATATCAATAGCGCCCGTAGTTGAGTATTGGGGCGGCAAAAATTTATAAGGCTTGCCTAAAGCAGGAAGAAGTTCCGCGGCTTGAGCTATTACTTCGTGGTCAAAAATATGATGGTACCTTATGCCTTTTTCCTTTGCCTGCTTTAAAAATTTTGCAATAAAAGTTGCAAGGTCTTTATCAAACCAGCCGCCCTTGGCGCCAATGAAGTAAACGTCTTTGCCGGTTTTTAAAATATCCCGCAGGTAATTTTTAAAGCCTTCTTTGCCTTTGTAAACATACACCGCCTCATGTGACGCCGTTTTTTTAAACTGTGTTTTTAGTGAGGGCAAGATTTTTTCCAGCTTGGATTGTTTCTCCCCAATTAAGTCTTCCAGCTTATCCGGCGGCACCGCGGCGTATTTAGCTTCTTTGCTTTCCGCAATTTGGTAAATTAAACCTTTGTGCAGGATTCGGGGTATTGCATCGTAAATATTGCGTTTATGGGCTTTGGTCTTTTCAGAAATTTGCGGGACTGAGAGTTCGCCATTGCCAAGCAAGGCCTCGTATATTTTGGCTTCGTTTAACGATAATCCTAGCTCCTGGAGAATTTCTATATGCATATAAAGTGGTGGTGTTTACCCCTCATTCAGAATTATATATCATAAGCTGTTTTAGGTAAAGACTGCCAATTTAGACCTAAATAACCAAAGGAGGCATAAATGTTCAGTTTTGGTTCTTCAATCCCTAAGCCCGGAGGCGCGGTAGCCTTTGTGGTACTCACGCTGTCCAAAGTTAATATTTACACTACTGGTGTAAAGGATGAATGTTCATGGGAGTATAAAGAGCAAGGATGGCGGTTAGTTGAGTGTTTGGTGGTTTCCAGGCTAACCCTGGAAGATGGCCGTGTGCGATTAACACTTCAGGACGAAATTTACCAGCATTTGACACTGAAGGAAAACGAAGCAATCGCCGAAGTATCTTCGTCCCACGGTTGGCATGGGGTTGTCCGTATCCAATAGGGAGCCAAAGAAAAAGTTCTTAGTAAGTTAAAAACCGGTAAGTCGTTCAAGTTAAGGAGGCGCTTGAACAGTTACCGGTTTTATTTTTTAGCTGGTAACTATTCGCGCGAATAGTTCCTAGAGAGATTTACTAAAATGTCCTATTCTTCCCCACTATCATCCTTAATCTTTGGGGGATAATTTCTACTGTGGCCGGGAATTTGGCTACGACGCGGCCGAGCATGGTTAGGGGCAGGCCCAGCGGCTCTAGGAATTCAATTTTTTTGCATTTTATAACCGTGGTGTTGGGGACTTTTTCCAGCACGCCGTCGGCAATGGCTTTTTTGTGGGCCAGCACCTGCATTTTTCCCATGCGTTCTAAAATTAGCAAATCCAAGCTGCCGTCCGTGGGGTTGGCGATTTTTTCGCTTTGGTTGGACTTGGCGCGGATGTTGGCCACCAGCCCGCCCAGCCCGTTTATGTTTACGCTGTAGGAGTCGTCTATCCTAATAGAGAAAGCTTTGGCTTCGGAAGAGAGCAGTTTTAAGCTTTGCCACAGGCCCGCCTCTTTAAGCCTGTGGGACATAACGCCGAATTCCAGGAAGCTGATAAAGTAGTTGTCGGCAATTTTTGCCAGGTCTATTTTTTCCACTCGCCTGCCTGCCACGGTTTTTACGCCGGCAAAAACATTTTCAATGCCTAAAATTTTTGCCAGGACGGAATTTTCGTCAAAAGGAATGAAGCCCAAAGTAAAATCCCGGCCCTTTAAAGCCGCGAGCATTTGGTTAAAGGTGTCGTCGTTGCCGCAGGCCACTAAAGTTTTGGCGCCGCGCTGGCTGGCCATGTCAACCAGTTCCTGCACGCCCCTTAAGGGGGTGACGCGCGAAATTTCGCCGGCCACTTTAAATTCGGCCAGCAGGCCCGAAAGTTCGGTCTGCAGCTTTTCAAACTTATCCACGGCCAGGGAGTTTTGGTCTACGATATAATAGTGCAATTGGGGTAATTGACAACTAATAATTAATAACCCATAACCGATGCAAATATAACTGATGTGGTTGTTTTGTTATCAGTTATAAATTATCAATTATGAGTTAGTCTTTCTATTCCGGTTCTACTTCCGTCGCGGCTTTCTTGCCATTGCCGTTGCTTGCGCCCATTACGCATTTGCCGGAAAATTGGGCGCCGTCTTCCACCCTTAAGACGCTGCAGGTAATGTCGCCCAAAATTTTTGCCGTGCCCTGGAGTACCAAATGGCCGGAAATTTTTAAATTGCCCTGGACTTCACCGCCGACCATGGCGTTGCCGGCCATTACGTCGGCCATTATTTTGGCGCCGGGAATGACAAACACGCTCTGGCTGGTTTTAACCTTACCGGTTACCTGGCCTTCAATTTTTATGTTACCTTCGCTGTTTAAATCCCCCTGGATTTTAACGCTGGGCCCGACTACAGTTTCGGCCTGGGCGTTTAAGTCGTTGTCTAAAAGTTTGTCCATACCTAGTATATCAACTTTCAATTCCAAACGCCTTTTGGCGAATGGGATTTGTTAATGGTAGTTATCAAATAAGTTTTATATTTTATTCCGGCTGTTGAGGCGTTTGGCAACCCAGCCCTTTTTATAGCGGCGTAATTTTTAAATAAATAATTTATGGAATTTTACCGAATATAGTTTTGATAAAAACTGGGGCTGGGTATTGAAAGTTGTATTACTAGGCATAAATGTTAGGTTGTCTGATAGTATTAGCTATCTTAGTTGGTAAAATTGTAAAATTTTTAATAAATGCCTGTTCTATAAGAACCAAGATCACAAGCACCAAGAACCAAAGAAATTCCAAGTTTAAAATTTAAATATTCAAATCTTGGATCTTTTTTGGTTCTTGATTCTTGGTTCTTGACTCTTTTCATTAGTCATGTCCTGCAGCGTGTCCAAGAATCTGTCGTGCGCGATTTCCACGGCCTTTACTTCTTCTTCCGTAAGCTGGTTTTCAGATTTTCCGCCGTCAATCTTTTTTGTGTAAATCCGGTTTTGCTGGCGCCCATGCATACTGGTTAATATCAGCCCGTTGTTATGTTGGTCAAGCAGGGCCAGGGTAAAACTAAAATTTCCGCCGCCGTCATCAAATGGGTTAAAGCGCACCAGTCCGACTTTTTGCACGGCAAAACCAAATTGGTGCCTTAAATCGGACAGTTCTTTTTCCAAAATTTCCTGCTGGCCGCGTCCGCTTTTCAGTTCTTGCTCCAGGCGCATTATTACGCTTTCCAAATCCAGCGCTCGGGAGCCGGCAAAAAATACGCTTCTTAATTTGTTCAATGAGCTTATTTGCCAGAGGCAATACCCCCCTGCCAAAAGGGCTAAAAGACTTAAAATTAGGCTGGCTGTGTTAAATTGGGAGTTCATGGCTAGACCATTGTAGCATTAGTTAGAGGTTGCTTTCAAATCATAAAAAATGCTATAGTTTTAGTATAAAGTTGTTGGTTGTGGCGGCCAGTATGGTTGTAAGGCAAAAGTAATAAGTAACTTACAACTACTTACCAATAACTACCCCGGCCGCCAAAACTAATAACCATAACTATTAATTTTATGTCCAAAAAGCACAAAAAACCAATTTATATAACCGGCCATCCGGGTGCCACTCTTTCCCACGAAACGGAATATAGAGTAATAAAAATGGATTTGGTTAAGGTGGTGATTTTAAATGCCTTTTATTTGGCGACCATTTTAACCCTCTATTATTACAACAAACAGTCGCACTTCTTGGATAACTGGTTTGCTAAGGTACTGCATTTTTAGGCCGATGATCTAACTTGAACCTGTAGCGTGCCGATTTATCGGTGACTTAAGGACGCCCATAAATGGGCACGCTACGCAGATGCCCTTCCCATAAGGAAGGGTTTTGTCATATATGGTATAAAATTCTCTAAATTGTTGACCAAAAGCTGTTTATTTGTTAAAATTAATAAACAATATACCATGTATGATTAAATCAACTGTTAAAGACCAGGAAAGAATAGGCCAGTTTATTAGCGAACTTAGGGAATTAAAAGGCTTTACCCAAAGTGATTTTGCCAAAGCACTAAAAACCAGCCAGTCGGCCGTAGCCAGGATGGAACAGGGGCGGCAAAATTTAACCACGGAAATGCTGGCTAAAATAAGCGGCGTGTTAAATCATGAGATAATTACTCTGGCTGACAAATCGGTCAACTTTAAAATACAAGGCGGACATAAGCTGTCCGGGAAAGTAATTATCAACTCCTCCAAAAACGCGGCGGTTGCCCTGCTCTGTGCCTCTCTTTTGAATAAAGGCAAAACAGTATTTAAGAATGTGCCTAAAATAGAGGAAGTCCATCGCGTAATAGAAGTGTTAGCCAGCATAGGCGTAAGCATTAAATGGCACGGTAGTGATGTAGAAATTGTCCCGGGTAAAATCAGCCTTAATAAAATAGACAAAGACGCGGCCGTAAAGACCCGTAGTGTGCTTATGCTTTTGGGCCCGCTTTCCCATCTTCTTAAAAATTTTAACCTTCCTTTGGCTGGCGGCTGTAAATTGGGCGAAAGGACAGTAAGGCCGCATTTGTTCGCTTTGGAAAAATTGGGGGTAAGGATAAAAACCAGCCACGACCACTATCAAGTAACCTCTACGAAGCTTCAGCCGGCGGAAGTTGTCCTTTACGAAATGGGCGATACAGTTACCGAAAATGCTTTAATGGCTGCGGCTAAGATATCCGGGGTTACAACTATCAAACTGGCATCAGCTAACTATATGGTTCAGGACATGTGCCATTTTTTGGTTTCCTTGGGAGTTAAGATAGAAGGCATTGGCACATCTACCTTAAAAGTCCACGGCAAGCCTAATATTAACCAGCGCGCGGTTTTTTATTTAAGTGAAGACCCCATTGAGGCCATGCTGTTTTTGTCTTTGGCCGCTACGACTAATTCTTCCATTACCATAGAAAGATGCCCTATAGATTTCCTTGAGCTGGAATTGTTAAAGCTTGAAAAGATGGGTTTTAAATACCAAATTACCAAACGCTATAAAAGCCATAATGGCGTTACAAATTTGGTAGACATTAAGACTCTGCCTTCCAAACTTACGGCTTTAGAAGAAAAAATCCATCCGCTCACATCATCTGCCGGCATAAATATAGACAACCTCCCCTTCTTTGTCCCCATTGCCACCCAGGCTAAGGGCACAACTTTAATCCACGATTGGGTTTACGAAAACCGCGCCATCTACTATCTTGAACTAAATAAACTTCGCGCCAATGTTATTCTGGCCGACGCCCACAGGGTCTATGTAGAAGGCGTAAGCGAACTTCGCGGCGCCGAAGTCATTTGCCCTCCCGCCCTTAGGCCCGCCGCTATTATTTTAATAGCAATGCTGGCGGCTAAAGGCACATCTGTCTTGCGCAATGTTTACTCTATTAATAGAGGTTACGAAAATTTGGTCCAACGTTTAAAAAGTTTGGGCGCTAAAATAGAAATGATACACAGCATATAATTTTTTGACTTTAACATTTTTTTGAGCTAATATGAAAGTAGATATGGACTATGGACTCACCAACCATGCCCGACAAAGGATAAAAGAACGTAATATTTCAATTAAGCTGGTAGAGGAAGCTGTCTCCAACCCAACCAAAATTTCAGTAGACTCAAAAGGGGTTTTAATACTTAAGAAAGCAGTTTTAATTAAAGGTAAACGCAGGCTATTGCTTATAGCCGGACAAGTTCGGGAAAACAAATTTAAAATTTTTACGATTATTGATACGTCTAAAGTAAAAAAGTACTTATGAAGAAACAACAGGCAAAAATTATATATGACAAGGAGAGTCAGGTGTTGTCTTGGCAGCTTCAGGCCGGCAAGAGCGTAGACAGCGACATTGACGACAATGTGGTTATTGACTATGGCAAAAACGGCAAAATTATGAGAATCAATTTTTACAATTTTAGCTTGGAAAATTTTAAAAAACATAAAGCTAATTTTAAACAGTTGCACAATTTAGCTTTGCAGGTGAGATAAATAAACCGCGGCTACGAAAAATGTGGTGCAAAGGCTGAAAAGTTTAGGCGCGAAGATAGAGATGATACATAGCATATAAATAAAAAAAGAAAGGCACTCCGTGTGGGGTGCCTTTTTGAATTTGGCCTGTATTTAGCGTTGTTGTTGGCGAATTACGTAGATTTATGAGGAGGGGCAAGCCTTAGCCCTCTCCTGAAAACCCACTGGCGCGCTGCTTCTTCGCTCGGAAGGCCGAGAATGGTCGCGAGATCCTTGCCTGAAATGCCGTTGCCGATAATTTTGACTACAGTTTTCAGCGCGAGACCGTCCAGTATTTCATTTAAGCCTGTGGCCTGGATTTTCTCACCGTCACGGAACAGGCTGGCAATAAGCGTGGCTATGGCCTCGAGCCTTTCTTCCGCAGAAGAAGCTTCCATTGCCTTTTGAAGCTTTGTAACAGTCAGCAGTTCCTGGTACCGACTGTCTGCTAGCCGTAAAGCGGCTCGGAGCTCGTTCAGTATGTCGTCTACAGTCCTGGTTGCCATTGTGTCCTCCTAGTACTAATGGTGTTTTGGTTTTTTTAAGGCGCTCTTTTAGGTAAATATTTTAACAACCGGCCTAAATGAAGCCTTTAAATGTATCATGAAAATCGTTCCGTGTCAAAGGACAGCAGAAAGGTTTTTCTAATAAGCAATCCTGGATTTTTAGTCCGGGGTGTTTCCTGTTTGCATGGCCGGACGCCTTAGGTCAGATTTTTTTGATTATGATTCGAAATTCTTTTTCCTCCGTTTGAAAATTTTCTTCCGTCACGAAAAAGATGTTAGTTTTTTCGTCGTTTTCTTTAAATGAGAGAATGCCAAACGGGGAATAAAATCTTTCATGGGCCAAGATGACCAGAATTTTAAAATGTCCGTGGTCGCCGCCCGCCTGGTAGTGGAAAGATCCAGTCGTCAGGTTGATGCTAAAGCTGACCCAAAAGCAATTTTCATTTCCGGCATTTTTACTCTCGATTTCCATCAAATCTAGGAAAGGCAGTATAGTGTATTCGCAAGTATTGAAAGGAACGTCGGGCAGCACCTTAACCGCCTCCATTGCCACCATAATGGCGTACAAGACCTCTGCGCTGAAACTGGCTCCCTGAGTTTGCATTTGTCCTCCTGTGGTATAGTGGTTTGGGTTTTTGTTTTAACTTGATATATTAACATAAATATTTACTATTGTCAATAATTAACGTCAATTTTATAGTATTAATTTGCTTTAAATAAAGCCAAATTTATATATTTTAATATTTTGTCGAAAGTTATTGACACAATCTGAATAATCATATATAATAGGAATATGATTAAAATAGATTCGCCAATTTATAGGAGCCTGGTAGGTTTAGGCCTTTCCGAAAAAGAGGCTGGGGTTTATTTGGCTTTGTTGGAACTTGGAAAGCGTACCGTGTCGCCTATTGCAAGGTCTTCAAATATAAACCGCACAACGGTTTATGATATTCTTTCTTCCTTGACTGCCAAAGGTTTGGTGAGCGTTTCGGGCAAGGAGCCTTTGCAGGAGTACGTGGCTGAATCGCCGGACAAGATTTTAGATTTGGTAAAGTTAGAAATAGAAAAAAAACAGAAAGATTTAAAACAAGCCGAAGGGGTTATTCCTGAGCTTAAGTCCATGCATAATGTTGCCGACAGGCCCAAAGTAAGATTTTATGAAGGCACGGCAGGAGTGGAGGAAGTTTACGAGGACACGCTTACTTCGCATGAAACCATAAGGGCTTACGCGAATGTAAATGAAATGCACGCGGCCCTGCCCGATTACTTCCCAAAGTATTATAAACGCAGGACTAACAAAGGCATACACATTCGCGCAATTATCCCTTCCAATGAAGCGGGTAAGGAGCGGGCTGATAAAGATAAAGAAGAAGCGCGCGAATCCGCTTTGGTGCCGGAAAATAAAGTCTACTTTTCTCCGGAAATAAATATTTACGACAACAAAGTTATGATAGCTTCCTGGAAAGAAAAATTGGGTATTATTATAGAAAGCAAGGAAATTGCCGAAGCCATGAAAACCATTTACGAACTTGCCTGGAAAGAATCTAAACGTTTGGAAAAAGAAAATAATTTGGTGCTATAATTAAAGCATGCCCGGTAATACAGCATTCAATAAGCTCTGCCTGCGGTAGCTACTCGTATTGAGCGAAAAGGTATTGTCGTTTTAAAGCAAGTTTTTCTATAAAGTTAAGCAGAGCTTGTCAAACGGGTTTAAAGAGTTCCTCATCTTTTAGTAACTAAAATTTTATTATAATTAAATTCTTTTCAAACATTTAAAAAACGTTTGGAATTGAATGTTGATATACCGGGCATGAAACCCACACATCCATCTCATCACGTCCGCCATATGGGCATTGGCACCGGAGTCTACAAGAGCCTGGGTCATTTGGTTTTGACTTTGGTAATTGTGGTTTTGCCATTTTTGTTTTTCCTGTTGTTTTCCAAAGCGGCTAAGCTGGCCACGGGAGAGTTGTTTGCCGATGTTTTTATTTCCGTGGGACGTTTGTTTTTTGCTTACGCCATTGCGGCGGGTTTAGGCTGGCTGTTGGCCGTAAGTTTTTACCATGGCAGGCGCGCCTCGGTTGCTTTGCCGGTGTTTGATGTCTTGCAGAGTTTTCCCACTTTTGCCCTTTTGCCTCTGGTTACTTTGCTTTGGGGCAAGAGCGAGCTGACCATTGTTTTCTTTTTGGTTATTACCATTATTTGGCCAATATTTTTTACAGTCGTGTCACAGCTCAAGCTTTTAAAGTCCGAATGGCAGGAAGTAGTTACGGTATACGGGCTTTCAGGAAAGGATTATTTAAAATATTATTTGTGGCCTGCATCGCTCCCCGGGCTTATTACCGGTTCCATTATTGGTTTGGGTGAAGGCTGGGAAGCGTTGGTGGCTACGGAAATTATTGTTAACCACCCTGTTGGCTTGGGCAGTTTTTTTCAAAATAATTCTTTACACCCCGTTCTGACCGCGGTGGGCATTTTTGGCCTTCTGCTTTTAATTTTTTGCGTTAACAAGCTAATTTGGTTGCCGCTTTTGGAATGGAGCCATAAGAGGAGCGAGGAGTAGCCATACAAGGGGAATCCTTGCGCAGCGCAAGGATTCCCCTTGTAGATAAAGTATATGGACACCGCAATCAGTGTAAAAAACCTATATAAATCTTTCCAAAATTTTGCCGGTAAAAAGCAGGAAGTTTTGGCGGATATTAATTTGGAAATCCCGCAGGGCGAATTTTTTGTCTTGCTGGGTCCTTCCGGTTGCGGCAAGTCCACCTTGCTTAGGATTATGACCGGCCTGGATAAAGATTTCCGTGGCGAACTTTCTTACTCTAAGGGCTTTAAAGCAGAAGACATAAGTTTTGTTTTCCAACAATTCGCGCTGTTGCCCTGGCTGACGGTGGAACAAAATGTAGGCTTAGGGTTGGTGGCCAGGAAGTTTCCTGAAAATGAAATCCGTAAAATTGTAACTGACCAGCTAAAGGCTTTCAGTCTGGAAAAATACAGCAACCACTATCCTAAAGAACTATCGGGCGGGCAAAAACAGCGCGTGGGTTTGGCTCGCGCTTTTGCCACATCGCCTAAGCTTTTATTTATGGATGAGCCTTTTTCCGCCCTGGACAGTTTTATTGCCAAAGAACTCCGCGAAGAGCTTTTGCGCGTCTGGCAGGAAAGCAGACCTACGGTAATTATGGTAACCCACAACATTAACGAAGCCATTGAGCTCGGCGACCGCATTGCGGTTATGTCTTCCCGCCCCGGCAAAATAGAAAAAATTGTCCACAACTCCCTCGCCCGCCCCCGTCCAATGCGCGGCACACAGGTTTTTGAAATGGAAGATGAGTTATATAAATTGGTTAAGCCATAGTAAATAACCCGGTAACTATTCCCGCCAGAGGCGGACAGGCGCGCGAATGGTTACTGGGTTAAAATAAAACCCTCCCCCCGCCAACTGGCAGAGGAGGGTTTTAGTTCTCTAGGTGATTTAAGGCAGTACAAGTACGGAGCGTCGTCGGAAGAAGAATGTAGTAATTGCTCCGAGAATCAGGACAAGCGCAATCCAGTATAAGGGAACATAAAAATTAATTAGCTCCCAAATATTAATCCAATTAAGCGTTATAGTCCCGTGGACAGTGGCGACTGTATCAAGCAGGTCGCCGTTTTGCTGGTTAGCGGCTTGTAAATTATTTTGCGCGTTTTGGATGTAGGAATCCGCGGAAGCCATTTGTTTGGCGAAATTATCATTTTCCTGGGCCAAATTGTTTTGCAAGCTTTGAATTGCGTTTTGTAGGACTTGTTTTTGGGCTTGAATGTCCAGGTATTGTTGGAGGTTGTCAGCTCTTTGGTTTTGGAGCGCCGTAAGCTGGGCAGAGTATGAGTTTATTTGCGAACGGATTGAGCCGGCAACCAGGTTGTGGTTTTTTGTCAGCCTTGCCTTTTCGGCGTTGAGTTGGCTAAGCTCGTCACCGGCTGTTTTTTGGTCGGCTTCAATGTTCTTTTTTTGCGGCAGAAGATTTTCTGTTTGTATGCTTTCTTTATAAAAGCGTTCTCCCGCCAAATTTTTAATTTGCTGGCTAAAGGCGCTGAACTTATCCGCCGGCACAACAAAGCTTATGTAGCCAAGTTTGTTTGAACTGCTGCTTAAGTCAACCCTGCCGCCAAAGCCGCGAATGGCTGTTTGTATGCTGTTGGATAAATCTTGCACTTTGCGGGTAAGTACACTCGCAGAGTAGCTGGTTTTTAAAAACTCGCGGTTATCCGTGCTGGGCACTTCGGACTGGGGCGGGTAAGGTATTTGGGGGCTCCTAAATCGGTCCGCGACTTCGGGGTTGTAGGGAGGCACTGGAATTGGTTTGGCCTGTATGGAAGGCTTGTTCGGTATTTTTAATTCTGACTGAGAGGGAGTAGGCGGCATGACGCCTGAAATCAAGGGCGTTCCCGGGGTGTTAGGTATTTGCGAGGTATTGGGCTCGTATGGCTGAGGCTGGATCATGTTGGCGAGCGGGTTTGGTGAAGCATCAACAGCCGTTCCCTGCTTGGCAACAGGAACAGTATTTTCTTGTGAGCCGTCGCTTTGGGAAGTAGACGGAGCTGCCTTATAAGTCCCAAAGTTTGGCTTGCCCGGCGCCATGAAAAAAATAAAAGCAGCCGTGCCGGCCAGCAATAATGAAAGCCAAGGAGTTCGCAAACTTTTTTTCTTATGCGTTCCCAAGCTTTGATTTATGGAGAAGTTGGCCAAAATTTTATTTTTTAGTTCAAGATTGCTTTGCGGAATTTGATGCTGGGATTTCCCCCACTCGACAAGCAAGTCTTGGATTGTGTAAGTTTTCATAGATTTAAGGTTTTAAGGCAGCTTGGGCGCGCGCTAAAGCCCTGTGCAGGCGGACGCGGACGGCTACAAAATTAATATTTAAAATTTTGGCAATCTGGTTGTGCGGCAAATCGGCAATGTAGCGCAGTCTTAACAGTTCGCGGTCTTCGTTGGAAAGTTTTTCAAGCGCCTGCTCAACCAATATGGTATTTTCGGTTTCGTTAGTATTTTTTGCCGGCGCGTCGTGCAGGCTCGGGTCAAAAGGCACTTCGCGCTCGCCTTTGCGCCAGTGTTGCCGGCATTCATTTCTGGCTATGGCAAAAAGCCAGGCGCTTACCGGTATGCCGCGCGGTTTATAGCCGGGTAAAGCTTCAATAGCTTTAACCCAGGTTGCCTGAAGCAAGTCTTCGGCCAGCGCTTTATCGCGCGTAGTATTAATAAGATAGCCAAAAAGCTTTGGCGTAATATTATCCCATAACAGGCCCAAAGCTTCCCGGTCGCCGCTTTGCGCCTTTTTTACAAGTATTCGTTCTTGTTCTGGATTCATATATGAATTTTGTAATATCGATTATTACATAAGGATAATACACCAACAGCCCGAAATGTTACAGAGTTTAAAAAAAGCCCGGTTGGGCTTTTTAGGTTTTTTGATAGGCTAAAATTAAGTATTTGGGGACTTTCTTTTTTAGCCTACTTCCATATTGCTTTAAAAATTTGGGATTATAGTCTAAGTGGCTTTCAAGCCTTTTTTTAAAGCCTAAATTCTTAAATATTTTGTCGTAAGCTTTGGCGTCTCTAATGTAAATCGGCACTTGTTGTCCGCTCCCGCCGGCGCGGAAGTTCTTTTTTATATTTCTTACCTTTAGAATTTTAGGGTCATGGACGGCAAAAATTATCTGGCCGTTTTTTTCCATGCTTTGTGAGAGAGTTTTAAAGCAATTTTTTACATTTGGCACAAACTGGAAAACCATAATTCCGCAAATCAAGTCGAACTTTCCTTTTAAGCGGATGTCTGATAAAACTTTTTTTTCGTCGCCAACAAAAAATTGGACCTTTTTGCCTAAATGATGTTTGGCAACTTTTATCATTTTGGCCGAAACATCTACTCCCGCCGCCTCAAAGCCCATTTTAATAAGTTGCCCGCAAAA
This sequence comes from Candidatus Doudnabacteria bacterium, assembly GCA_023245895.1. GTDB lineage: Bacteria > Patescibacteriota > Doudnabacteria > UBA920 > UBA920 > PALSA-1336. Next base: position 67,448 of record JAHFJJ010000003.1, read on the forward strand.
CATTCCGGTGCCGCAACCGTATTCCAGGGCACGGGCGCCTTTTGTATTTTTAATGTGCTTTTTTATGTATTGTAAAAACACCGGCCAAACCGTGAGCACGTTGTCCATGGCTCCGGCATAGGCTTTCTTTTTGTAAGTATTAAATTTAGCGCTTACTTCGTCCCAGGCTTTTGCTGAGTCCATTGCTTTTAATCAGGCTAAGTTTTTGTAATCTTGATAATTTTTTTACCGCCGCTTCCCGGCTCAATGTTTTGCCCCAAGACCTAAACGGTTCAGAGTAAACTATTTTTCCGCCGCCCCTGCTCCTAACGTAGGCGGATCCTTTTCCCGAATTATGGACCAATTCCCGCGCTTTTAAATCTTTCGCGCTGCCGCAATAAAGTGTGCCGTCTTTGCATTTGAGGATATAGAAATAAAACATGATTAATATTTCAGAAATTCTTTAAGCATTTGTTTTAAAGTCACCTTACCTTTTGTTGTTTTGAAATACGCTTCTCTGCGTAAGGCGTCTTCCTTTGATCCAAAAGCCTCGTAGAATATCAGCTCGAGAGGCCTGCGATTTTTGGTTGATATATTTTTACCCTTATTATGGTCTATAAATCGTTGTTTCAAATTATCAGAGTAGCCAATATAGAATAGCTTATCTTTAAGACTTCTGAGTATGTAAACGTAATGAAATTTTATAGTCATTTGATTCTTTGTGTCCAGCCCTGTACCAGTCGTCTGACTCCGGTACGGGGCATGAACCATTCACCCCACTTTCCATTAGCACGCTGGTGGCGTGCCATGAACCTGAACGGAGTGAATGGTTCATGGTGGACCTGGGGGGAATCGAACCCCCGCCTCGGCAATGCGAATGCCGCGTAATACCACTTTACTACAGGCCCAAACTTTATAAATTTTACATTAAATAAGAATAAAGATAAAGGATAAAAACTTTACTAGCATAGTGCGCGGCCGCGCACTATGCTAGTTGAAATTTTCGTTTTAAATCGGTATCGTCATCTAACTCATCTATTCTTGCTAAGTGTATAAACTCAATTAAACCGGTTTCTTTTAAGTACTCAACAGCCGCCCGGTTTAACGGATAGGGGCTGATAAAAACACTGGCCTGCCACTTAATAAAGTTATTTTCTTTTAGGAGCCTTCTGAGCTTGTCTCGTTTATCTTTGGCTTCTTCGGGGATATCAAATGCCGCCAACCTCCATTTATTGTCCCACTTACCTTTTTCCTTTCTCGACAAGTGCGCTTTTAAAAACAAGGTTTCCATCTCGCCTTTTTTAGTGAGTTCAATAAAATGCCTCCCGTGCTTACTAATTTTTTTTATTAACCCCCGGGCCTTCAGGTTGTGTAAGGTATCATAAATTTTTTTGCTCTTGTAATTTTTTAACTGCTCGCGCCTCCAAGAGTCAGAATACTCCAAAGGCCAGGTGAAAAACCCCGTAGCGTCGCCTATGGCACTTAGCAATACAGATGAAAATGTCCCGTACTTTTTTGACATAAAATTTAATACTAGTATAACACGCGGCCGCGTATAATACTAGTAAGGTGGAGACTTTGTAAAAGGTTGTTTAACCGATATTTTATATTTTGGATAACGGTGTTTGTTTTTATATATAAATTAAAGCACGCAAATTCCGGATGGAACTTGCGTGCTAGTATGTTCAGGCTGTTGCCTGAACGGGATTAAAACTACAAGCCAGGATCTTTTTCTTTGGGCGAGTCTGCCCCTCGGATTATAATTTTTATCCTGGGGAGGTCTGTCTGTTCAGTCTCCAGCGCTGACCCTGAGAGTAATACCATTAAGCCGGAGTCGATTCCGATTAGGCCCGTGGAGTTTTTTGGGACCACCAGAGCCCCGACAGGACAGGAGTTAGGAGCTGGGACGGACAGTACGCTCACCAAAGATTTTGAGTTGTCGTAAGCCTGCCCTACCCACCTTACCTGAGTGCTTGCCCGAAGCGAACAGGTGTCCCGAGGACCCATGCCCGGCCCCAGCGGTTCAAGGTTTTGGATTTCGGCTTGCGCGGTGGTCAAAACTAAAAATTTTACTCCGCGGCCTACTACCCTTCCGCCCTCTCCTTTAACCCCGAAGTACGCGCTCCAGTCATCAGGGCCGACTGTCGAGCAGAAGATTTTTTCTCCCGGCAACTGAAACCAGAGGCATTTTCCGGGAAAATAAGGGCTTAGCGCCCACATCCCGACTAAAAAGAACGACACACTTAGTACCAAAGTTTTTTTTCCTGACATTGAGTTTTCCTCCACTATAAGTTTTTGGGCCGAGCAACCCACTATCTCTGTCTAAACTCTCTCGATACTAAATACAAAAATATAAAATTATATTTAGGCATGAAGTGTTTAGCTAAATATTATGGCATTTTATTAATTAATTGTCAATAGTAGCTGTATAAAAAAGCGCGCGAGCCCCGGGTGGAACTCGCGCTTTGGTTTATTCAACCAATAATCCTATTGCGCGAACGAAAAGTTCACCGTGATTGTGGTGATAACTTCAATTGGCTGGCCGTTCAGCATTTGGGGCTTGTAACGCCATTGTTTGACGGCTGAGATGGCCGCATCGTTCAGCAAGGGATGTCCGTGCAGAACTTTGAGGTTCTCAATCATCCCCTCTTTGTTGATTGTCGCTTGCAACATCACGTAATCCTGTACGCGTGCTGCTTTTGCCAAAGCCGGGTAGACAGGTTTGACCTGGTCAATCAAGTTAGCCTGCGCGACATCTCCGCCAATTCTTTGGACTTGTGCCGGAGGGGGTGGAGGGGGTGGGGCAACCGGCGGAGGGGGCGGAGGCGGAGGTGCTGCTTGTTTGGTTGGTCCAAACAAGTCGCCTAAGAGTATTCCGGGGCCTCCCGGAGTTCCGTTCGGTACTCCCCCAACTATACCGGGTCCCGTAGGTGAGTCACCGATTGTGGGGAGGTCGTTTGCTACGATTATCTTTGGAATTTCTGTGGGCGTTGTGAGCCCGCCCGGATTGGTTGGTGTTGGTTTAGGTCTGGCGCTTCCGGGGACCGGTACGGTTTTAATTACCGCCGGGCCCGGAGGAGGAAGGGGCAGTTTCAGTTCGCTCGCCTGGAGAACTTGAGTTGTCATGTCGTCGTAAAATACGAGCGGCAGAACAATCAGCCCCAGGGCAAGGGCGAGATGGACCAATGCCGACAGGCCTGTTGATTTCCAGTCCCGCGGTTTATTGCCTAACAAACTATCTTCGAACATACATGTAGCCTCCTATTGACTAGATGCAGGTTAGATTTGCATGGTACTTTGCCCTAAGTAGTAGGGTGACCATTGCTCTACTCCCACGACCTACCTTGTTAAGGGGCTACTTTAATTGTATACCCGGCCTATAATCAGTCAAACAAGTTATACACCATTACTGGACGGCAAGACCTATAAAGTTTATGATAATTTTATGTTTAAGATTCGTATTATCGCTTTAGGAAAGTTTAAGGAGAAAGCGTATTTGGAATTGGAGCAGGAATATTTAAAAAGGATGAAGCCCTATGCCAAAATTAAGATAGTAGAACTGTTGGAAGTCCCCTATTTTAAAGGCACTGATGTAGATAAAACTAAAGAAAAAGAAGCGGAAAAAATAATTAAACAATTGCCGGAAGACGGAATTGTAATTTTATTGGAAGAAAAAGGCACAGTAAGAAGTTCTCATCAGTTTGCGGAATTTTTGCAAAGGACAGGCGGCTTAGGCAAGGAATTAGTTTTTGTAATTGGCAGCGGCATTGGCCTGCATGCTTCTTTAAAAAGATATTCCAACTATTCTATTTCCCTCTCCCCTCTTACATTTCCGCACAACATGGCGCGCGTCATTCTTGAGGAGCAGTTGTATCGTGCGTGTACGATTTTAGCAGCTAAGGAGTATCACAAGTAAAAAATATGTCATTGCGAGGAGTCCCGCCCTTTTTGCATCAAAAGGACGGGACGACGAAGCAATCTCAAATTTATAGATTGCTTCGCTCGGATGCACTCGCTCGGAATGACACAAATACTAATCCCCGCCTTGGGGATTTTTTGTTTCAGCGGCGATGATTCCTAAAATAACCCAAAGCAGCATTTGGGTTTGTTGGAGGGTGTAGAAGTAGTGGTCAAATTGCATTAGCACGAGGAAGGCGCAGAGGATGGTAGTAAATAGTAGGTAGTAGGTAGTAAGCTCAAAGCTAATCGGGGACTTTAATTTTTTTACCAGACCCCAAAGGTGAGAAAGGAAAATGGAGATTAAGATTAACGCGCCGGGGATGCCTAGTTCGGCGGCGGCAAGCAGGAAATAGTTGTGAATAGGCTGGATTTGCCATGGCCAAAGCCTTAAATAGCTAAATTGTTGCATGTGAAGCACGCTCTCCCCTATCCCAATGCCAAAGACTGGGTTTTCTTTTATCATTTGTAGCCCTAATTTCGCGTAAAAGATTCTTTCTAGAGAGGCACTATCACTTATTGTCGCGCGCGTTGAAAGGTAGGGGTGGAAAAGGATGAATGAAGCCAAGATGGCCATCGCTGTCATTGCGAGTGCAACCGAAGCAATCTTTTTTTGGTGTGAGATTGCTTCGTCGGATGCACTCCTCGCAATGACAAGGGTATAGTAGAAAAACATGACTAGTCCTATCGCTAATGCTAAATAAGCCGCCCTTGAAAAGGTAACAGTTAGGCCAAGGGTGTTAATTAATATAGCCAGGTTGTATAAAAGTTTATTTTTAGAGTTTATTAAAAGGTAAATTGAAAAGAATACGCCAACTACCAAAAATGCAGATAGCAAGTTAGGGTGAGGAAAAGTTCCGTACCCTCTAATGTAAGCTGTTCCATCCGAAACAATCTTTGCTATACCCTGTAGATGTGGGGAAAGCACTTGCTCCCCTATCTTGCCCAAACCTAAGGATTTTTGATTAAAAAACTGCCAAAGTGCCAAAATTGACTCAAAAGTCGCAAAAAAGACAAAACTCTTCAAAAATAAGCCTTTTATAGTTGTTTTACTAAATAAGTAATAAGCTGTTCCATATGAAACAGCTAGTTCTAGGTATTTTAAGAGGAACCAGTAGTTAAGTGAGCTGTTTGTTCTTAGTTTAAAAATTATCCCTAAAATAAGCCAAATTAAAAATATCGGTAATCCGAGATTTGCTATTTTTAGGTCTTCTTGGCTCAGTTTACTACTTTTTAGAGGTAAAATGAATAAAGTAGTCAAAATTAAGAAAATATCGCTTAAATATAAGGAAATAGAGGTAAAATCCGAATAAGCCCCAGTTTGGAAGGCTTCCTTGGTAGGGAAGACATAGCGGATAGGGAAAAAAAGGCTTGCCAAAAAGAGCAGGAAGAAGATTTGGGCAATGTTCAGCTTGTTTATCTTTTTTTCAAACATCGAGGTGCTTATTTGACAAAATGATTAAATTATCATTTAAATAATGAAAAACTACTTAACAGCGTCTTTATTTAGACGCAAGTTCAAAAACCCTTAGTGTGTCATCCCGGCCGAGTGCATCCGAGAGTCGGGATCCAGTATATAAGCCAAGTTCTGGATCCCGGATATTTTTACAGCCCTAAAAATTCCGGGATGGCATAGGTTTTTGGACTCACGTTATTAAGTCTAACATAAGCTTGGCTTTTGTGTTATAATTTTCAGAGTTTCTTAAGCAAATTTTTGCCTTCGTAGCTCAATGGATAGAGCAAATCCGTCCTAAGGATGAGATGGGGGTTCGATTCCCTCCGAGGGCACCAGAGAATTTAAAGATTTTGCTATAATTAAATCAAACCAAGCTCTTAAGTTATATCTATGAAAATAAAAATCTTTGTTACCGGTGGTACTTTTGACAAGGAATACAATGAAATTTCGGCTGAATTAGTCTTTAAAGAAACTCACGTGCCGGAAATTTTGAATTTAGGCAGATGTAAACTTTCGGTTGATATTAGGACGCTAATGATGATAGACAGTTTGAATATGACAGATGCTGACAGGGGAATTATTTTGGATAATTGCAAAAAAGTTGTTGAAGACAGAATTTTAATTACACACGGGACAGACACTATGGTGGATACGGCTAAGGTTCTCGGGGGGGGCGTTAAGGGTAAAACCATAGTTTTGACAAGAGCTATGGTTCCTTATAAATTTGGAAGCTCTGACGGTTTGTTTAATATGGGCGCGGCTTTGGCCTTTGTCCAAACTTTGCCTACCGGCGTTTACATAGCAATGAACGGCAAATTTTTTACGGCAGATAATGTAAAGAAAAATAAAAAAATAGGGGAGTTTGAAGCCTTAAAATAAAAATATGATAGAACCTGAATTACAACATTACCTTTCCGGCATAAACCAAAGCCTAACGGAAATAAAAAATAAAAAACAGCCGGGGATATGGCGGTCGTTTTTTAACGGCATGTTTGGGGCGTTTGGTTATTTGGTTGGCATAGCGCTGGTTATTATTATAGCCGGTTGGATTTTAAACAAAACCGGTTTGTTGCCGCAGTTCCAGCAGCAGGTCAAAGACTTCCAAAGCATTATCCAGGGAGCCAAACAGCTTATGGCTCCGCCGCAGAACAAGTCCCAGCAGGGGAGTGGGGTTAAGGGAAGTTATCAGGTGACTTTGCCGGATGGGCAAGTAGTTAATATAAACCAGTAAGCCCTTGATAACTTAGGTAAAAAAGAGTAAAATATCTAAGCAATTCAACAAGGGCCCTTAGCTCATTTGGTAGAGCGCTTCCATGGCATGGAAGAGGCGACCGGTTCAAATCCGGTAGGGTCCACCATTCGACTTCGCTCGTGGCCTTCGGCCAATAATAGAATGTCGGGTGCCTTGAGAGAACGGAGTGAGTCGAAAGGCAAAAGAATAATATGGAAACCAACCCACCACCTTTACCGCCTAAAAAACATAATCTGTTTGCCCTGGTTGGTTTTATTGTGTGTCTTCCGCCCGTTATTGGGGTTTGCCTTATTCTGCTAATCCAAAATAAGGCAGAGCCTATGGCTCATGAGGTTTTTTTGGAAAGCTTTGTTTTTCGCCCGGCTGTTGTGTACGCGATAGTTGGTACAACTTTGTCGTCAATTGCCCTTTTCCAAATTCGTAAAACAAAGTCTAAAGGAAAAGCGTTTGCTATAGCGGCGATTGTAATAGGAATCATAACTAGTTTATTCTACTATGCCTTTACCAAATTTCAGCAAGACCGAATGAACGCATATGAACTGCGAGTACAGCAAGAAATTCAGATGAAAAAACCCAGTAATTAATAAATATTACAGAAAAAGCCTTCCTATCTTAGGAAGGCTTTTTCTGTGGTAAAATAGATTATATGAAATGGCGAAATTTATTTAGCAACAGGGAAGTTGGCTTTCCGCAAGCAGAGGGGCCTACTTTAATATCCCGGGAGGAGCAGGAATCTTTTGGGAAGTTTGAGACACAACGTTTAATGCTTTTAAAGGGTATAAATACCTTGGAAGCTTTAATCAAAAGCCAAAGCGGCAACGGCTCTGTGCCGGAGCAGGCTATAGATGAGCTTAGGGATTTTCGTGGGGCATTAGGAGATTTGTGGCATGAGTTTGATTCCAGCCCTTCGGTTAATGCCAAAAAAGCAGAAGAGTTTTTGACAGAATTAATATTAAGACGGGAAAAACCAACTTTTAATAATGACACTGAGCGAGGGTTAATAATCCTTGGCGTCACCTCGGATTTGGAAAAAATAGTGTCTAAATTGTTATATGAGAAAACAGTTGACAGTCGTTTTGCTGAAGCGGAAGCAAGGGGGTTGGACTATTATAAATTATTTTTACGTGCTGACAAATCTAATGGAGCCGATAAGAAGAATAAGGCTAAGACAGCCTAATTTTATTACAAAAAAGACCGTGCGTATGGCACGGTCTTTTTTGGTTGGAAGCTTTGGCCCTGTACCAGTCGTCTGACTCCGGTACAGGGCTCATGAACCACTGGCCGATAAGTAAAATAACTCAATAATCATGACACAGCATTTGGCTGTGCCGTGAACCCGAGTCAGCGAGTGGTTCATGGTCGGGATGCTGGGAATCGAACCCAGTCTCCACGCACCCGAAGCGTGTGTACTACCGGTATACTACATCCCGTCCTCGCGCCGTGCTTCGGACTTTCGGAATCAGCTGAAGCTGATTCCTCAAACCCTCCGCAGGCGCTCGTCCTTCCCAAAAATTCCTTAAGAAAACCTTAGTGGAATTTTTGGGAACCCTTTATTCCATTGCAAAATCCCATATAGTATAGCCTTTTAATTTAGTTTGGGCAATGGTATTATTATCCTATGCTTAAACGGCTAAAATACAAATTATACTTTCTGGTTGCGAATTATTTCAGGTTTTTTGCCAAAATCCAGTTGGCTGTGTGGAAGCCGCAAATTATTGTGGTTACGGGTTCTAACGGCAAAACAACGCTGCTGCACCTTATAGAGTCGCAATTAAAAAACCGCGCGAGGTATTCGCACCACGCCAACAGCAGTTTTGGGATACCGTTTGATATTTTAAATTTAAAGCGCGAGAGCTTTACGTTAGGGGAGTGGCCGTATTTATTTTTGGCTGCTCCGCTTAAGGCGTTAAAAAAACCTTACGCGGAAAAAATTTATGTTGTGGAGGCGGACTGCGACCGTCCGGGTGAAGGGAAGTTTTTGGCAGAGTTGCTTAAGCCGGAAGTAACCATGTGGGTGAGCGTGGGCCGCACGCACAGTATGAATTTTGATTCCAGCGTGGGCTGGCGGAAATTTAAAACTGTGGATGAAGCCATTGCCCACGAGTTCGGTTATTTTTTGGAACACACCAAGTCATTGGTTTTGCTAAACGGCGATGAAAAACTTATGTTAAAGCAGGCAACACGCTGTAAGTGTCCGGTAAAAAGCGTCCACGCCGGCCAGCTTAAAAAATACCGGATTTTTGAAAACACCACGGAATTTGTTATTGGCGGCGTGGCCTATAATTTTAAATGCCTGCTGCCTAAGGAAGCTTTTTATTCCGTGGCCCAGACCGTGGAACTGCTTAAATTTATGGGCGTGAATGTCTACCTGTCATTCCAAAATTTTGTTTTGCCCCCGGGCAGGAGTTCGTTTTTTAGCGGAATAAAAAATATTAAAATAATAGACAGCAGTTACAACGCCAACTTGCAAAGCATGGCCGCGGTCCTGGAGATGTTCGCGTTTTACCAGGCCAAAGTTAAATGGGCGGTGCTGGGGGATATGCTGGAGCAGGGCAAAGAGGAAAAGGAGGAGCATGAAAAATTGGCAGGGTTTATAACCTGGCTAAGCCCGGACAAAGTTATTTTAATGGGCCCCCGGGTTTCTAAATATACTTACCCTAAGCTTAAACTTTTGATGCCCAATACTTATATAGAGAAATTTGAAAATCCCAAAGAAGCTTTAGGCTATTTATTAGCCAATCTAAAAGGCGGCGAAACAGTTTTGTTTAAGGGCGCCAGGTTTATGGAGGGGATTGTGGAGCACTTACTTTTAAATAAAGATGATGTTAAAAAGTTGTGCCGCCGCGAAAAAATTTGGCAGGATAGAAGGAAGGAGTGGGGTTTGTAAATCGCTGAATGGACGCTGATAAAAAGCTGAATTACTATTGTGTGTCATTCCGAGGGAGTGCATCCGACCGAGGAATCCCTTAAATGTTGTTTATCAAGTAATTTACAGTTTGATAGTAAATTTTAGATTAGGGAAAGAACTTGATTTAAGGGATCCCTCGCCATAAATTCTTATAAAGCCCGGCTCGGGATGACACACTAAATTTTTAATTTTATGCAAAAAATATTTATAATCCACGGCTGGACTTACACTACCAGGGCTTGGGATGAATTTATGGACAAAGTTAAATCCGCCGGCTATGAACCGGTTATGCTTCACGTGCCCGGATTGACCGAAGCCACAGATAAAGTTTGGACTTTGCACGACTATGTTGAATGGTTAAAGGAAAAACTTGGCCAAGAACAGGAGGCCATCCTTATTGGCCATTCCAACGGCGGCCGGATTGCTTTGGCGTTTGCGGAAAAATATCCCGCAAAATTAAAACAGTTGGTTTTAATAGACAGCGCGGGAATATACCAGAGGGGCTGGCTCATAAGAACTAAGCGCGCGGTTTTTGGCGCGGTTGCCCGGTTAGGCAAAAAAATTACCTCGTCCCAAATACTTAGGAAGATTATGTATGCATTGGCAGGGGCCAAGGATTATAAGAATGCCAGCGTGGAAATGAGGCAGACCATGAAGAATTTAATTTTAGTTGATTTACGGGCGCATTTGCCCAATATTAGCATGCCGACTTTAATTATTTGGGGCGCGCGCGACAAAGCCACGCCGCTAAGCGACGGCAAGTTAATGCATGAAAAAATTAAGGGATCGGAATTTTTTGTAATAGATGAAGCCGGCCATTCGCCGCAGCTTACCCACGCAGGCTTAGTCAGTAAAAAAATATTAAATTTCGTAAAAAAAGATGGTTTTTAATTCTTTAGGTTCAAATTATACTTTTAGTTTTGCCATGAAGGCTTTGTTTGGCGGAGGCAATAAGGCTGACCAGATTAAGCTTGAAAAATATTTGGCCGATAGATATTCGGGCAAAGTGACGTTGTTATACAAAGGCAGGGAAGCCATTGCTTTGGCGTTGAAGGTTTTAAATTTTTCCAAGGGCTCTTGTGTAGCCATAAACGGCTACACTTGTTACGCGGTTTACCAGCCCATTGCCGAGGCAGGCTTAAAGACCGAATATCTGGATATTGCGGAAAATAGTTTGCATTTTTCCGCGCGGGAGTTATCAGCCGCAGTAGAAAATAATCCGTCTATAAAAGCGGTAATTATCCAAAATACTTTAGGCTACGCTTGCGACATTGAAGGCATTTCCGAAGTTTGCAGGCAAAGGAATGTATTTTTAATAGAGGACCTGGCCCACAGCGTTGGCGCGGTTTATAAAAACGGCCGGGAGGCGGGCAGTTTTGGGGATTTTGTAATTTTGTCCTTTAGCCAGGATAAAATAATAGATGCGGTTTCAGGCGGCGCCCTTATTGTTAGGAATAAAAAATACATGGACGTGCCTTTGCCGGTTCTGTCATCGGTGAATTTAAAACACAGGCTGAAAGACCGTTTTTACCCTAACTTTACTTATAAAATAAGGAAGGAGTACGCGATTGGTTTGGGCAAATTACAGCATAAATTTTTAAAGGCACTGGGCTGGCTTTCACAGCCTATGGGTACTAGTGAAAAAATAGTTTTGCGTAAACTGCCGGCTTGGCAGTGCCGTTTGGCTTTGGGTTGTTTTATGGACTTGGATAAGAATATCGCGCACCGAAAATCTATCGCGCAAACTTACCAAAATAACCTGGGCCCTAATATTGCTAAAGTATATTCGGCGGATAAAATCGTTTTGTCGACCAACCTTCGTTTCCCGATTTTGGTAAAAAACCGCGAGGGCTTAATTAGCTACTTAAAAAATTACGGCATACATATTTCTGATATTTGGTATGACGCTCCTGTCGCTCCGGCCAAGTATACGGACAAGTCAAGCTATAACCACGACTGCCCAAAGGCGGAAAATGTTTCCAGAGAGATGCTTAATTTACCCACGCATATAAACGTAAGCCAAAAACAGGCGGAAGGAATTTGTTATTTAATAAATACATGGTTCCGTTAGAAGTCTTATTAGGAGCGTAGCGGGATAAAGTAAGTTTAGTTTGTCTAAATTTTAATTTTTACCAAATAGTATTACTAACTTCTAACGGGATGGACGACCCCAACATAAAAATAATACAAGACCAAAAAGTTTGGGAAGATTTTTTAAGCCTTCACGCCGAGGCCAATTTTTTGCAGTCCTGGTATTGGGGCGAGTTCCATAAGGCTTTGGGCAACACTATTCATCGCGTAGGATTTTATCGGCAAGATGTTTTGGCCGGTGTAATGCTCTCTGTTGTGGAAGACGCCAAGAGGGGAAGATACTTAACCGTGCCGGCCGGGCCGATTATGGATTGGCGTGATGAGGATTTGGTTAAAAGTTTCATCAGCGAAGTAAAAAAACAGGCTAAATACGACAACTGCGTTTTTGTCAGGGTCAGACCGCAGCTTAAGTCCGACGCCTTCTCTATAGCGCTTTTTAGTAAGTATGGTTTTATTAGCGCGCCAATACATTTACACGCTGAACTTACTTCGCAGCTGGATTTATCCCCAACAGAAGAGCAACTTTTGGCCAATATGAGGAAAGCCACCCGTTATGAAATAAAAAAAGGCATTACGCAGGGAATAAAAATCAGCGCTTCACAAAACCCTGAGGACGTAAAAAAGTTTTATGATTTGCAAATTTTAACATCAGAAAGACAAAAATTTGTACCGTTTTCCTACAAATTTTTTTACGAGCAGTTTAAAGTTTTTGCCAATGCCGGAAAAGCTTTGTTGTACAGCGCTGAACTGGACGGAAAACTTTTAGCCCAGGGCTTTATAATTTTTTACGGAAAAGAAGCCGCCTACCATTACGGCGCCAGCACGGACGAAGGGCGCAAACACCCGGGGGCGTATCTCATCCAGTGGGAGGCAATAAAAGAAGCAAAGCGCAGGGGAATGCAGAGGTATAATTTTTGGGGCGTGACGCGTGAGGACCAAAAAAACCATCGCTTTTACCGTTTGTCTATATTTAAACGCGGGTTTGGCGGAGCGGATTTGGAATATTTGCACGCGCAGGATTTGGTAATAAACCGGTTGAAGTATTTAATGAATTGGCTTGTGGAGAACATCCGTAAAAGAATTAGGCACGTTTAGTGTTCCATCAAATTTTTCATATTTAATGGTGAAACCAGATTTTAATATGTCTGTTTAATACCAAACAAATGAATTTTCGCTACGAAACCAAAAAAATAAAATCAGGATTTAAATATGTAATTGGTTGCGATGAGGTGGGCAGAGGATGTCTTGCGGGGCCTGTAGTCGCGGCCGCGGTTGCCTTGCCGCAAGTTGAAAGTTCTAAAGTTCATAAAGTTATAAAGTCGGCTGGCATTAAAGACAGTAAGCTTTTGGCTCCCGCTAAGCGGGAAGAATTATCAGCGCTGATAAAAAAATATTTCCTGTGGAGCATTGCGGAAGTTTCGTCGGAAGTGATTGATGAGATAAATATCCATAATGCTAGTTTGTTGGCTATGAAGAAAGCGGTTGAGCAACTACTTTGTCATTGTGAGCGAGTGCATCCGAGCGAAGCAATCTTATCTAATGGAAAAGATTGCCGCGTCGGCCATCCGCCTAAGGCGGACTGGCCTCCTCGCAATGACAGCTCGTTACTTGCAGTTGACGGCAAGTTTAGGGTTACCGGTTTATCAATTCCCCAGGAGTCTATTATCAGCGGTGACAACAAAGTCCTTTCCATTGCCGCGGCATCCATAATCGCAAAAGTTTACCGCGATAATTTAATGCAAAAGCTCCACCAGCGCTATCCAGCTTACAACCTCAAACAGCATAAGGGCTATGCCACGGTTTACCATCGTAAAATAATAATAGAGAGAGGGCTAAGCCCCTTACATCGTGTGAGTTTTTGCGGGAAGCTTAAGGCTGGGAGCTTGTTGCCAATTTTGGCTTAGGCGGGTATTATTGACTTATTAAGACTTAAAGTTTATTTGTATGCCAGAAACCGGACTATTGGAACCAACCTCAATATCCCATGGCCCTGTGGAGAGCCCAAGCCTTGTAAATGAATCCGCAGCCAACACAGAAGGCGAACCCGATGAGCAATTATTTCAAGAGTTGAGCATGGCCGCCGGACAGGCGGCCCATGACATTAATAATTTGCTGTCTGTTTGTATGGGATATTCTGACATTCTTTATGCCAATCCCGAAGAGTTGCCGGAAGGGGGGTTAAAGGATATTGAAAAAATTTTTAAATCTTGCCAAGATTTTGCGCAAGTAGCCCAATCCACCATAGAGCTTATATTGGCAAAAGAAACCATAACTCCCCAGGTAAGAGAACCGGCATTCGCGGGACAAGCCTTGCCGCCCGAATTATTGGCAAAAGCAAAAACTCGCGGCTCCCGCCTGCGGCTGTTAAAAGATATGGCTTTAAGGCTTCTGCCTGTTGATGAAATGTCGGGCGCTCTGGTCGCGGCCAGGCATTTGGAACAAAATTTTTTGGAAAACCAAAGGTCCCGAGGGTATTGCGAGTCAATAATAGAAGCCGCGAATAAAATTTTGGATATTTGTAAGGACTGGCAAGCGGCTTTTGAAGGAGGAAAAGCTCAAGCCGAGCAAATAGACTTGCGTTTTTCAATGGAGCACTGGCAAAAGTTAGTGAAAGCGCAGGCAGCAACAAGAAGACCCGGGGTAAAATTAGAATATGCCCGGGTAAAAGAGTCTTTTCCAATTTTTGTTCCCCGCACCCAAATGTTTAATGTGCTTCAGAATTTGGTGGTTAATGCCTGCGATGCTTTTGAAGGCCAGAAGCCCGGCGTAATTAAGTTGGAAGTCAAGCGGGAACAGCCGCCGGCTGAATTGGTTGATCCTGATGCTACTGCCGGAAAGTTTGTCGCAATTTCCGTAACAGACAACGGCATGGGCATGAGCCCGGAAGTTTTAAAAAGGATTTTTGAGACTTTTTACACTACAAAAGCCCCTGGCAAAGGCACGGGCTTGGGCCTGGCTTCGGTAAAAAAATTTTTAGATGACAACCGCGGTTTTGTTGGGGTGGAAAGCCAGCCCGGGCAGGGCTCCAAATTTACAATATACCTGCCTGAAAACTCATCTGCCCAAGCGCGGCCCCCGCTGACCAAAGCCGCCGCGGCTTGAGTTAAAGTTGTAAGCTTAGAGTTCAATAAAAACCCTCGCTAGTCGGAGGGTTTTTATTTTAGTAACTATAGCAGTAAAAGTCCTGCAGGAATTTTGCCAAAATTAGGGTAGGGTATGGTTTTCATGCCAAGTTTTTTTGCCGCTTCAATATTTTTCTGGCTGTCGTCGACGCAAAGGCATTCTTCGGGCTTAACGTTTAAAAGTTTAGTGCAGATTAAAAAAATTTCAGGCCCGGGTTTAACGCTTTTTACTTCGTACGATACAGTTATTGCGTCGAATAACCCTTCAATCTTGTCCCGGTATATAACTTCTATTTCTTCTTTCCCGGCATTGGACAGCAAAGCAATTTTATAAGCAGGTTTCAATTTTTGAATAAGTTTTACCAGTTTTGCGTCCACAAAAAGTTGTTCGTCAAACTCCGCCTGGATTTTATGGGCGTCCATTCCGGTTATTTTTTGGAGCCCGTTAAAGAATTCCGCGCGCGTAATTTCCCCAAGGTCAATTTGTGAATTTAATTTATCTAAAGCGGCCGGGCTGTTTTTAAAAAGGTTTTTATGGCGTTTAAAAAAATCTCCCGAGGCCTGAGGGTACAATACCCCAAAACAGTCAAAAATTATTGCTTTAATCATTTTAATTAAAATTTACGAATCTGCCCCTGAACCATTCATCACCTTCGGTGATTCAGGTATCAGGGCATGAACCACTGGCCGATATGCTTGAGTGCCTCGGTACTTGCACGCTATGCGGCGTGCCATGATACCCGAGTCAGCGAGTGGTTCATGGCGGAAGAGGTGGGATTCGAACCCACGGAGAGATTGCTCCCTCTCGGCTTTTCGAGAGCCGTGCCTTAAACCACTCGGCCACTCTTCCAAATAGTTTGAATCTGGTTGTTGTATTCTGGGAGTCCCTAAATAACTTACATATTATAACAAAAACCTATATAATAAAATAGTAATAATTATTTAAATAAACTTTTAAATTTATGGCCGAACAATTTGAATCCAATGGAAGGAAGAAGGAGGGGAAAACTGAAAGTAGTTCCGGGGACGACGGCGTAGAGGCCGAAGTTGCCAGTATGTTCCCTTGGGCTGTTTCCGAAGGTAAGCGCGCGGATATTGAAATGGGCTACCGCCCTAAAGGGAAAGATGATGACGGAAATTGATTTACGGAATTTTTAAGAAAATACAAACGGATAGTAATTCCATGCCTGCTGGTATTTGTTGCCGTTGGCCTGACCGAATATTTTATGGGCAGGTCGGTTTTTGGGCCGGATGGCAGGTTTGGCTGGTGGGACGGGAACATTTACAGCAGT